>NZ_CP178449.1:3657500-3957500 GCF_050368855.1 Azonexus sp. IMCC34842 | reverse complement strand
CGCCCAGGAACTGGCTCGCCTGGATGCCGAACGCACCGTCGCGGCCGCCCAAATGGCCGAAAGTGAAGCCAGAAAAGCCGCCGAGGAACGTATCGCTGCTGAGCGGGCAGATCAACAACGGCAACGGAATGAGGCGATGGAGCGGGCCAATCGGGAGCGCGATATCGCTTACGGCAACCAGGTTAGCCGCAATATCGAACGAAGCGAGGCGGAATCCCGCCGGGCCATGCAGCGCGAAGAACAGGCAAAAGCCACTGCCGAACGTCAGCGTGAATACGAAGCGGAACGGCAGTTGGCGCGGGAAAAAGCCTATCTCCGCCAGATCGAAGCGGAAAAGAACCGTTACCGCTACTGATGGTTCGCTTTGCGCGTCAGGTTTGTATTAGCTGGTGCGGAAAATCAGTTCCTTGATGCGCGCCAGTTTAGGCGCCACCAGCGGCACGGTGAGCATGGTGCTGACCACCGCCATCAGCAGCAGCGCAGTGAAGGCCTCGCTGGTGATGATCTGTTTGTCGAGCAGGATATTGACGAAGATGATCATGATCAGCGCCTTGGTCTGCAGCAGCCAGCCGATGATGCTCGCCTCGCCGGGCGCCCAGTTGAGGATCCGGCCGGCCAGCCGCACGCCGATCAGCTTGCCGGTGATCGAGGCAACCAATAGCAGCGCGGCGGCAATGAACACCGTCTCGCCACCGAGCGCCCAGTTGGTGCGCAGCCCGGTACTCAGGAAGAAGACCGGCATGATGACCAGCAGCACGTGGTGGCGCAGCAGGTCCATTTTTTCCTGATCGAACCATTCGGCCTCGATGATCGCGCCGGCCAGGAAGGCGCCGACCATGAAATGCAGGCCGGCCCAGTCGGCGCCGAAGGCACAGACGGCCAGCCAGATCAGGGCGACGTACCAGCGGTCACGCTCGGCCAGGCGGACCATCACCTGGCGGAAAATATAGCCGACGACGGCAAAGGCGATCAGGAAGGCGGCCTGCTTGCCGACCCGCTGCCAGTCCATCAGGATCAGCGCCAGGACGCCCCAGATTGCGATGTCGTCGAGGCTGGCGTAGCGCAGGATGCGCTGGCCGATCGGCTGGCGCAGGATTTCCAGTTTTTCCATCAGCAGGATCAGGATCGGCAGCGCGGTCACCGCGCAGGCCATGCCAACGCCGAGCACGAACTGCCAGGTCATCGCCCGCGGCCCCATCCAGCCGTCACCGAGCAGCAGTACGGCGGCCGCGCCGCAGCCAAAGAGCAACGGCGTACCGAGCGCCAGGCCGGCGGTGATCGAACTCTCGCGGCGATGCGCCCAGGCTTTTTTCAGGTCGAGCTCGATGCCGGCGATCATCACGAACAGCATCACCGCCCACCAGGCAATGCCATTCAGCGACTGGATGACGGCCGGCGTGAACACGAAGCTGTAGTAGTCGGGAAAGATCCGGCCGAGGATGCCCGGCCCAAGCAGGATGCCGGTGATGATCTGGACGACGACGAGCGGCGCGTAATAATCGGTTTTCCCCAGGCGCCAGATCAGGTACGGCACGGTGAAGATGATGCTCATCGCAATCAGGAAGATCTCGGTCGTATTCATCGTAAGGCCTTGACGCTAATCAGCAGTTCGGAAATGCGCATGCTAGCGGCAAGCGCCCGAAAGTGGCAAAGATTCTCAGGGCTTGCGCCCGAGATACTCGCGAAAGACGCCGAAGGTGATCGAGCACTCGACATCGACAAAACCCGCCCGGCGCATGGCGTCAAGAATGTGTTCGGACTCGAGGGCGACCTCGATGGTGTCGCCGTAGTATTGCCACAGCAGTTTGACGTCGGCGTGGCTGCCGGTCAGGCGGGCGAGGAAGGGGACCACCGCGCCGATATAGGCGCGCAGCAGGAACTGGCCGAGTCGGCTGGCCGGCCGGCTGATTTCCATGATGCAGACGCGACCGCCCGGCCGCAGCACGCGCTGGTATTCGCCGAAGGCCAGATCGAGATCGCCGACATGGCGCAGGGCGTAGCCCATCGACACGAAATCGACATGATTGTCAGGCAGCGGAATCGACTCGGCGTAGGCCTCGATGGTCTCGACATCGAGTTTCTTGCGCAGTTCGGCGAGCATGCCGGGCGACGGATCGAGCGCCAGCAAGCGGCCCTCCAGACCGATCAGCTGCTGGCCGGCGCTGGCCACCAGGCCGGTCCCGGCCGCCACGTCGAGCAAGGTCATGCCGCGGCGCAGGCCATTGCGCCGCAACACGTCGCGCCGATACCAGGCGCCGCTGCCCAGGGCCGTGATCCGCTCGGCCTTGTCGTAGCCACCGGCCGCCTGATCGAACATGGCGCGGGTCACGGTGCGCCGCTCCTCCTCGCCGGCAAAATAGCTTTCCAGGCGCGGATCGGCCTTCATCGCGGCGGTAGGGGTGGCGGCTTCAGTCATGGAGTCGATGTCGCATTCAGTTGGGTGATGACAGGCGGCGCCAGATCAGCCGTGGCAGGCGAATCAGGAAGCCGAGAAAGAGCCGGGTGTGCATCCAGGTCAGCAAGGTGTTGTCGCGCAGATAGCGGAAATGCGAGACGCCGCCTTCGTCGGCCCGGAAATAGCGCACCGGCGCCGCGATATTGACCGGCCGGACACCGGCCCAGCACAGGCGAACGACCGCTTCCGGGTCGAAATCGAAACGGCGCATCCAGCGGTTGGCCTGCATGATCCGCCGCAACGGAGCGATCGGATAGACGCGAAAGCCGTACAACGAATCGCCGATTCCCATCCACAGGGTTTCCAGATTGGCCCAGCCGTTCGAGACCTTGCGGCCATTGACCCGCAAGGCGGGGGCATCGGCGGCGAACACCGGCTTGCCGAGAACCATGGTTTCCGGTCGGGCCTGAGAGGCGGCCATGAAGGCGGGAATCAGCTCGGCCGGATGCTGGCCATCCGAATCCATCGTCAGCACGTGCGTGTAGCCGGCGGTTTCGGCCTCGCTAAGGCCGGCCAGCACGGCCGAACCCTTGCCGCGATTGGCCGGCAGGACGATCACTTTCAAACCCGGCATTTCGCTCGCCAAGGCCTGCAGACGCTCGGTGCTGCCATCGGTGCTGCCGTCGACGACGACCCAGACCGGCGTCCACTGGGCGAGGGCGGCCCGCACCGTGGCGAGGACCTTGGGACCGGGGTTGTAGCTGGGAATCAGCACGAGGTGGGTAGCGGAAAGTTCCGGCATTGCTTTGCTTCAGTGAGCGACGGTGGATGGGGAAGCGGATGCCTGTTCCGCGCGGAAATAGGCTTCGAGTTCGCCGGTAAATGCCTCGACATTGGCCGGCGGCGCGAAACGCCGCCCCAGCCTGATGCGGCAGTGCAGCGGCAAGCGCGGCGCCTTGAACAGCGGCCACGCTTTACCGAGATAGGGCGAGGAGAACTCGATGATCAAGGTCTGCACCGGAATGCCGGTTCGCGTCGCGATCAGTCCGGTGGCGGAGGTGCACCGATCGACGGGAAAATTCACGGTGCGGGTGCCCTCGGGAAAGATCAGCAACTGGGCGCCGCCCTGCAACTCCTCGCGGGCGCTGAGGATCATTTCCAGCGGCGAACTGTTGCGGATATAACGCGCCAGCCGCGCTCCGGCCCCGAACAGGACATTGTCGAGCAAGACCGCCTTGGCGACGCAGACGACATTGGGCAGGCGCGAGACGATGAGCACCGCATCAAGCCGGGAAGGGTGGTTGGCAGCCAGGATCAACGGGCCCTGGTGACGCAGTTGATCGAGTTCGGAGAGATCGAAACGACAGGGGAACAGCAGCGAAACGAGGTGCAGCGTGGTGCGGAAGGCATCCATGATCATGTAGCGGCCCCAGCGCTGCCCGATGCGCCGCGGCAGCAGCGCCGAAAAAACCAGCGCGAACGGTATCCAGGCCAGGCTGATCAGGGACATCGAAGTGAAGCCGATGACCATTGCGGCGTATTCGTAGGCAATCCACAGCGGATTACCCGCGTGCTGCCGATCAGTCATTCACCAACACACGGGTCGACGACTCACCGAGCACC
The DNA here is from genome assembly GCF_050368855.1 of Azonexus sp. IMCC34842. Classification (GTDB taxonomy): domain Bacteria; phylum Pseudomonadota; class Gammaproteobacteria; order Burkholderiales; family Rhodocyclaceae; genus Azonexus; species Azonexus denitrificans_A. The sequence continues at coordinate 3,953,482 of NZ_CP178449.1, read as the reverse complement.
CAGGTAATGGCCAGGCCGGCGGCGAAATAATCCTTTTGCCGAACCAGCGGGCTATCCGCGAAGGTCGAACCGCTCAGGTTGTCGTAGCGGATAAAGCTGCCGACCCAGTATTTCGGGAAGCGCTTCGACAAGGCCACCAGATACTGCATGCCGGCGTAGCCGGAAGTGGCTTCGTAGGCCGGCCGGCTGGCCGTCGCAAACTGTGGCGCCACCGAGTAGTAGTAGGCGTGCTGGCGCTTGTCGCCAAACAGCGGCCCGGCCAGCATGCCGAGATTCCAGCCCGGCATGTTCGGCAGATCGGTGATGTCCATGTTCAGCTTGGGATGAAAAACCCAGCCGATATCTTTCGGCGAACCTTCGACGGTGAAGGCCGCGCGCAAGGGCAACAGCAGCTTGACGAAACGCGCCCGGTTTTCCGAGCGCCAGAAAGTGAGATCCAGCTGCGGCCCGATTTCGAAGGTCGCTTCAAGATCGGGCATGTTGTTGCGCGCCTTGATGTCGTCGCTCGGTGCCGGTGGCGAGAGCGCCAGGCTGAGCGTCAGATCGACCCGCTCGGAATCGAAAATGCTGCCGCGAATACCGTGCCGGTCGGCCTTGAAGAAGTCGCCGTTATAGGTGAAGTGCGGTACCGGCATCAGAAAATTGTTGGTCTGGTCGGAACCCCGGTACGACGGAAAACTGAATGCCACCACGCCGGCACCGACCTCCCACAGCGGCCTTTCCTCGGCGGCCTGCGCGACCAGCGCGACAGCAGCGAGGCCGACGGTGGCGAAACGGGCAATCCGGATTTTGATCGAGGTGGCCATCAGCAATTCCCCAGCGCGTGCGAGGCCAGTGCCTCGATTTCCAGTAACAGATCGTGCCGGCAGATATCCGCCTGCACATATACGATTTCGGCTGTCCCGCCGATCAAGCCGGCCAAGGTTTCGCGAACCAGCGGAAAATCGGCGGCATGGCGAACGTAAACCCGATAGGACAGCTCGGGCAAGGTAAAAGGCGTCGAACGGGCCAGACGATTGGCTTCGCCGAGCACTGCGGCGACATTGGCCAAGGCTTCCCGGCACTGCCCGGCGACATCGCCCGGATGCACCGTCAGGTGGCCGACGATACTCGCCGTACCGGAAATGAACAGGATTTCCTGGCCCGGCGGATAGACCAGTGCGGCGCGCGAAAAAGTCGGACTGCGCGGGCCGTAGTCGGCCGGGTAGTCGTAGGCACTGACCTGACGCGGGTTCTCGACGGCGACAGCCGGCTGATCGCCGGCCATGAAGGCAATCGACAGCGGCCCGCCGGTCAGGCCGATGGCGCAGGCGGCCGGCACATTGCCGGTGGCGCCGCGCCGGAATTCGAGAAAGGCATCCTGCCGGCCGATATTGAACTGGCGATAGCGTTCCAGGCCGTCGGTTTCTCGATTGATCGCAGCGAGGTAGTTCCAGACCCGCCACAGATGCGGCAAGTTCTTCGCATCGAGCAGGCGAAAAATGCGCCGGTAGGCTTCCTGACTCGCCGCCTGCAGCGCCGAACAGCCCGGCGTCGCAGTGAAATCGGCCTCGTCGAGATCGATTACCCCGTAGAGCAACTGGCCGGCCCGACACCAGGCGATGCCTTCGCTGTTGCCGGTAAGCACGGCTTGGCCGGCCAGCCAGGTTTCATGGATGACTGGGCCGGTGGCCCCGAGCAAGGGGGCAACAATGCGCTGCACCGGCCACTCGGGCAAGCTGGCGCCGGGTTGATCGCCAAGCATGGCGCCGCCCAGCACACGGCCCGTTTCACGTGAAACGAGGTCGGCAAGCTGGGCGGAGAAAACCTGAGAAATCAATGGCAAATTCACTAAGCGTTATAGACGGGCGGAACTTCGACCGGACGAATATTGAAGTGGCGACGTTTCCAGCCCATGAAAGCGCGCTTCGGCTGAATGATATTGGCGATGTAATAAAGCAGCTTGAACATCCAGATCGAACGCCAGATCGGCGTCTTGCCGAAAATGTCGCCGGCCAGTACCGACAGCAGGGCTTCCTTGACGCGGAAGATGTTCTTCGGAAACATGAAGAAATCGCGCATGATCGGATTGGTTACCCGATAGATGAACCAGGAAAACTCCTTCGGGCCGTGCTTCATCAACGCATCGAAACGCTTCAGCGCAGCGGCCGCCTGGGCCGGCTTGCTCAGGCAGGTATCGATGGCCTCGGCGCCGAGTACGCCACTGTTCATGGCGAGCAGCACACCGGAAGAAAATACCGGATCGATGAAGGCATAGGCATCGCCGAGCAGCAGATAGTTCTGGCCGTGGTTGCGCTCGGAGACATAGGAAAAATTGCCGGTCGCCTCGACCTTGTTGACCAGCTTGGCGTCCTTCAAACGCTCGGCCAGGGCCGGACACATGGCAATGCCGTCCATCAGGAACTGCTCGATGTTCCGCTCGCCGATGGTCTTCATGTAATACGGCCAGGTCACCATGCCGATGCTGGTGGCATCGTCCATCATCGGAATGAACCAGAACCAGCCGTGCTCGAACCAGAAAATGGTGATATTGCCGGCGGCCTGCCCGTCGTGGCGTTTGGCTCCGGAGAAATGGCCGTAAATCGCCGAACTGTTGTGTTTCGGGTTGCGATGCTTGATCTGGAAGCGGTTGGCAAGAAAGGTGTCGCGCCCGGAGGCATCGACCACGAAGCGGGCTTTCCACGCAAACTCGCGACCATCGTCGTATTGTGCCTTGATCACCGCGCCGCTGTTATCAGGCAGAAAATCGACCGTCTTCGCCTTGCAGCATTCATGCACCTCAACGCCCTTCTTCTCGGCATTGCGCAGCAGGATGGTATCGAATTCGGCGCGCTTGACCTGATAGGCATAGGGCATCGTCTTGTCCCAGGCATCCGCAAAATGGAAGCACTGCGCCATCTCATGGTGAGGCGAAACGAACTCGGCGCCCCATTTTTCCATGCCGATCGCCTTGATTTCTTCAGCCACACCCATCCGCTCGAAGAGCGGCAGGTTGGCCGGCAACAAGGATTCGCCGATATGAAAACGCGGGTGCCGGGCCTTTTCCAGCAGCACGACACGATAACCCTTGGCCGCCAGCAATGGCGCTATGGTCGTTCCGGCCGGACCGCCGCCGATTACCAGAACATCACATTCCCGACGTTCGATTTCCTTCGCTTGCTGTTCCATTGGTTCAAGCCTGTCAATTTCTCTGTGGCGGCGAAGAATTATTTGCCTTTATAGGTCATGTAGCCAACCGTTTCCGAATGGCCGTCGATCCTGCTTACCTTGTTGCCTGACCAATACACGTAATAGGGACCGAAACTCGACCACCAGTAACGCCAATATGGCCCATCCAGCTTCGGGTTTTCATTGGTCTGCGGATGACCGACCGCCATGATCACCTGTTCCTTGCTCATCCCCTTCATCAACTGCCCCTTGGCGATGGCATTGCGTACCGCCGGCGCAAACTTGGCAAGTTTCAGCTTTGGGTCTTCCAGTACGACCACCTTGTTTACCCACTGCTCGGTACTTTCCTCGGCCCGGCCATAGTCGTGTCCCAGGCGCATCGCCTTGCCATTGACCTCGATGTAGGCGCGATATCCATCAATTTTCTTGACGTTGATCGGCGTACCCACCGGGATGAAAGCCAACTGGGCGAGATTTGAATCACTAATCCAGTCGCCTTCGTAATGCAGGTTACAGCAGGCGTAACCGCTACGGACGACCGATTCGCTTTTGGCCGAGGCAACCGGTTTGCTGTCTTCTGGCTTGCTGCCGGAACCCCCGCAGGCGGCCAGCGAGGCAAGCAGCGTGACTGCGGTCAACAACCAAAATTGGCCAAAAATACCAAATTTTTTCATGGTCAACCTCCCCCGGGCGGCGATTATACCGCTGCTTGCAAACTCGGCGGCGTACAACAGGCGGTCGATTCTTCCATCACCTGCAGCACGGTTTTCATTGCCTCGCGCCGCGAAATTTTGATCGGCGACATCGAAACGATGTTATCGACCTGCAATTCCGGACTGAGGAAAGGCTTGATACCGACTGGCTGACGGGGATGCAGTACGAATTCGCGCTTGGCCTTTTCGAGCTGCTCCTTGTTGGCACTGAAGTAGCGTGCGGCGGCAATGGTCTCCGGCAGGTGCTTGAGTACGTGCCACAGACTCCAGCGATGGGCCCACAAGCGCTTGGCGAAGCGGTGGCGATAGCCCTTGCTGTCATAGAAGCGTTTGACGTGCCAGTTGTACAGCGCGTCCATTTCTGCGCGCGACGAAAAACCATGCGGCAGAAAAACGAAGTTCAGGCAGTTCATCAGGCGCCAGTCCTCAATGAAATCGCCGGATTCGCCGCTGACGCACTCATCCCAGATCGGCGCACCATGCAGCGGGCTGAACTTGGTCATGTTCATTTCGTCGAGTTCCAGCGACAGGATGAAATCGCTGGTCGTCCTGACGGTTTCCGGCGTTTCACCGGGCATCCCGAAAATGAACAGGCCCTTGGCGCGCATCCCGGCCGCATGGATCTGCCGTACGGTATCGCGCACGGCGTCGAGCGTAACGCCGGCCTTGTGGCGTTCCATCATCGCCAGATCGGCCGATTCGATACCCATCGAAACCATCAACACGCCGGCCTGCTTGAGTTTGGCGAGCATCTCGTCGGAGGTATGGCCGGTGCGGATGGCGCAATTCCACTGGATGCCGAGCGGTTTTTCGATCAGCAGCTCGCACAAGTCCATGACGCGCTGCTTCTTGGCGGTGAACAGGTCGTCGTACATGTTGATGTGATAAACGCCGAAATTGTCCCGCAAGTACTTCATGTGGTCGTAGGTGTATTGCGCCGAATTGGTCTTGTACAGCCGCTCGAACACCGTCCGGTCGCAGAACGAACAGGTGTAGGGGCAGCCGCGCGAGGTGATCATCGTCGCCCCGTAGCGCTTTTCGTAGGCAAACAGCGGCAGATGGTAGGCGTGCGGGAAGCCGGCCAGTTTTTCGTAGGCGGGAAAGGGCAGTTCGTCGAGATCGAGGATGCGGTCGCGGCGCGGATTGACGCGGATCTTGCCTGCCTCGTCGCGATAGATCAGATTGCCGATCTCTGTCAGCGGTTTACCGTCGGCCAGTTCCAGCATCGCGCCTTCGCCTTCGCCAATGACCAGATAGTCGATTTCCGGAAAGTGTTCGAGGATCGGCGCGCCCAGCGAGGAAACATGAACATTGCCGAAAACGATCTTGATCTCCGGCCGACGCTCGCGGATATAGGCGGCAATTTCGAAGGCATCCATGAAACCGGAAGTGGTCGCCGAAAAACCGACCATTTCGGGATTGCTGGCCAGCACGATCTCGGCGTTCTCGGCGATGCCGGGCGGCGAATAAGGACCGAGGCAATCATGCAGGGCGACGTTGTGGCCGAATTTTTCCAGCCAGGAAGCCAGTTGCATGATGCCGATTGGCGGCATGCGGTTAGCCAGTACCGAAAAATCCGGTTGCCCCGGAACAAAATTGAAGCCAGCGGGGTGTACGAGCGTGATGCGCATGAACTTTTCCTCTGTCGAAGTGGCCGGATTTTATTTGAAAACACCAGCCGCCATCAGTTCCGGGAAAAGTATTACAAAAGCCTATAGGTATCCCAGGCAAATTTGACGATCAGAATGCCAACCATCGCCAGAAAAACCTTGCGCACAAAACCGCTGCCATGCCGCAAGGCCAGCCAGGTTCCGGCCACCGAGCCGCTGACATTGGCGAGCGCCATGAGCAGCGCCAGCAAAGCCAGGACAAAGCCGTTCGGCACAAAATAGGCGAGGGCCGCCAGATTGGTGGCGACATTGACTACCTTGGCGCCAGCCGAGGCGTGCAGGAAGTCGAAACCAAAGAAGCGGACAAACAGGAATATAAGAAAACTGCCGGTCCCCGGTCCGAAAAAGCCATCATAGAAACCGATCACGCCACCCAGCAACACCGCGTAGATGAGTTCCCGATGACCGGCATGTGCCAGTCGGTGAACCTGCCCGAAATCCTTGTGCTTCAGCGTGTATACCGCCGCAATGACCAACAGCAGCAGGATCAGCGGACGCACCGCATCTTTCGGCAACCAGGCGACCGCCGCCGCGCCCAGGTAGGAAAAGGCAAAAGCGGCGAGTGCTGCCGGTAGGATGGTCCGCCACGGCATCTTCACCTGCCGGGCGTAGCGCCAGGTGGCATTCGCCGTACCGACAACGCTGGCGCATTTGTTGGTACCAAACAGCGTTGCCGCCGATTCACCCGGATAGATGGCAAACAGTGCCGGAATCTGGATCAGGCCGCCACCACCCACTACCGCATCGATGCTGCCGGCCATGAAAGCCGCAAAAATCAGCACCAGCAGTTCCGGTGTGAAGATTTCCATCAAGGTTTTCTGGCGGCGATCAGCCGCAAGTTGTTGCTTGTTTGTTTTTCAACAAGAATCATATATAAAACGACTATAAGGAGTAACTCAGCAATAGTTCTGTGGATAAGTAAAAAATTAACTTTTTATACAAGCTGTTACGCTGAAAATTTGGTCTTCAAAAGCCTCTGAATGACTTGTGGATGAAAAGGGGATCGTTTTTCAGGAAAGCTTGAACACTCGTTTGATCCACAAACGGCCGACAGTTTATCCACAGCCTTATCACCAACGATTCTCGGGTACCTATTCGGGGCCTGCCAAGCGCGTTATTTGCCGATGCAGAAGCGGCTGAAGATGACGCCGAGCAGATCGTCGGCGCTGAATTCGCCGGTGATCAGGCCAAGCGCCTGTTGGGCCAGGCGGAGTTCTTCGGCGAACAGTTCAAGAGCCGGGAGGGCGCTTTCGACAACCTGGCGCGCCGCGGCAATGTGTTGCTGGGCATCGGCCAGGGCGCGCAAATGGCGTTCGCGGGCGATGAAGACATCTTCCGTCTGATGCCAGCCGGCGATCCGCAACAACTCCTGGCGCAGCAGCTCGATACCCTCTCCGGAGCGGGCGGACAGTGAGATGGCCGTGCTGTCGGGTTCGACATGCCGTTCGGCTGGCGTACCGGCGAGGTCGATCTTGTTATAGACCGTAATGCGTTTGAGCTGGGCTGGCAGCCGGTCGAGGATCTCGCGGTCGGCTTCGCCGGTTCCGCTGCGCGCATCGACCAGCAGCAGTACGACGTCGGCCCGTTCGATTTCCCGCCAGGTGCGTTCGATACCGATTTTTTCGACTTCGTCATCGGTTTCGCGCAGGCCGGCGGTATCGATGATGTGCAGTGGAATTCCCTCGATCTGGATGGTCGACCGCAAAGCATCGCGCGTCGTCCCGGCAATCGCCGTGACGATGGCCAGATCGTCGCCGGCCAGCCGGTTGAGCAGCGAGGACTTGCCGACGTTCGGCTGGCCCGCCAGCACGACGTGCAGGCCCGATTGCAGCAGCTTGCCCTGGCCGGCCCGGTCGAAGGTCTCAGCCAGCTTGCGCTGGAGGTTTTCGAGGCGGCCGAAGGCATTGGCTGCCTTCAGGAAATCGATATCTTCTTCGGGAAAATCGAGCGTCGCTTCGACCAGCATGCGCAGGTTGATCAATTCGTCGGTCAGGCTGTGGATTGCCTTGGAAAATTCACCCTGCAGCGAACGGATGGCCGAGCGCGCCGCGCTCGCCGTCGAGGCATCGATCAGGTCGGCGACCGCTTCGGCCTGGGCCAGATCGAGCTTGCCGTTGAGGAAGGCGCGCCGGCTGAACTCGCCGGGTTCCGCCAAGCGGGCACCAAGGTCGAGACAGCGGGCGAGCAGCATCTGCATGACCACCGGGCCGCCATGGCCCTGCAGTTCGAGGACATCCTCGCCGGTGAATGAATGGGGATCGGGAAAGTAAAGCAGCAGGCCACTGTCGATGGTCTGGCCATCGGCCGACTTGAAATCGGTCAGCGTGGCGTAACGCGGCTTGGGTGTCTTGCCGGTCAGTGCATAAGCAAAGGGCAGCAAATTGCTGCCCGAGATGCGGATGACACCGACACCGCCACGGCCGGGGGCCGTAGCGATGGCGGCAATGGTGCCGGAGGTCACACCTTAGGCCTTGGCATCGTTGGCAGCCTTGCCGCCTTTTTCGATCATCCGGGTGATCTGCCATTGCTGGGCAATCGACAGCACGTTGTTGACCACCCAGTACAGCACCAGACCGGCCGGGAACCAGAAGAACATGAAGCCGAAGATCAGCGGCATGGCCATCATCACCTTGGCTTGGATCGGGTCCGGCGGCGTCGGGTTGAGTTTGGTCTGGACGAACATCGAGGCCATCATGATCACCGGCAGGATGTAGTACGGGTCGGCCGAAGCGAGATCCTTGATCCACAGGATCCACGGCGCATCGCGCATTTCAACGGCACCGAGCAGCACCCAGTAGAGCGAAATGAAGACCGGGATCTGGATCACAATCGGCAGGCAGCCGCCGAGCGGATTGACCTTCTCGGTCTGGTACATCTTCATCATTTCCTGATTCAGCCGCTGCTTGTCGTCGCCGAAACGTTCCTTCAGCTGGGTCAGGCGCGGCGTCAGGATGCGCATCTTGGCCATCGACTTGTAGGAAGCGGCGGAGAGCGGGAAGAAAATGGCCTTGATGATGATGGTCAATACGACGATCGCCCAGCCCCAGTTGCCGACCAGACTGTGAATCGCCTGCAAGGCCCAGAAAATCGGCGCGGCAACCACGGTCAGCCAGCCGTAATCGACCACCAATTCGAGACCCGGAGCGATCTGCTTCAAAGCTGCCTGTTCCTGCGGACCAGCGAAGAAGCTGACGGCCGCGTCACCCTTGGCGCCGGGGGCAATTTCGCCAACCGGAACAATCAGACCGGCCTGGAAAGCATTGGTCCCTTCCGCCTTGCGCATGTAGAACTCGCGCTGGGTCTTGTCCTGCGGAACCAGGGCCGTGACGAAATAATGCTGGACCATGGCCAACCAGCCATTGTCGGCCGTCTTGGTAAACTTGGCCTTGTCCTTGGCGATGTCTTCGTAGCTGACCTTCTGATATTTGTCGGCGTCGGTATAAACCGCCGGGCCGGTAAAGGTCGAAACCATCTTGGTCTCGCCTTCCGGGGCCACATCATCACGCTGCAACTGGAAATAGGCGTGCGCGGCGACCGGCTTGTCGCTGCCGTTGGCAATTTCCCAGGCAACATCGATCAGGTAGGACCCACGCTTGAAAGTCAGGATCTTGGTGGCCTTGACGCCATTCTGACCGACTGCCTCGAGACGAACCTTGAGTTCGTTGGCGCCTTCGGCCAGCTCGCTCGGACCCTCGACACGCTTGAAAGTCGAACGGTGCGTCGGCAAGCCTTCGCCGATCAGGCCACTCTGCGCGAAATATTGATGCTTGGCGTCGAGCAGGACAAAAGTCTTGTCCTTGTTGTCGTGTTCCTTGTACTTGAGCAGTTCAAGCCGAACCAGATCGCCGCCTTGGGCAGAGATCGTGGCCTTGACCAGATCCGTGCTGATCGAGAACGTTTCGGCTGAAGGCACGGTCGCCGTCGCCGGCACAACCGAAGCGGCAGCTCCGGGGGCTTGCAGATTAGCCGTTGGCTTGGGCGCACCGGTGCCGGCCACATTCGCCGTCACGGCTTCCGTTACGGGCTTGGGCTGGTTGTACTTCTGCCAGTTTTCCCACAGCATGAAGCTGGAGAAGGTGAAGATCAAAACCAGAATCAGGCGACGAGTGTCCATGTACGGCCTACCAAATAAACATGCTCAAATCAGGGTACTGGATCGTACCCGCCGGGATGCCATGGGTGACAGCGGCAGACGCGCTTGGCGCCCAACCAGCCACCCTTGATGGCACCGTGTTTTTGTACAGCTTCCACCGCGTATTCCGAACAACTCGGAAAATAACGACAGCGTCGCCCCAACCAGGGACTGATCGCATATTGATAGACGCGAAGCAGTCCGATCAACAGGCGTTTCATCATTCATGCCGCTTTGGCCGGGGCCGCAGCAACTTTTCCAGCAGGGCGACAAAATCGCCGGCAAGTACTCCGCCGTCAAGCGGAACCGGCTTTGCTGCCAGTCGAACGACCAGATCATAAGCTGGAAGTCCGGCGCGCCGACAACGAAACTGCTCGCGGACGATGCGTTTGACCCGGTTGCGGTCGACAGCCCTTTTCAGCAACTTCTTGCCGACTACCACGCCGAGACGAGCCTCGGTTTGTCCCTCGGATCTGGGCTGGTAGTGCAGCATCAGCAATTGGCCGCGAATCGCCTTCCTGAAACCAAAAACGGATGAGAACTCATCCGTTTTTGTCAGGCGATAGCGTCTGGCGAAGGCTTGATTCACCCCGCCGAACGTCCGGCTTATACGGCCAGACGTGTGCGACCTTTAGCGCGGCGAGCAGCAATAACTGCACGGCCACCCTTGGTGCGCATACGGACCAGGAAGCCATGGGTGCGCTTGCGGCGCACGACCGACGGTTGATACGTGCGTTTCATGTTGTAATCCCTTGATGTGCTAAGAAAAACACGTGATTACACCCTGATTGAGGGTCTGCTGTCAAGATCAATTATTTCGCACAGCTGTGGATAACTTTGTGGATGAAGGGTAGAATTCCGCCTTTCCCGGTGGCTCGAATGCCGCCGAAAATTTGTTATAAATCGCAATTAAATCAAATAATTAGAACCGCCAGTACGATCTATTGACTGAGCGGGGAGGAGTGCCTTCACCAATGGCCGTTTTTTGGGAATCCTGTTTGCAGCGTTTTGAGCAGGAATTGCCCGCCCAGCAATTCAACACCTGGATCAAGCCACTTCGTCTCGAAGGCGAAGATACTGCCCTGGAAAACGGGTTGCGACTGATTGCGCCCAACGGTTTCATCCTGAAATGGGTGCGTGACCGCTACCTGTCACGCATTGAAGACTACAGCCAGGCTTTTTTTTCGGCCCCGGTCACCATCGCTCTGGTCATTGGCAGCGGCAAGGCAACGGCCAGCCGGGCAGAAGGAACACTGGACAAAGCGGATGGCCAGGCCAAAGCACCGGTTGCTAAGGAAATTTCAGCACAGGAAAAATCCCGGGCCAAGGGTGGAAATTTCGAAAAATCCCGGCTGTTCCATGCTTTCACCTTCGACAATCTGGTGGTCGGCAAGGCCAACGATCTGGCCCGGGCCGCCGCCATTCAGGTCGCCAACAACCCGGGCGGTGCCTACAACCCGCTGTTTATCTACGGTGGCGCCGGTCTCGGCAAGACCCACCTGATTCACGCCATCGGCAATACCATCCTGGCCGAGAATCCGGAAAAGATCGTGCGTTATGTCCATGCCGAGGATTACTACTCCGACGTGGTGCGGGCCTATCAGCAAAAATCCTTCGACAGTTTCAAGCGGACCTATCGTTCGCTCGATGTGCTGCTCCTCGACGACGTCCAGTTCTTCAATGGCAAGAACCGCTCACAGGAAGAGTTTTTCTTCCTGTTCAATGCGTTGATCGAGGCCCGCAAGCAAATCATCATCACTTGCGATACCTATCCGAAGGACATCAACGGCCTCGATGACCGCTTGGTCACCCGTTTCGACTGGGGCCTGACCGTCCAGATCGAACCGCCGGAACTGGAAATGCGCGTCGCCATTCTGAAGAAGAAGGCCGAAGCCGAAGGCATGCAGCTCGACGACGAAGTCGCTTTCTTCATTGCCAAGCACTTGCGCTCGAATGTCCGCGAACTGGAAGGAGCGCTGAAGAAGGTGCTCGCCTATTCATCCTTCCACGGCCGCATCATCGCCCTGGACCTGGCCAAGGAAGCGCTGAAGGACCTCATCGGTTCGGTGCGCAATGTCGGGATCGACAATATCCAGAAGACCGTCGCCGACTACTACAAGATCAAGGTGGCCGATTTCTTCTCGAAGAAGCGGACGCGGGCGATTGCCCGGCCGCGCCAGCTCGCCATGTGGCTCTGTCGCGAAGTCACTTCGCACAGCTACCCGGAAATTGGCGATGCCTTCGGTGGCCGCGATCACACCACGGTCATCCACGCGGTAAAAACTATCGATTCCCTGCGCCTCAAGGAGAACGAACTGAATCATGACCTGCATGTGCTGCTGCAGGTATTGAAAGGATGACGCCTGTCGACAAGCCTGGGGAAAAGCTGTCAGTCAATTGTGGATCATCGGGGAATAGCTGGTTTGTGGGAAAATTATCCAGAATCGATCCACAGGCAATCCAGAGCTTTCCCAAGAGCCGTAAAATTCACGCAATAATCTGAAAATAAAGAAAAATAACTTTTTATCCACAGAATTGTTCCCGATATAGTTTACTAAGGAATTTAATTTATGGTTCTTATTAAAAGTCAAAGAGACACGCTTCTCGCTCCTTTGCAGTCGGTATCGGGGATCGTCGAACGTCGTCACACCCTGCCGATTCTGTCGAACGTGCTGCTCGAAAAGAAGGGCGACAGGCTGACGCTGCTGGCTACCGATATCGAAATCCAGATCACCACATCCACCGAAGTGGCTGCCGGTGAAGGCGACGGTGCGGTAACGGTCGGTGCGCGCAAGCTGCAGGAAATCCTGCGTTCGTTGCCCGACACCGCCGAAGTCAGCCTGGTGCTCGAAGACAAGCGTCTGACGGTACGGGCCGGCAAGAGCCGTTTCAGCCTGCAAACGCTGCCGGCCGACGACTTCCCGCGGATGACGATGACCGAAGGCGAAACTCGCCAGTTCTCGATCACCCAAAAAGCTTTCCGCCACCTGCTGGGCAAGACCCAGTACGGCATGGCCGCCCAGGACGTCCGCTACTACCTGAACGGCCTGCTGTTGCTGGTTGAAGGCAAGGAGCTGCGTGCCGTGGCCACCGACGGTCATCGTTTGGCCTTCGCCAGCGTCGAGATCGAAGCCGATCTGCCGCGTCAGGAAATGATTCTGCCGCGCAAGACGGTACTCGAGCTGAACCGTTTGCTGGTCGATAACGACGAACCGCTGAACATCACGCTAGCCTCGAATCAGGTGCGTTTCGCGTTTGGCTCGGTGGTTCTCGTTTCCAAGCTGATCGACGGCAAGTTCCCCGACTACGAACGCGTTGTCCCGGCGACTCTGAAGAATCACATGACGGTCGGTCGGCAGACCCTGATGCAGGCGATGAACCGCGCCGCCATCCTGACCAATGAAAAATTCCGGGGCATTCGTGTGGTTTTAGGCGAAAATAGCCTGAAATTGATGGCTGCCAATGCCGAGCAGGAAGAGGCGCAGGAAGAAATCGAAGTCCAATACACCGGTGATGCCATTGATGTCGGCTTCAATGTCGGTTATCTGCTCGATGTGCTGAACAACGTGCACACCGAAGAAATCCAGTGGAGTTTCAACGACGCCAACTCGAGCGCGCTGATTACCGTGCCGGGCAACGAGCGCTTCAAGTACGTCATCATGCCGATGCGTATCTGATTCCTGAATTCAAAGATAAAGTTTCACGTGGAACACAAGTAATGATCGAAGAAAATAGTCCGCAGGACAGCTCGCCGGGTTATGGTGAATCCAGCATTCAGATTCTTGAAGGCCTGGAAGCGGTGCGCAAGCGCCCGGGCATGTACATCGGCGATACCTCCGACGGTACCGGTCTGCACCATCTGGTTTTCGAGGTGGTCGACAACTCGATCGACGAGGCGCTGGCCGGGCATTGTGACGACATCGTCGTTACCATCCATACCGACAATTCGATCAGCGTTACCGACAACGGCCGGGGCATCCCGGTCGGCGTCAAGATGGACGACAAGCACGAGCCGAAGCGCTCGGCTGCGGAAATCGCGCTGACCGAACTGCACGCCGGCGGCAAGTTCAACCAGAACTCCTACAAGGTTTCCGGCGGCCTGCACGGCGTTGGCGTGTCCTGCGTCAATGCGCTGTCCAAGTGGTTGCGCCTGACCATCCGGCGCGACGGCAAGAAGCACACGATGGAGTTCTGCCGCGGCCATGCCGTCGATCGCCTGATCGAAGTGCGCAACGGCGTCGAAGTTTCACCGCTCAAGGTGATCGGCGAAACCGAAAAACGCGGTACGGAAGTCCATTTCCTTGCCGACGACGAAATCTTCGAGCACATCGAGTTCCACTACGAAATTCTCGCCAAGCGCCTGCGCGAACTGTCTTTCCTGAACAACGGCGTGCGCATTCGCCTGGTCGATCAGCGCACCGGCAAGGAAGAAGACTTCGCCTTTGCCGGCGGCGTCCAGAGCTTTGTCGAATACATCAACCGTTCCAAGACGATCCTCCACCCGACCGTGTTTTACTCGGCCGGCGAAGCGAAGGTCGGCGATACCGGGGTGACCATCGGCGTCGAAGTGGCGATGCAGTGGAACGACTCCTACCAGGAACAGGTGCTCTGCTACACCAACAACATTCCGCAAGCTGATGGCGGCACCCATCTGACCGGCCTGCGCGCCGCGATGACCCGAGTCATCAACAAGTACATCGACGAAAACGAGATCGCCAAGAAGGCCAAGGTCGAGATCGCCGGCGACGACATGCGCGAAGGCCTGGCCTGCGTGTTGTCGGTCAAGATGCCCGACCCGAAGTTCGCGTCGCAGACCAAGATGAAGCTGGTTTCGTCGGAAGCGCGTCCGGCGGTCGAAGAAGTCGTTGCCCAGAAACTGGCCGACTTCCTGCTCGAACGCCCGGTCGATGCCAAGATGATTACCGGCAAGATCGTTGAAGCCTCCCGGGCCCGCGAAGCCGCCCGCCGGGCCCGCGAACTGACCCGCCGTAAAGGTGTGCTGGACGGCGTTGGTCTGCCCGGCAAACTGGCCGACTGCCAGGAAAAAGATCCCGCCCTCTGCGAAATGTACGTGGTCGAGGGCGACTCCGCCGGCGGCTCCGCCAAGCAGGGTCGCGACCGGAAATTCCAGGCCATCCTGCCGCTGCGCGGCAAGGTGCTCAATGTCGAAAAAGCCCGTTTCGACAAGCTGATTTCCTCCGAGCAGATCGTCACGCTGATCACCGCGCTCGGTACCGGCATTGGCAAGGACGAGTTCAAGATCGAGAAGCTGCGCTACCACCGCATCATCATCATGACCGACGCGGACGTTGATGGCGCGCACATCCGCACCCTGCTGCTGACGCTGCTCTACCGTCAGATGCCGGAATTGATCGAACGCGGCTACGTCTATATCGCCCAGCCGCCGCTCTACAAGGTCAAGCACGGCAAGACCGAGCGCTACCTGAAGGACGATCAGGAATACCACCAGTTCCTGTTGCGCATGGCGATGGATGAAGCCAGCCTGACGCCGCGCGCCGATGCCGAGCCGATCGTCGGTGCAGCACTGGAAGAACTGGCCCGCTCCTGGTTGTTGACCGAAGCGGTCATCGAACGCATTTCGCATCTGGTCGATCCGATCGTCCTCAAGGCGCTGGTACAGCACAACCTGAAACTTGACCTGAGTTCCGAAGCCGGCGCCAAAGCCAGTTCCGAAATGCTCGACAAGCATCTGGTCGGCGGCATCCACACGGTGCCCCGCTTTGACGACATCCAGGAACGCTGGACCCTGCGCGTCGAGAAAATCCATCACGGCAACCTCAAGGTCGGCCTGATTGACGAAGACCTGCTGCTCTCCGGCGACTTCATGCAACTGCACCGGACGGCCGAAACGCTCGCCGACCTGTTTGGACCGGGCGCCTTCATGGCCCGTGGCGAGAAGAAGCAGGTCGTCACCAATTTCGGCGACGCGATGAAGTGGCTGTTGGCCGACGTCGAACGCGGCATCAGCAAACAGCGCTACAAAGGTCTCGGCGAAATGAACCCGTCTCAGCTGTGGGAAACCACGATGGACCCGAAAGTCCGCCGCCTGCTGCGTGTCCAGATCGACGATGCGATTGCCGCCGACGAGATATTCACCACGCTGATGGGCGAACTGGTCGAGCCAAGAAGGGCGTTCATCGAAACCAATGCCTTGAATGCACGGATCGATATTTAATTTGTAGTGTAGGATCTCATTGAAATTGAGATTTGTCTCAAATTCTGAGATACCGTAGTAAATAGTTCTGCGCCCTAGAGATCCTACGATCTTGTAGATCGTGTCAAATTTAGCTTCTGACCAATCGGTCTCTGCGATGAAAGGCCAACCCAATTAGGTTGGCCTTTCTTTTATGAGCTACTGCTTTCTTGTCAATTACAAACTTTAGACGAATGACTCAAATTCGGCCATTGCCGCCATTCAGTGGTTGCTCCGTGGCAGTCCGCAATGGGCCGGATACCTGCCGGTCAGTGCCAAAGCCGGACGGATGGCAGCTTTCCCATTCGACGAATGCATACTCGGTGCCCAAAGGCGACGGTCAGGACTTTGGAAAGCGGACCTTCAAACGTGGAGGTCAGGGGCGTTGCGCGGCTTTATCGCGCAGCGTCCCCTGGACCGCAGGGTTGGACGTCACTTGAAACAATAGATGTGCAGTCACTGCTTTTCTTTGAGTTCTTCAATTGATGCGTTAGCGCCATGCTGAACAATTGCAGCCTGAGTCTTCCGAAGAGACTCGATCATCTCAATAACCTTTTTCTTTTCAGCAGAGTCGAACTCACGGGTAATGCTTGCGAGTGTCAATTGTTGCGCTTCGGAACTCGGTTGAACCGAAAGCAGTGCTGCCGCGCGAATGGTGTTCTGTTGTACGCCGTCTCCAGAGTAATACAGTTTAACGACTTTGTCCTTGGCGTTGAGGTCGCCTAGCAATGCCGATCTTTCATAAAGCCGGGCGGCGAGATCAACATTTTTTTTGACCCCCTTGCCTTCAAGATAGAGTCTGGCAAGCCGTGCCTGAGCATCTACGACGCCTGCATTTGCAGCTTGTTGATAGAAACCTGCAGCTTCTGAAAATTGCGTTCCTTCTTCAGCAACGACTCCACTCACCAGTAGATCTAGTGATTTCGATAGCGCCTCAGAATTGGCTATCGCGGCCTGAAGCACAACAAGTTGTTGTTCAACTGACTGAAGGGAGCTATTAAGCCGCCCGCGCATATTTTTTCGCAAACCACCCGATCGCTCTGCATCAGATAAGGCAGCTCGCATCCCAGTAACAGCCGGTGGAAGTGAGTCGAATCCTTTGCGCAACGTGCCGATTTGTTCTTGAACGAGCTTGTTTATATGGCGCTGGCGCTTGGACGAGTCCTCTTGCAGTTTTAGACGTTCGTCGAGTACTCCTATTTTCTCTTCGCGTACTCCAAGCCGCGCCTCAGAAATTTTCATGTATGCAACGGCTGTGAAGCCACCGACTGCTAGGCAAGCAGCGAGTGCTACAGCAACTATGTATGGGTGCCGCTTCGCTTGTTCAAGAAGGTCTTTGGGTTCCATTTTCTTCTCCTAGCCGCGTGTGGTGAGTTCTAGATGTGACGTCCAACGTTGTAGGTAAGGGGCGCTGCGCGGCGCTTTATCGCGCAGCGTCCAGCGACCGGAGGGAGCGGCCTTGACCGCAGTGTTAGGCCGTCGTTTCCCAGGCAAAATGAATGAATTCATTCTGATACTCTGCGATGGCTGAAACAAAGAATTCTGTCTTCATGGAGTACATGAGCAGAGCGCCTATGAATACTTGCCCACTCGCCAATGGAAGGATCGGGGGGGGCAACAAGACTGCTGCAATGTGTTGCTACTAAATCGTTAAATAGTAGTTCATCGATTGGTTCGAAGTAGGCGTCTGACAAGTAACTATGTAGATATGGCTCTCGCCCTCGCCAGTCATCAGCAAGTTCTGCGGCGAGCCAGAAGCGTAAGCCGTTGTCGCCATGCGCCTTCGGAGCGCGAGTAATGCGAATTGACTCCTCACTATCGGGAACTTGGAAGGCGTGCTGTGGGTAGCAAATGTAGTAGAGCCCCCGATATGACTGAAGGTGTTGGAGTCGGCTGCCTTCAACCTGTATCAATTTGTCATAGTCAATGCGACAGAACATAGGCGGCCTAACGTCTGAAATGAGCGGCCTCGCGCGGCTTTATGCGTGAGGTCCGCTCGATTGATGGGTTAGCCCGTTGTAAACCACAATAGTCGGACATAAAAATCTCTTGTCTTTACCGCGATGAGTTCGGTGCATGGGTCACGTCCTCGAATGTTTGCGGCCATCTCAAACCCTTGCAATCCTCGCAACGCGATATCTTTGAACTTTAGGGAGGACGGTTCATCAGTAGTGTCGAGCCATCTCACATGCTGATCAACCTCGCCTTCATTGGCGGGAGAAACCTCAATGTATGGGATATCTCTCTCTTCCGGTGGCCCAAAGGCGGCTATGAAAGAGTTTGCGGAGAATGCCGCGAACGATTTAACGAACTCGACAGGCACTCTGAACACGCTATACCGCGTTGTTTCTGAGTGACATAGCTCAAAGATATCTTCGGACGAGTACGGATAATAGGCATAATCGTCCGATTTAATGGCTGCAAGCAGTGCGTCCTTATTGAGAGTGCTCATTTCTGAACGGGCTAACGTCTGAATTCACCGGCCTGGCGGGGCTTGCCGCGACAGGTCCGGTGGAATGATGGGTTGGGCGCCACAGCGGAATGGCTGCTCTTTGCTTTGGCCCAGGTGACTCACGCAAGAGGAGTCAGCACTTCTTCCACAGTGCCACCCTTCGTATGGTGCGAACGCAACTGGGCGCCGCGAGTATCCAAAAGAGATGCTGGGCTCAATCATGGCTTCTGTTCGCGCGACTTCTCACTAGCCGGTTCCGGTGAGCGAGGTGCTAAAGAGGCCGAGACGGCGTTCCAGAACTCAGCTTCCTCTGCACTTTCGCTTCGCGCGGCCGTTTCAGCTAGCTTTGCAGCGTATAGGTAAGCGTTGCGTCCGTGATCTAGGGACAGTTGATGAGCCGCTCGAGATACCTCGATCCAGTCAATCATCTCGCCTCCCGTGGTGCACAACGTTTGAATTCACCGGCGCTGCGCGGCTTCATCGCGCAGCGTCCGGTGGAACGATGGGTTGGGCATACTCATTGGAGTGTAAATGGGCTGCCCATCGTGGTTGTATCGAACAAGCGGAACTTGACCTTCTCAATGTCGAGTGCGTCAAATTCCTTCTTGATGCCGGACAGAAACTGATTGAAGTCGCCTTTGTCACTCGGGTAGTAGCGCCAAGGCATAGGGTCTTGGGCGCAGTCAAGGAAGAAGTGCCCGACGTAAACGATTTCGCCCGCTGAAACGGTGAAGCTGCCAGCCTTGGACTTTCCGTCTTTGATGAGATCGTTACGTGCGGCGTTGAAATATCCAACGTTTGACGAGGACTGCGCCGCCTTGACACTGAATGCGCTCAACAAGTATTCGCCCGCTTCGACTATGTAAGCGTAATTGACGAATCTCGGTGGCGCAGAGAAGAGCGATGAGTCTTCGAGGACAATATCGGCTTTTGCGTCATTTCCCTCTTTCTGGGAACCAGCTTTGTCGAACGATAGTCCCTTCAACTGAGCGTTCTCGAAGCGTCCGCATTTCCACTTTCGGCTCCAGTTGGCGGAAATCAACACAACGCCCTTCGTACCAACACCTTCAGCGTAGGCCGACGAGCTATACGGAACTGCAACATCAGCAGCAACGGTCCACGACAGCATGAGACCCGCAATCAGAATGGAAAGTTGTATTGATAGGGTGCGTTGCATGGGATCTCCTTGTATTGACGCCCAACGTGGAAGTGAGCGGCCTGCGCAGCTTTTCGCGCAGGTCCGCTCGACTGCATGGTTATGCCGATTTCCCGCGCACGATAACGGTTCTAGCAATCTTGTCATGCCAACCTTGGTTCTTTCTGTCCCACGCAACCCACAAGCAGCCAAAGCACAAGGGAATTATTGATACAAAGTACGCTAGGTAACGCATGAGCAATCGTGAAGGTGAAACTGGCTGAAGAGTTTCCGCATCAACTATCCGCATTTGAAATAGCATCTTCCCTGGAGTGGCCGCTTTAGTGATCCAAAACGCCATAACCACTATCAGCGGAATGATCCACTCAAAAGTGAATTGGGTCACAGTGTGACGAGTTTCGGGATTGAAAAGGTCTGGGCCAACTAGAAACCAAAGAGTGGTGTAAATGATCCCGTACAACCAGATGCTGTCAATAACAGTTGCAAGGGTCCTCAACCAGAAGCCTGCGTACCGAATTTCTGAATCCATATGGTTACTCAATTGTGAGAGAAGGGAGAGGCATAACAGTGTTTACACGGACACTGGGGTCCGTATATCAATTGATATTGATGACCCCATGAATGTTGTTCTAAGTTCATAGTATTCAGGCACTTGGAATTATTGCTGTCAGTATAACAACTTCAATATGCCAGACGCTTGAAGAATTGTTGAGGTAGCCGCTATCCTTTGGATTTTTGACCAACCAAAGGAGTGACACTCATGGGGTGAGAACCCCACCAGCAGTCCTCGGCTGCTTGACCAGATTTCGATGGTTTGCCGGCGCCGCCACTTTAGCCGCAGTACAGAGAATGCCTACCGTTATCGGCTTCTCTGGCCTGGCAGTATGCCTTCCCTTCGGCGAGTTTGCGGCCGTGGGGGTCCAGTGGCCGTCAAGTGCGCTGGCATACGTCCGACTCGACGATACAGCGGGCTTTCAAACAGGCGATAGAGCGTGCCGGGGTAACCAAGCAGGCCAGCATCCATTGTTTGCGTCACTCGTTTGCGACCCATCTGCTGGCCGCCGGAACGGATGTCCGCACGATCCAGTTGCTGCTGGGGCACCGCAGCTTGCAGACCACCATGATCTATACCCATGTGCTGCAAGCGCCTCGCTCGGTCACCAGCCCCTTCGACGCCTTGTAACCGGAACTTGGCAAGCGAAAGGCCGCTTTCGGGAGCGGACTCGACAGTCCGCTCCTGGCCGGGAGTACGCGGTCAGGCTCTATCTCTAAAGCAGCCGTAGCCAGATCCATGGTTTCAGTGAACGACTGCTTCCGAGCGCCATATTGAACTCACCCAATCGGCCAGGAGCTGTCCTTCAAGAAACTGGTCAATAGCTGCCATTCGCCAGAACCTTCTTGTCGTCGGCATACCGACTTTTCGCCGCTCCGTACTATCATTGCATATGCGGACAGTTTGCCGGAGTCGCCCCAAAATGAATCAATCAGTTACTTGGAATTTCGATGTTTTGTGATTATCAATATGCGGACCGGTGGGTCCGTTGAATAACTGTTAGGCGCTATGGATATTATCGCAATCGAAGCATTGCTCAAAGAAATCCTGAAGGAGGTCTCCGTGCACATGGTGGCGGCCTATGCGGAGGCTGGACCCATAGACACTGACCATCCTCTTGCGCAAGAGGGCCTATCAAATGGCACGTCCATCGTTCTTGATTATCTTGAGCACAATGAGCCCAAAATTGCGCTTGAGCATTTGCTCTATATGGTGAACGAACCTCCGCTCACGCTGTCAGCAACGACCGAGGCTGCCCTGGCGCGGCTTTGTACAGTTTACGAAATTCGCCGTTAGCACTTAACGTGGCCGCGCCTAACATTCCGCTCCAGCCGACCGTCAGCCAGCTTCGCTGTCTGCCGTCGGCTGAGCTAGCACGTTAACCCTATTCATCCTCTCGCCCAGCCATGAATCCAATCCTCACGAAAGCAGTTGAAACTCTCTCGGTGGTAGTAAATACATCAACCGGGCTCGCTCACCCATTAGACGAGTCGCGTGCGAAAGAGCTATTCAAGGCATTGCATGGTCATAGCGTGCCATTGTCCTACGAAGATGTCTATTCCTTGGCAATTGCCAACTCTTGGTCAGAACGTCACGCAAAGAGCCTTGCCGAGTTGGCAGAAAAAATTGGCAATGGTGGTCGGGTACAAATCAAGCACCCAAAACAATGGGGGGAGCCAACAGTGAAAAAGATCATCGCCAACCTCTAGAATTGAGGGCTTCCGCTTATGCACAATAGGTCTAACCCTGCGTTCGAGGCGACCTGCGCGAAAAGCTGCGCAGGCCGGTGATTTACAACGTTGGGCATCATGAAAACCCCCGCGAAACTTATTGCGTTATCGCTATTGGCAATATCTATTGCGGGAGTGGCGGCTTGCTCATACATCGTGTCTCGGTACGAGCAAGCCTTCGAGGCTACCGCCAATGGAGACCCGTACTCTCTTGTAGTCGAGCGCTTCGGCAAGCCAAGTGTCATTGAGCGTCCTACTCAACCATTTCTACGCTATGCCATGCCATCCCAAGCCTGTAATACACCATGTGTATTCAGAGCGTGGTGGGAGCATCCTGTGCTCAAGGGCATTCAGGCATGGTCGGTTGAGTTCAACGACAAAAACCAAGTCATTCATACTGCCCATTGGCTATCTCCATGACATCTACGCCCAACACCACAATCCACCTGTTCGTCAAAAACCTGCGCTTTTTGCCGTCCGGTGATTTTCAACGTTATGGCTCAGGAATGACACGCGCCTTTCTCTTCGCTCTCTTGCTACTTGTAACCCGCTGCTCCTATGCCACAGCCCAAATACCGGAATTGATCGAATTGGATGGCGTGGAGCAAAGTCTCTTTTCCGAGCCGTTCACAATTTATTTGGTTAACAACCAGAGTGAAATTTCCAAACTGGAGAAATTTGCACAAGACGTATGTACTGGGTCATGGCGAAGGTATCAAGGTCGATGGTTTATTCTAGATAAGAAACTCTATCTAAGGTCTCTCGCAGCGAACCCATGCAGAGAATCGCCGGAGCAGATTCCACTCTCTATCTTCTTTCCCGGTGCCACCGGGCCTGTCCACGCGGAGTGGTACACGGGAAAACTTGTTGTTCCTCGTGGCAAGCGTCTGCGATATGTGCACATGGGCTATGAGTCGGAGTTTGAGCAATACTTGGTCTTTACTGTTCAGGATGGGCTAATCACCGCTCAAGAAGAAAGCAGTACGAAACCAAAATGAGCCATAACATGGCGCTCAACCGTGCTCCCCTTCGGTTGCTGGACGCTGCGCGATAAAGCCGCGCAGCGCCGGTTAGCTCTACGTTCCTGAATGACTGCTTTTCAAATTTAGCTACGTCCGCAAAGGGCACGATCCGGCCGAAGCATGTACGGCAAAGTTGCCCTTCGGCGAAGCTCCTAGACCACTGACGGGTAACCACCTCATACCAGCCGGTGACTGACAAGCCTCCCACCGGCGGCTATGGCCGAAATCCTGCCTCATGTCAGCAGCAATAGGCAGAAAATCGGCCGAAGCCGACATTCGAGTAACTGGCAGACTCAGTCTGCATTGGGTTGGTTTTCTGTCTTTCGATACCGTCCGTCTTCTGGCCGGCTACTTGGAACGATCCAGAAATGCCAAGAATGGTTCAGATTAGTGAGCCCTGCTTGTTCCTCATGATCTCATCAATCACAGAATAGATGACTCCCCGCCGATAGGTATTCATCGTCGTGGCGACGGATCCTCCGTCCAGTCGGGCGACTATCGTTCCCCCCTGTTCGGCCGAGTGCGACTTGAGCATTTGTCCGGCGAGACCAGACAGATTCTCGCGAGAACGGGGATGGAGGGGCATCACTGTTGGGTCGAGCCCCTGCTCCTGGATTGCCTGCCTCACAGGGATGAATTCTTTCGGGTTGCGCAGGGCAGGGACGGCCTCCTTGATCTCCTCGATGATCGCGTCGTGCTCCATCAACTTCCCATCGTGTTCGTGAAGGCGTGGGGCGACGGCCTGTCGAATCACCTCGACGAGGGCGTCGCGGGAAATGGCGGTCTCTTGGACGGGAGGGGTTGCGTTCCTCGTGTTCAGCATCGCAGCTATGGCCCGCTCCTGCAGGTCGTAGCCCCAGTTGGTGAGCCGTTCGTAGTTCTCGTGGAACTTCTCCAATTGCCGTCTTTCGCCGGGCGGGCGGGATTGGTATCCTGTGTTGCTGTATTCCTTGTCGAAGGATCTCAATTGGGCCGCCACGGCGTGCCAGCGGTACACCGCGACGCCGGAGTAGGTCATCTCAAGCGATCCTCCTGCCGAATCTTTCTTGAGGATCGCCATCCTGGCCAGGCCTGTCTCGAAGTTGACCGACATGAAGTCGGGAACGAGGAGTGCCCTACTCCAAGACTTAGCCGACGCGTAGACGCGGCCCTCGTCGCTGAGGAGATAGTTCAGTTTTCCACCGGTCGGGGAGATTTCAGAGAATCTCTCGACTTTCGTTAGCTCCTTGGTCATCTTGATGATTCCGTGCGCCGTATCGTGGCATCGTTTGCAAACTGGAATGGTGCTGTTTGGGTGTTCCGCCCCGAACTGCTTCGGGTATTGGACGTGGTGAACCTGCGTGGCGAAGTCTCCGCAGAATTGACAGTGCCCTCCCGTGCGGTCGAGGGCGATGTTCCGGACTTCGGTCCACTCCGAACTCCCTAGATATTTTGAATAATCCTTTCGGCGGCGACTCATCAACACTGATCGCTAGGTATCAACACGACATACTTTAACAGAGCTTTGTCGGAGAGAGGTCACGAACCGGGATATGATGGTTGGGCAGTATCCACGACATGCGAGAATACGGTGTGACCTGCTTTCGTCACTCACTCTTGCTTCGTAACTTTGTCGGCAGCATCACGAAACGCAAGTTGGTCAAGGTACGAAATTTTGGCCGCATTACAGAGTGGCCGCGACCCCCTCATATAATGCCAAAGGTATATGATGTGCGGGGTTTTTGGTATTTGATCTTGCGCATTATTGTCAGCCTTTAGCAGCCAAGTCGAAGTGCAAGTTTTGATCTGGTATTCAGCGGGCCGAAACGAGGGAGCCTTTCGTGAAAAAGAAAAGCCACAACCTGTCCATCCTTCTGCTGAAGCCTGAGATTGCTAGCACCGGTGAGGCGCTGAAGGAGGCGGAATCGCTGCAATCGTGCAGCGTCTCAATCGGCGGCAACACTGCAGACCTATTCCACAAGCAAAATCCTGGACGACCACCTTCCTGGGTAATGTTGTTCAAACCACAGGTAGGAACAACGCTGGACGGCCTGCGTAATACAGGTACCGCTGCTGTGTTAGTAGTCAAACATGCTGGACGGCTCTTCGCGCTGACTTTCGGTTACGGTAAGTCTCTCCTCAAGTCAGATTGCTACGAAGAGAATTTTGGTCTAAAGGTCGTTCTGAACACCGTCGACCCTGACAAACTTCGCAGCATTGACGCTCAGAGTCTCGATGCAGTTCCTGTCCATGTGCGAACTCAGGCAAGTGTTGCTTCAAGTCTTTCTGAATTTGGCTTGGATATTGAACAGGACTTGATTTATGCGGCTACCGGGCAGCCCAAAGAGGTTGGCCTAGGCAGGCAAATCACTGGCAAAGATGCGCTTAAGTTATCGCTGGCCATTGACCTTTCCGAGCTGCCGCCACTACTGGATAAATTGCTTAACCAGTTTTCCTCAATCGCTTACCGAGAAAATTTTGCCTGGATCGACCATCTATCCGAAGTCCGCGATCCCAGTTTGATAGGGAAGCTGGACGCGGAACTGACCAGCAAGATTCAAGCAAACGATCTTACGCGTACATGGCTATCGATTCCAGAAATCATTGACTGGACCGACGTCAGCGGTTTCCGGTACCAGCGGCCAAAGCGTGGAGCAACGCAAACTGACATAGATTGGCCGAGCTACCTTGAATTTGTCGGTGATGAGACGCAGCATTCCGTAGAGACTTTCAAGAAGCAAAACGTACACTGCATCAGCCAGTCTGCGGAACAGTCGATACATAGCTGGACAGTTTACCGCTGCATCTACTGCGAGCTCGTCCATGCAGGCAGCACCTTCGCGCTCAACGCTGGAAAGTGGTATCGGGTCGATGCAAATTTCCTGAGTAATCTGGACAAGCGCATCAGCACGATCCAGATGACCGCTCTCGAACTACCCGACTACCCGGATGGTCCAGAGGACGAATACAACGAAAGCGTTTATTCGTCTGACAGCGACTACTTCGCGCTGATGGACAAGAAATTGATCCAATATGGGGGAGGCAAAAGCAAAATCGAGTTTTGCGACCTGTACACCCGAGATAGGCACCTGATCCACGTGAAGAGGTATGGTGGGTCAAGCGTCCTGAGTCACCTGTTCGCGCAGGGCCTAGTTTCGACCAAACTGTTGTTGGGTGACGCGGAGTTTCGCAATAGGGTGAACCAGAAGCTCCCGACGTCACATCAGATTGAAAACCCCGATCAGAAGCCTGAGCCCAGCACTTTTGAGCTTGTTTACGCGATAGCGAGCAACTATCCAAAAAATTTTGAATTACCGCTATTCAGCAAGATAAACCTCTGCAACTGCTACGCGAATCTTCAATTGTTGGGGATTAAAGTCACCTTGGCTATCATTCCAGTACAGGAAAACACCGCAAGTGATGGAGCCACATCGGCTCATGATTTTGGTATGGCAACATCTGCCGAGCCTGATGAGCTAGGCCAGCAATTATGAATCGGGGCTAGACTGTTGCAGGTCAGTGTGATTTGCCAGTGAAAGACAGCTTACCGGTGAATTGCTGACCGAATCAGCCAATAGCCTCAATGGCCGCAAAGACCTGCGGATTCAACCGGTCGCTCAACCCTTTAGCCGGCTACGGAGCCTGAACAACCGAATGGCGTGAGGGGATACACCGTTCAAGGCGCCACGGATGCTATCAATAGTGGAACCCGCTGGGCCATCGAGAATGGAGTCTACCCCCCGTGTCGCTAGCTTACCCGCTAGCACTCCGCCTAAGAGCTTGGCAAGAAGAACCATTCCATATGCTCCTCCGCCAGTGATTGCCCCCGCCGCAGAAGTGGCATCCCCTAGTACGTCGACTGTAGAAATGCGGAGATCTTTCTTTTGAAGCTTGGAAACCTCCCTGTTGAGCTTCGTTACCCGGTCTCGCAGCTCGTGATCCGCCGAATTTACGTTTGTTCCGTTTAACATTTCGTGGACGAGAGCGCGAAATCGTTCTGTCTTATGATCGGCTATGACTTCGAGATATTCTTTAATTGGGATCCTAGGTGAATAGTGGATTTCAAGGGCTTTCACTATTTCTGTGATGCGGCGCGTCTCTAGGCGCCCATGCACTTCCACTGCCTCTTGAAACATGGGAGCCATTGCGGCTAGGACACTGCTGTTCAACACCGTGCCATCAAAAAGCGATGCACCAAATGCATGTGCGACGGCGATATTCTGGCTCGCCACGAAGCCGTCGATAGCAATCGTGTCGGCAATCGCCTTGTCCTTGAACAGCTGAGGAGTCTCTGCGCTCAATAGGTGCGCAGAAACTCCACCTGCGGAAAGGCTCCCCAAAGCCATTGTTCCCTGATGAAACGCAATTCCCTCGAATTCTTCTGCACCGTGACGAATCCAACCGAGAACGTTATATAGCCAACGGTTCTTCCTGAACTCCGGACCACCTGCCGCCAGTATCTCTGACATAGCGTTGTCGAGCGCTCTAAGTTGCTCGCTATCATTGCGAAACAGACGAATGAAAGGAGAATTCTCCCAGAGGTGGCGCATTGCCAGAAAGTCAGTATCGCGAGGCGATACAAGCGGGAGAGAGAGATCCTCTAGCCAGCGGCGCCAGACGACTTCCGGATAATGCCCCAGATTATGCTTAAACACAGGCACGACGCAGCCGGCACGGCAAAGTTCGACAAATGTCTCTTGTTCCAGACCGAACGCAGTTTCGAAATAGTTTGAGTCCTTAATATGCAAGGGGAGTTCTACGTAGATCCGGTCATATAGCGGCAGCACTGCACCCACATCAAGCTTGCCAGCCGACGGGGTTAGATAAATCTTGCTCACAGCTTGGCCATCTACCACGGCAACGTGATCACGATGCCCTTCAACGAGACGGCTTATCCGCTGTGCGTATTTGATTTCATCAGCTTCCGTGTAATCGACGATCCGACTATTTCGTGAAGGGACAGCAAACCCCGCTCGCCGCATGTCAACGTGGAGAGGATTATTCGGATCAATCGCCCTAACCTCGAAAGGCAGACCGGCATAGCCTATGCTCAGCAGCGCCGTCCGAACACGTTCCAGAAACTCATCTGGCGCCGCTCCATCTTCGCGAGAAACGTAAAAAGTGACAGATCGGCCTAGCTTCTCTTCTACAAAGACCCTTGCGAGATCGTGGACTACAGACATGAGGGTTTTTGGGAGACCATGGCAGCTCTGATCACTGGCTAATGCCGCCAGAGAAAGATATGGCGGAACCCTGTACTCCGGAAGTGGAGCCTCGGAAGAAAAAGGTTCGAGTTCAAATCCGACTCCGGCCGACTTCTCTGCTGCGAGAACCTTTCTGACGTCTTCGGCTACCTCATTGAATGTCCTACCCCCTTTTGTAGAAAAGATCACTCTAAAGATGAAAGGTTGTGCAGGTTGGATATCAAGATTGGCCAGGTCAGGCACACGATTCCGTAGTTTCCGAATAAGGGTCGCTCGAGTCGTCACTCTTGAATTTCCTCAAATTGAATCGGCATGCTAGCGCAAGGTATGGCTCGGCATTTTAGGAGTTGTGTGCGGCGCGTGCACGACTCGCAACGTTTAAGTGTTTGTCCTTCAATCTCCGCGAACTGCGGTGATACGAGGAACGGGGCACATCAATCGGAGTACTGCGCGATTGGGTTCATCTGGTCAGCCATACGTATGCATTGGTGCTGGAGAGCATCTAGCACGACCCGTAAGGCCTAAGCGCGAGCTTCCGCTTGGGACAGTTGGGCTGCGCGGAATATCACTAGCTCTAAGACTTCATTCGACAAGCAGGTGCTGAATAACATTTGGCGCAAAAGGTCCGCATCAATTATCCGCAATAAGCTCGGTGCCTTCCCGTCTTACCGTTCTTGCACGCTGCAAATCAACATCAAAGATAGCGATGTGCGATGCAGAACTATCGATCACGAATCCGTGAGCAATACGTTTCCCATCCTTTTTGATCTCAAGACAGCGATTGCCTCTGGTGACATGCTCGCAGCCGGCAACAAATTTTTTGTGCTCGGTATCAGCTAAGGATTTGCCAAAGCTGTCGCCGATGCTAACCGGCAAAGCGGTCACAAAAAGTACGAATAAGAGACCTGTGGGGAAGAGCGCCAGCGTCATCGTAGATCCAAGAATACTCCTGAGCAGGTCAGGAACCCAGTCGGGCGATCCTTGAAAGAACCGTTTTATTTTCTCGCGCTTATCAGTTTTGTCCAGGCGAAATATCAGGAATGCGTAGCCGGTGAGTGCAATCCAAACACCTAGGATCGTCCATATTTGCTCTCCAATCAGCGATAGGGCATTGTTGGAGCGATCCATTATTGCAAGGTAGCCCATCAACAATATTTCGTCGAGATCTTTACGGAATGGCCCCGATTCGAGCCCCCAGGCAGACATATAGCTTAGGTGGCTGATATAACCAATCAAGTGCAGCAGTACGCCACCGACGCTACCAAGTGCAGCAACGAGCTTTGCGAACGAGAACCACCAAGCTGTGGTTGCTTCTTGTTTATCTTGATTTGTTTTGGCTGCTGCCGGATCAGCAGCGGTAGGCAAGTCGTCAGGTTTCATAGCATGTTAGGGTCAAATGCATCATACCAATATCATACTGCTACCTTGGCGGTCCTTCGCATTGGTTGCTTGGTGATTACCATGGCCATTTCTATTACATCCTCGAAACAGTTGAGAAAATCGGTGAGCGGCCGGTTGCGGTGCTATTCCTGAGTGACTTAGAGTGCCCAGGCCTATTCTCCGACTGCGTGGCCGGCATCGAATCTGAAGGTATTCAGTGTTGGGCTATTCATGGCAGCCATTACAAGGACAGCGCAGAAAACACCTAAACCTGTGGGCTGATTGGCTGTTTCAGGAGCCCAATCTACACGGCCGTACGATCGAAGTCGCTTCGATCCCATCTCTCTGACCGGGTTCGGCACCTCGTTGAGGCAACGAAGAGAATCATAATTCGATCACCAAATCATTCCGAAACCCGACGCTAGTTTTCCTGCTGTGCCTGGTGCAACGTCTGCACCATCCACGCCACAAACGCGCTCCATCCTTCTTGGGTCAAGGCGGTTTGCCGGAACACGTACTCGGCCTGAAGATCAGCGGGCTGGGCCATGGTCCACCGCAGCACAATATCCTCAAATTCAAACGGCAAATGCCGGAATTGGAGGATATTGCGGCCATCTATGGTGGAGAAGTGAAGGCCGGCCGGAAGGCCACAGTGCAGCGAACGAATTTTCTGATCCATGCTCATATGAAATATTCTACTGGCGTTTTTTCAGGCTCGGCATCGTTAGGCTCGTACGTCGTAGATCATGCGACGTAGCTCGATGCCTAGGCCGACCCGCTTGCGCTGTTGCCTGCGCATGAATCGCTGCATAGCCCGAATTGTGCGCAGGGTTGCTGGCGCCGGTTCGATCTCTCTGCCCACCAGTGGCATCGCGTCCCATTCCTCATCAATGGGAGCTCCCTCTGGCATTTGCAGTAGCAGGTCGGCAAGCCGATAGCGTGGCCGGATGACAGCGTTACGGGTGAAAGAGGGAGGAATGCGGCGAGCGCGTTTCAACTTTCAGATGCTCCAAAAATCCCCAAGCAGGTCAGCAAAATCTGGGCGTATGAACAAGCCTTGATTTTAATTAGTGAATACATGCTCTGACTGTTTTGTGACAAAAAATTAAATAATGCCATGTCTGCAAGTGACTGATTAAAAACAATAAATATTGTTTTTAATAACTTGGGTGAGTATTCTATGAGGTAGATATGAGCCCGTTTTCTATACTCTTCAGACACGTTCGCGAAAAATCAGGTCTACGACAAAAAGACCTGGCGGAACTGCTTTCCTACGAACAAAGCTATTTGTCGGCTATCGAGATTGGAAGCAAGGGGCCGCCGACTCCGGAGTTCGTTCAAAAACTCATCTCGGTGCTAGCGCTCAACGAAGATGAAGCCCGGCAGATGTGGGAGGCAATGGATGCTTCCCAACGAAAAATCCAGATTCCCAGTGATGCCCCCGAAGGTGTCTTTCTCCTTGGCTACGAGCTGCGAAAACAGATCGATCATCTGCATCCTTCACAGGTAGAAGCCATGCTTGCCATCCTGAGACTTTCGACGGCCATGAAAGTGGTGGAACCCGCAGGTCTACAAAATGCCGGGCGCCGAAAAGCTATTCGAGAACAGGAGGCCCAAATGTAAAAGGTAAGCTTTTTGGGCAAAGGGCAAACCTCTTGGTTTGCCCTTTGGGTGGTGCATATACAGAGTACTTCGACACACTCAGTATCTGCCCCGGCACCGCCGGGCGTCAAGCCACCTTCCCCTTTTCGTAGCACCCGAGCATCGCGGCTAATACCTGCGAGGGGCATTTTTACGCCTGTTTCCGGTGCTTTATCGCTGTCTGCCGACGATGCGAGGGTGAGTTGCGTCTTCGGTGGCTCAAAAGGAACAAACATGCCAGTACGCAATGTTGTGAACCGTAGTGGGCGGGGTTTTCGTGGCTATTTCCCGTCCCGGAAGATGAAAAAGAAAATGATCGGCTGGGAGTCGATTCTTGAGCGTTATGCCATTTATCTCTTTGAGTTTTCTCCGGGTGTAGTGAGCTACTGCGCGCAACCCGAGTTGGTTTATTACCCGGACGGCACGGAGCTCAGAAAGTATTACCCAGACTTCAAAATCACCACGACCGGTGGAATTTCAGTCCGTATCGAGGTAAAGCCCAGTAGCAAATTGTTGCAGAAAAAGCATGCCGAAAAATACCGCGCCATTGCTACGCACTATCAGCTTCAGGAATGGAATTACCAAATTCTGACGGAGCAGGAGATACAGCGTGAGCCCCTGTTCTCCAACCTCAAAAAACTGAGGCGGCACCACCGGCCGACCAAAGAACTACCGAGTCTCCTGAGCCAGATTTCCATTGCCCTTAAGCATGGGCCGCAACCCTTGGGTGTTCTAAAAATGAAGCAGTCCGACATTTGGCGACTGCTTGCCTTGGGGTACCTGCGTTGTGACTTGGCTGCCCCCATTACGGCATCCACATTGATTTCTCTTCCTGGAGGGCATAACGATGAAACGCTTTATTTCTAAAAAGGGCATTGTTTACATTGATGGCCAACGTCGCTGGGAGTTGGTCCGGCGCTTGCCCAGTACAAAGCTTCAATTCGAGGCGGAGGACGGGGAGCTGCTCAATCTGAGTGACGCCGAAGTTCATCTGCGCTGGCTCAAACAGGAATGGGTCCTTGATGAGAGCTCCATCGGCGTAATGGCCAATGCCGTCTACCTTGTCGCGCCGCGAGATTTGGCAACGCTGCCGGTGGGCAAGCAAAAGGCCGCCAGGCGCAGGCTTTCGTACATCCAGCACGTCAAACCCGAGGTCAATGCTTACAACCCTGAGCGTTGGAAGCCCCTGATTGCCGAGGCCGCGAGCGAGCTTAAGGATGACAAGCCGCCATCGCCGGCGACAGTGCATCGATGGTGGATTACTTACCGTGCTAACCAATGTGTGATTAGCCTGGTGCCCCATAGAAGGCCACATATGGGGCCACGTAGTGACGAAAAATACGCGGTGTTTGAAGAGGCCGTCAATCTAGTCTATCTGAGCATGCAAAAGCTGCCCAAGGCAGCGGTCGTCGACGAGGTCCACCGCCTGTACGAGGTGCTCAATAATGGCCGTGCCGATAAGGAGAAGAAGCGACCCCCTTGTCGGGCCTCTATTTACCGTTGGCTCACCGATCTACAACAAGATGTCGTGGATCGTGCTCGGCTGGGAGCTGAAGCGACACGGACAAAGTATCGTGTCGCGTTCGGCGGGATGAAGGTCGACAACATCCTTGAGCGCGTCGAGATGGACCACAGCCCGGTGGATATGATCGTCATCGATTTGCTAACGATGCTTCCCTTGGGGCGTCCTTGGTTAACGTTGGCGATCGACAAGGCCTCCCGTATGGTCATGGGGTTCTATATCAGTTTCAATTCGCCATCGGCGCATAGCGTCCTGCAATGCCTTCGCTGCTCAATCTTGCCCAAGGACGCATGGCTTGAGCGTTTTCCGAATATCAAGGGCGTCTGGCCTGCGTTCGGGATACCTGACTTGGTGGCTTTGGACAACGGGATGGATTTGCATGCCAGCGCAGTCGAAAAAACCTGCGAGGAAATGGGGATCGAGATTCTCTTCTGTGGAGCAAGAACGCCTGAGCATAAGGGGAGTGTGGAGCGGTTTTTTCGGACCCTGACTTCTAGCTTGATCCATCGATTGCCAGGAACGGTTTTTTCATCGGTCGATCATCGTGGCGATTACCCGGCCGAAGAATTAGCGGTGATCGATATGGAAACCCTAGTGCATCTGATCACCAAATGGATCGTCGAGGTCTACAACGTGACCCGACATCGCGGGATCGGTATGACGCCACTGCAAAAATGGACGGAACTGGCCCCCAATCGCCCCATTGACCTGCCGGTGTACCCGCAAGAACTGGAAGTCATCATCGGTATTCCTGCGAGGCGGACGCTATTCCACTACGGAATCGAGTTGGAAGGCATGCACTACAACTCGCATCGCCTTCAGGATATTCGCCGCCGTTGCGGCGAAAACAAGCCCGTCGATTTGAAGTTTTACGAGGATACGGTTGCCCATATTCACGTATTCGACACATATGCCGAGGAATATATCCAGGTGCCGTCGGTGGCTGAGGAGTACGCCGCCAAGCTGCCCAGAGATATTCATCGCCTGGTTCGTGAACAAGCTAGGCGGCGGTTTGGTGACAGCGTTTCTATCACGCAGATGACTACTGCCCGTGCCGAGATTGAGGCCATCGTGCGGCAAGCCATGGCGGACAAGAAAATGGCTAAGCGTAAAGGTGGTGCCGGGTTGCTGATGCATGACAGCGACGCTGTGCTCAATTCGCGGGATCCCCTGGAGGAGGCACGTCGGCCGCTCAAGCGGGTGGAGCAGTCTCCCCCGCCGGATTTACCGGCTGGCCTCGATGACGACTTGCCGGACTTTCCGCCTACCGGGGGAGCTAAGTCATGAGCACGCTTCCGCTTGAACTGATGACAAAGTATTCGAACTTTCAGGGAGCAAAAAAGCCAGTCGATTCACTCTTGTGCGGATTTCGCTTGAAATCAGAGCCAATTGCCCACCGCCGTTTCCGGGAAGGCATGTTTCGTCTGGCCGAGTTGCATCATGGACGCCAAGCCTACGGGATGGGAGGTGGCCTTCTGATTATCGGCCATTCCGGTGGTGGCAAGAGTACGTTGCTTGAGCATTATGAATCGAAACATCCCCGAGTTCACGAGAAGGGAATTACTCGGATCCCGGTGTTACGCGTCTCCGTACCGTCATCACCGAGTGCGAAAAGTCTGGCCGAAGCTATCTTAGTGGCACTAAAGGATCCGAAAGCGCATCGCGGAACGGCGTCAGAAAAAACAGAACGGATCCTGATCTGGCTGGAGCGCTGTGGGGTTGAGCTGATCTTGTTCGACGAGTTTCAACATCTGTTTTATACAGCCACTGTGATCGTCTTTCGCGACGTCACGGATTGGCTGAAGCGCCTCATCTCGAATGCTAACGTCGGCATCGTGGCCTGTGGTTTACCCGAAGCGGCATTGGTAGTCGACAGCAATGAACAGTTGGCTCGGCGCTTTTGCGCTCGCATCCAGCTCACTCCGTTTTCGATGGATGACGACGATGATTTCATCGAATTTCGCGGGCTACTTCGGTCGTTTCAGAAACTGCTACCCATCCCGGTTGAAACCCCTCTGTTTGAGGCTAATCTTGCTCGGCGGATGTATATCGCCAGCTATGGTCTGCTCGACTATCTGGGAAAGGTCTTGGAAGGTGCCGTATCTGTGGCGGTGACTGCGCGACAGCCGCAAATTGATTTACCGGTTCTGGCTGCAGCGTTTCGCAACCGCATCTGGTCGGCGGTGCCGGACCGGCTCAATCCGTTCTACCCCGAATCAATCCTGCGGCCGTTGGACCGAGTTGGGGAGGTCTTTTACCTGCACACGCAGCACAACCCTGTCGGTTCCCCGCTGGCCCGGCGTATTGGCTTGAAGTCGGCAAAGGGAGGGGCGCAATGAATGAACCGATTTTGCTGGCGCGTCCATTTCCTCAGCGAGAGGAAGGCCCACAAGGCTATTTGCTGCGGCTTGCGGAGGCCAATTTCTTAACCCTGCGCGACCTTGAACAACTGAATGTCCGTTTTGATTTGGACAATCTACAGCGCAACCAGCTGATGCCGGATAGGGAGCTTGATCCGCTGTTGCATGCCCATGTGGAACGGATCAATGCCTTGGCAGATAACATGGGCCGGAGCTGGAATAGGCAGCAGGCGCGCTGGTGTGTGCATTGCCTGGGCGAGTCGCCTGTTTGGCAGGCGTCCTGGGAACTGCTCTTTCACGACGCTTGTCCTGAACATGGGGTCTGGTTGGTTGATCGGTGCTCTTCGTGTGGGTCACCGGTGCATTGGAGCCGCCACCACCTGATGCGTTGTCCCTGCGGTGCAGATTTACGGGCAGAAGCGACGCGGGAATGTCCTCAGTCTGTGCGACAACTTTCTGCCGTATTGGCATCTTCTCTGCTCGCCAGGCCGGTGGAGGCAGCATTCGAGATTCCGGTACTCCATGGCATGAAGGTCGAGGATATCCAGCGGCTAATTCGTTTCCTGGGCAGCTATCTGGATCCGGTCGCCGGTGTTAGACCGCTGAAACGATATAGGGCGGGACGTCTGGACGTGTCGTGGCCGGTGACTTCTCTTGCCGCCGAAATTCTTCAAGGCTGGCCCAGCACCTTTCACAGCTCGCTCAGTAGGCGGCTGGATACGGCTCATGGAGAAAAGCCTGGACCAGGAGCGTTTTTGAATCGCCTCAGTCACTATCTATATAGAGGGCTAAGAGGGCGCGCCTTTGATCATGTCCGCCAGTCATTTGAACACTGGCTGGCTGAAAACTGGAAGCGGGGGCTCAACAGGCGGAACCGGAGATTACCTCCGGCGCTCTTGGCTCAGGTTCAGTGGATTCCCGGAGGCATGGCTGCTGAACGGCTAGGTATCTCTATTGATCGACTCAGCTATCTGGTACGGGAAGGCCATCTGGATGGAGAGGAGTGGATTGGCACAACCGGCCGTCGCTTTCTGACCGTGCGGCGCGACCAGTTGGATAACATCAGCATCCAAATTGCATCCGAGATGACGATGGGTGCTGCGATGGAGGTTCTGGGCATCGGTAAGGTCCGAATGCAGCGTGTCCTCCGCCTGCTATTCCCCTCTGCCCGGCGTACGTACGATAAAGAGTTCTTGCCTTGGTGTGTACCTCGGGGTGAGGTGGAGGCGTTGCTTTCTTTGGCCAGTCATTTGCCAGTGGTAGGTATTCCCGATGAGGATCAGGTGTCCCTTGCGCATGTTTTCAAGTACTCGCACTGGAACGCAGACGAGATCGTGGCGCTGGTCGAGGCAGTAAGGGCCGGAACAATCGTCCCGTTGTCGCTCCTCGATAGTGCTCGCGGAATTGCTCGCTGGGTTTTCGAATCCGGTCAGCTACGTGCTTGGGTGCTTACTCAGAACAGTAGTCGGGCAAACTGGGTCAGCATTCCAGACTTGGCCAAGATTTTGGAGGTGAAGCAACAGGTCGCCTACTGGCTAACCCAGAATGGCGTCATCCCAGCGGAAAGGTTGGGGGCAATAAAAGGCGTCGGTTCGCGGGTTCGTAGATCGGATATCGATCTGTTCCACCAAAATTACATATTTGGACGGGAGATTGCTGCCATTCTGGGGAGATCATCTCGAAAAGTGATGATGATGCTTGCAGAGCAAGGCATATATCCGATCCGAGGGCACAGTTCTGAACCATGCCGTCAGTTGGTGTATAGTCGAAAAGACGAAATTCAGCGGTTTCTTGCTCAGGTCACAGGCTCTCCGCCGGAGGCCTTCAAGCTGGTTCGAAGTCCTGGACCCAAGAAACCAAGTGAGTAGGATTATCGCAGTTTGTCTGAGACGGAAAAGCCGGTTGTCTCATTCAAAATTGCTATGTCGCTGATTGCTTTAAGTAGGGATTTTGCAACTCAATGAGATCCTACATAATTGTTGTCGGATGACACAGAAAGTGAAAACTGTGCCAAGTTAGTGAAAAACTACTGACACAGATAATGAAAAAAGGCCCCGAAAGGGGCCTTTCAATTTCAGTCGCTTTTTGGCTAAGCCGCCGACGTCCCCCCGTTTTCAGTAGCAGTAGGCTTTAGAGTCCATACTGGCGTCGCGCCAACTATTTTTTCGCCGCCCCACAATATCCGCTCCTGTCGTTCGTCTACACAGGTATGGATACATCGCTTTCTCTTCCACCGCCTTACGAAAAGTCCATCCTGATGGCCGAGCGGAACCGACGTCTGACTGAAACCGTTGTCCGCGAAAGTGGGCGTCTGGGGAGCTTCATTCGTCAGCGGGTGCCCGATCCGGGCGAGGCGGAGGACATTCTGCAGGATGTCTTTTTCGAACTGGTCGAGGCCTGGCGTTTGCCGGAGCCGATCGAGCAGGTCGGCGCCTGGCTGTTTCGGGTGGCGCGGAATCGCATTGTCGACCGCTTTCGCAAGCGGCGCGAGGAACCCTTGCCAGCCGTCGGGCCAGATGAGAACGACGAGGCGCAGTATTGGCTGGAGAACGCCATGCCAGCCAGCGATGGCGGCCCGGAGGCGGCGCATCTGCGTCGTCTGTGGCTCGATGCCATCGCAACGGCGCTCGACGAGTTGCCACCCGGGCCGCGCGACGTATTCATTGCCCACGAACTCGATGGCCGCAGCTTCAAGGACATGGCCGCCGAGCGCGGCACACCCCTGAACACCCTGCTTGGCTGGAAACGGCAGGCGGTCATGCATTTGCGCGAACGCCTGCGCCCCCTTTACGACGAACAATCTTGAACAAGGAATGACGATGATGAAATGCTCTACTGACAAAGCCGGCTGCGTTGCGCGCTGCATCAAAATCGGGCTGCTGGCGGTGGCCGGCATTGCTGCCGTTACCTGGGTTGTCATGCAGTTGTGGAACTGCCTGCTGCCCGATCTGTTTATTGGCGTCTCACCCATCGGCTACTGGCAGGCGCTTGGCGTGCTGGTCCTCTGCCGGATCCTGTTCGGCGGCATGCGCGGCGGTTGCCACGGCCATTGGCGCGAGCGCCGCGAACGCTGGGAAAAGATGACGCCGGAAGAGCGCCAGCAGCTCAAGGGGCGCTTCCGTAGCCGCTGGAGCAATTGTTGTTCCGCAAATAAGGCCGAGGATTCGGCGAGCGGCGGCGACACGGGCGACAAGCCTGCCGGCGGCGCCTGAGCGACGAGAGACGCGCTGCCCGGTTTCGGCCGGGCGGTCGCGGCTGTCCAGTGCGGGCACTGAAAACAGCACCTCAACCCCAAGCCCTGGCCGGGCGTTTTCATCGGCCAGGGCCAGAACAGAACAAAAACGAAAAGAACCCCATGTCCATGACCCGATCCTTGCCTCGACCGGCGCTGAGCCAGCATGCGCTGCCCGGCCGCTTGCGCCGCACCCTGTGGCGTTTTCTGCCGCTCATCGGCGGCCTGCATGCCTACATCGGCTGGCGCTTGCTGCCCGCCCTCGACCTCAGTACCGGCGGCTTGGTGCTGGCCATAATCGGGCTGGTGATATCGACCTGCCTCGTGCCGCTCGGCCTGCTGGCGCGCTTCGTCGTTGCCCGTCAGGCGCTGGCCGACCGGCTCGGCTGGCTGGGCGGTCTGGCAATGGGGCTGTTTTCGTCGGTGCTGGTGTTGACCGTGCTGCGCGATGTCGTTCGGCTGTTTGCTGATGCGCCGTCGCTGAACGAGCCGACGGCCATCGCCGTGCTTGGTCTGGCCGGCCTGGTTACGCTGGTCGGCTACGTCAATGCCCGGCGGGTGGCTCGCGTCCTCCGTGTCGATATCGCGCTGGCCGGACTGCCTAATGAACTGGCGGGATTCACCATCGTCCAGCTCAGCGACATCCACGTTGGGCCGACGATCAAGCGGGAATACGTCCAGGCCATTGTCGACCGCGTCAATCAGCTCGATGCCGATCTGGTCGCCATCACCGGCGACGTGGTCGATGGCAGCGTCGGACAGTTGCGCGCCCATACCGCGCCGCTTGGCGGGTTGGCCAGCCGGCATGGCAGCTATGTCGTGACCGGCAACCACGAGTACTACTCCGGTGCGGCAGCCTGGATGTGCGAGTTCGAGCGTATCGGACTGCGCGGACTGCATAACCGCCACGTCGTCATCACCCACCGCGGCGCCCGCTTCATTCTGGCCGGGGTCACCGATTTTTCGGCGGCTGCCTTCGATTCTGCCCAGGCCAGCGATCCGAGTCAGGCGCTCGCCGGTAGCCCGCCCGATCTATTGCGTATTCTCCTCGCCCACCAGCCACGCTCGGCGCCCGCTGCCGAAGCCGCCGGCTTCGACCTTCAGCTTTCCGGCCATACCCATGGCGGCCAGTTCTGGCCGTGGAATCATTTCGTGCAGTTGCAGCAACCCTTTACTGCCGGCTTGCACCGACTCGGTCGGCTGGCCGTTTATACCAGTCGCGGCACCGGCTACTGGGGGCCGCCCAAACGCTTTGGCGCACCGTCGGAGATTACCCTGCTGCGGCTGATCCCGGCTTAAGGTTGACGGCGCATTCGCCAAAGTTAGGGTGAGATAAACCAGTGAACTAGAAAACTTGGAAAATTGAATTCCTATGCCGTTATCATCTCGACCTGCCTGACTCATCAATTTGAGTAAACAGTGGAGGAGTTGATCATGACCAGACCAGTATTTGCCGTTCTTGTACTGTGTTCATCGCTGACTGCAACGGCGGCGGATTCGATCACTGCGACGGGGCGGACCAACGCAGAGAACTACAAGGATCGGGCGCTAGCCGGCTGCATTGCGGAAGCCTACAAAGGGACGCCGGCCGGCGAGGATGCCGCGATAACGAAAAGTGCATTCATTGAATGGACTTATTACGACGACGACCGAGGCGACCCGGCAACCGAACAGCTTGTCGAAACCTACCTGCGCCGCGACTACCGCAACCCCGTGGAAGGCTACGCCGGTGCCCGCTTTGACCTGCTTAAGTGCATCGACATGTATCACAGCCAACAACTCGACGCACAGGTCAGGCAGTACGTTCCGAAGCCGGACTGGGTCGGTGACAAGCCGAACAGGCCGAAGCGGAAATGACCACTGGCGCGTTTTCACTTGAGAGCGCCCCGGAAAAGGCGTCGCTGCGCTAGTAAGCAGTTGCTTCTCTGTCCCTTACCTTGACGGTGGCAAGTAAAGGCTCCAACCTTTGGAGCCTTTTCCCATTTCACGGAGAGCATTTGCATGCGGGTTGTCGTTCAACGGGTCAATGAAGCTTCCGTTGCGGTGGATGGGCGGTTGGTCGGCCGGATCGGGGCCGGCTTGCTGGTGCTGGCCGGGTTCGAGGCGGCCGATGGCGAGGCCGATCTGGCGTGGATGGCGGGCAAGATTGTCCGGATGCGAATTTTTGCCGATGCGGACGGTGTGATGAATCGCAGCGTGCAGCAGGCCGGCGGGGAGATTCTGGCGGTTTCGCAATTCACCCTTTTTGCCTCGGTGAAGAAGGGCAATCGGCCGTCGTGGAGCCGGGCGGCACCGGGTGAGGTGTCGCAGCCATTGTTCGAGCGCTTCGTCGAAAAACTGTCGGGCGAGCTGGGCAAGCCGGTGCCGACCGGGGTGTTCGGGGCCGACATGCAGGTCAGCCTGATCAATGACGGGCCGGTGACGATCAGCCTGGACTCAAGGGCCCCGGAGTAAAGGACTCAGCGGCCGGCCATGCCTGCCGGAGGCGGCCGATGCCGTCCCGCCCGCCGGCCCGGGCCGGCATTTCTGCGGTGTTCATCGGGCCAGGCTTGGCGCTACGTTCGAGGACTATTCGGTTTTCCGGTCGCTGAGCAGGACGCCCGGATAGCCTTCCGGTGCATCCTGATGGGTGTAGATCTCCTTGATCTGGAACTCCAGATCGGTCAACGCACCGTATTCGTCGGCGTAGATGTCCTTGACCCGAAGGATTTCCGGCAGCGCCCGGCGGAAGGCTGCGAGCAGTTGCGGATCGAAATGCCGACCGTTTTCGGCATCCATCAGCTCGAGCGAGCGTTCGACGCTAAAGGCGGATTTGTACGGCCGTTGCGAGAGCAGCGCGTCGAAAACGTCGGCGATGGCGACGATGCGTCCTTCGAGCGGAATGTCTTCGCCCTTGAGGCCGCGCGGGTAGCCGCTGCCGTCCCATTTCTCGTGGTGGGAGAGGGCGATGATGCGGGCCGACTCGAGCAGTTCGTTTTCGTGCTTGCCGATGATTTCGGCACCCATGATCGGGTGCTGGTGCATCACTTTCCATTCCTCCGCATCGAGTCGGCCGGGCTTCAGCAGGATCGAGTCGGGAATGCCGATTTTGCCGATATCGTGCATCGGCGCGGTGTTGAAAATGATGTTGGCGGCTTCTTCGCCGAGGCCGTGGGCGCTGGCGATCAGCCGGGCGTAGTGGCTCATGCGCAGGACGTGGTTGCCGGTTTCGTTGTCCTTGAATTCGGCGGCCCGGCCGAGGCGGCGGATGATCTGCTGGCGGGTCGTCAGCAGTTCATCGGTGCGCTGGCGGACCATCCGTTCCAGCTCGCGCGACTGATCGTAGAGGGCAAGATGGGTCCGCACCCGGGCCCGGACGATCGGCGGGCTGATCGGCTTGGTGATGTAATCGACGGCGCCGAGCGCCAGGCCGCGTTCTTCATCCTCGACGCTGGTCATCGCCGTGACGAAAATGATCGGAATTCGCCGCCGGTCGGGGTTGGCCTTCAGGCGTCGGCAGATCTCCAGGCCGCTCAGGCCGGGCATCATGATGTCGAGCAGGATCAGATCGGGCGGTTCGTCGGAATAGACGATTTTCAGCGCCTTTTCACCGGAGGTGGCGACGCGGATCCGGTAGTCGTCGCACAGCACGTCGGTCAGCAGATCGATGTTGTCCGGGGTGTCGTCGACGACCAGGATGCTTTGTTTGGGGAGCAGGTTGGGCATGACTTCTCCGGTCCATTCAGGTGGTCAGTTTGCTGCGGATTTGTTGCAGCGTGGTGAGTGCATCTTCAAATTCGTAATGACTGATCTGCCGCGCCAGGGTGTCGGCCAGGGCCGGATCGGTTTGTCCGGCCAGCCAACCCGACAGCTCTTCGAAATAACGGCCGGTTGTCGCATCGTCATTATCCAGAAGCTCCTGCAGCTCGGCCAGCATCACGTGCTGCGTGGCGCGATCGGGCGGTTCGACCCTCGGTAGTTCGGGTTCCTGGCCGATGGCCTCGGCCAGCGCGAAGACGGGCAACAATTCGCTCGCCAGCCGGGCGATCAGCCGCTCGATCTGCGGGCCATCCGGGGCGCCGTTCTGTTTCAGCCGCTCTTCCAGTTCGCCCGCCGTGCGGGCCAGGGCGACGGCCCCGATCGTACCCGCCAGGCCGCGCAGGGTGTGGGCCTGCAGGATCAGGCCGGGGTTGTTGCCGGTTTGCCAGGCCTGGCTCAGGCGGTCAATGACGTCGTGCTGGTTTTCCCGGAAGCGGCTGAGCAGCCGGTCATACATCTGCTGATTGCCGCCGAGGCGGGCCAGGGCGCCGGCCGTGTCGATGTCGCCGGTTGTCCTGCCGGCCGGCTCCGGCGTTTCGCCGGGGGTCGGCTGGGCCGGGCTGTCCAGCCAGCGGGCCAGTGTGGCATAGAGCATGGCGACATCGATCGGCTTCGGTATGTGATCGTTCATGCCGGCGGCCAGGCACAGCTGGCGGTCGCCGGCCAGGGCGTTGGCGGTCATGGCGATGATCGGCAGCCGGTCGTTCGGGGCCAGCCGGCGAATGTGTCGCGTCGCCTCGTAGCCGTCCATCACCGGCATCTGGCAATCCATCAGGATCAGGTCGTAGTCCTTCTCTTTGACGCGGTCGACCGCCTGTTGACCGTTTTCGGCGAGATCGACGGTCAAGCCGACGATCCGCAGCATTTCTTCGGCCAGCTCGCGATTGACCTCGTTGTCCTCGACCAGCAGGACCTGGCGCCCGGCCAGGCGGTAGGCCGGTTTGGCCGGTTCGGCCAGACGCTCGTCCGGA
Source organism: Azonexus sp. IMCC34842 (assembly GCF_050368855.1). Taxonomy (GTDB): domain Bacteria; phylum Pseudomonadota; class Gammaproteobacteria; order Burkholderiales; family Rhodocyclaceae; genus Azonexus; species Azonexus denitrificans_A. Next base: position 3,910,585 of record NZ_CP178449.1, on the reverse strand, counting down.
TCGACCTCCTGGTGCAGGGCGCTGACGATGCTGTCGAACAGTGACGAAGACGTCGCCGGCTTGCCGAGGATGGCGCCGACCGATTGGTTGCCGAGGGCGCCAAGTAGTTCTGCCTGATCGTCGGCGGTACTGATGATGATCGCCGGCTCGGCTTCGCCAGCTAGGCTTTGGCGCAGCTGGCCGAGCAGTTCGACACCATCCATCGCCGGCATTTTCCAGTCGATGATCAGCAGACCGAAGGGCTGGCCGGTTTGCCGGGCGGCATTGATTTCGGCCAGGGCCTCGGCGCCGCTCGCCGCCAAACGGTGCTCGATGCCCAGGGCGTCAAGCATGTGGGCGAAAACCTCGCGGGCGGCGGCGCTGTGATCGACGACCAGTGTCCGCAGGTGGGTTGGCAGGCCGATGCGGGCGGGCGTTTCAGCGTCGCCGGCGGGCAGCGCGAAAGGCATCAGGAAGCTGAAGCGGCTGCCGACGCCGGGCTGGCTGCTGACGCTGATCCGGCCGCCTTGCAGCTCGACGATGCGCTTGCAGATCGACAGGCCGAGGCCGGTGCCGCCATATTTCCGGGTGGTCGAGGTATCGGCCTGGGTAAAGGCCGAGAACAACTGGGCCTGCTGCTCGACGGTCAGGCCGATGCCGGTATCGCGCACTTCGAAGCTGAGTTCGACCAGATCGGCGTTCTTGTCTTCGAGCTTGATAGTGACGGTGATTTCGCCGGCTTCGGTGAATTTGATGGCATTGCCGACCAGGTTGAGGAGCACCTGGCCGAGCCGCAGTGAGTCGCCGATCAGCCGGTCGGGAACCTCCGGGGCGATGTCGAAGAGCAGTTCCAGGCCGCGTTCGCGGGCTTTCAGCGCCGACAGGTCGGCGAGGTGCTGCATCGTCGCGTCGAGACTGAACACGCTGCGCTCGAAGAGCATCATGCCGGCGTCGATCTTCGACAGGTCGAGAATGTCGTTGATGATGCCGAGCAGCCCCTTGGCGGCATTGTCGACCTTGCTCAGATAGTTCTTCTGGCGCACCGTCAATTCGGTTTGCAGGGCGAGGTGGGTCATGCCGATGATGGCGTTCATCGGGGTGCGGATTTCGTGACTCATGTTGGCCAGGAAGTCGGCCTTGGCGGCCGCCGCCGATTCGGCCGCCGCCCGCGCCCGGCCGGCTTCGCGCTCGGCGTCCTTCTGGGCGGTGATATCGACGATCACGCCGATCAGGCCGCCCGGCGTGGCGTCGGGGGCACGAAAGCCGCTGACCGAATAGAGCGTGTCGCGCAGGCTGCCGTCGGCCGACGTCATCTGCGCTTCGCGGACGAGGCGGCTGCACGCGGCGATGGTCGCTTCATCCTCGGCCTGGTATGCCTGGCGTGCGGCCTCCGGCAGATACGCGAGGTCGAGTACCCGTTTGCCGATGAAGGCGCGCCGCTCGACGCCGAAAAATTCTTCATAGGCCTGGTTGCAACCGAGGAAGCGGGTATCGGCTCCCTTGTAGAAAATGGGGTTGGGAATGGTGTCGAGCAGGGCCTGCAGGAAGGCGAACTGGCGGATCAGTTCGCGTTCGATTTCGCGCCGGTCGGAAATGTCGAGCACGGTAATCAGCAGCGAGTCGAGTTCGCCATTTTCATTGCGCACGGCGGCGATCTGCACGTCGCCCCAGCGCGGCTGGCCGCTCTGGTCGACAAACTCGAATTCGCTGCGCAGGCCGCCCTGGCCAGCGTCGGCCACGCTGGCCAGGGCGGCCCGCATGCGCGCCTGTTCCGGCGCGGTGAGGACGACGGTATCCGGATTCTGCAGCAACACTTCGATCGGGTAGCCGATGAAATCGGCAAAGGCACGATTGACCCGGGTCGGCAGTTGATCCGGGCCGAGGCTGATGATGCCGACCGCCGCATTGTCGAAGATGGTCCGGAAGAAGGCTTCCCGTTTCTGCAGGCTGCCCTGGCTCTGGCGCAGGGCCTGGGTCCGTTCGGCGATCTTGTGTTCGAGTTCGGCATTGGCATCCTGCAACGCCAAGCGGGCGCTCTGCAGTTGGCGGCGCATGCCTTCGAGGGCCGTCGCCAGTTGGGTCACTTCGCGCCATGGCGCAGCGGTGACCACCGGCTGCTCGAGTTCCAGTCGGCCGATCCGTTCGCTGGCTTCGGCCAGGGCCTTGAGCGGTTCCCCGAACTGCCCGGCGATACGGATGGCGACGGCCATCCCGAGGGCGAGGGCGGAGAGCGTGATCAGGCCAAGCAGGAGCAGATCCTGGCTGGTAATCGGGACGAAATCGCTTTCCGGCGCGACGACTCCCAGCCATACCGGCTGGGCGCTCCCGGTGAGCGGCTGGAAGAGGCTGAGCCAGCGCCCGTCCGGTCGGTGCAACGGGTGCATCCGGCTGGCCGGGCTGGGCTCGGCGCGCCAGCGCCGAAAGCCCTCGGCCAGTTCGCCCAGGCCAAGTTCATCGGCGGTTTTCAGGACCGCGGCATTGATCGAGTCGCGGTCGTGGAAGCGCGGGTCGCGGGGCGGCGCGATCAGCTTGCCGTCATCCTGAAACAGGGCGGCCTGGCCGTGGCTGCCCGGGGCCAGCCGCGTCGTGTATTCGGCGATGCTGCTCAGGCGGACATCGTGGCCGATAATGTAGGTGCTGCCGTCGCGGCCGGTCCAGCGCATGGCGGCAGTGATGCCGGGGTCGCCGGTGGTGTAGAAGATGTACGGCTCGGTCCAGTGAATGGCCTGGTCGCTGCTCAGGGCCATGCCGCCGGTGAACCACGGGCGCTGGCGGGCATCGTAGTCGCGTTCGCGCAGTTCGACGCTTTCGATCTCGCGGCGCGCATTCCAGGTGATCCAGTAAGTCTGTTGGCCCCACTCGGCCGGGTTGCTCAGGCGATTGATCCAGCGCCCGTCTTCACCGAGCAGGAGCAGGATCTCGCGACCGGATTGATGGGCCAGGATGACCGAGGCGATTTCGCCATGATTGGCGATGATCGGGAAAAAGAACTCGTTGAAGCGCTGCAGTTCGGCGTGTTCGAGGTCGCCAGCAACCCCCCAGCCCTGGCTGCTGCGCAGCGTCGCTTCGACGGTTTTCAGCAGTTGGCTGTAGCGCGCTTCGACCTGTTCGGCGGCAAGGCGCATCTGGCTTTCACCAAGCCGATCGATGGTCGGGCGGCCGATCAGCAGATAGAGGCAGAGGGTGAAGGCGGCGAGGGCGAAAAGAATGAGCAGCCCGATCCGCAGGACCAGACTGTTGGCGAAACCAGGCTTTCTGAAGGAGACGTCCTTCAACATTCCACATCCCCCTTTGGTTGGGTGCCCGCGCGCTGATCCTCGTTATATGCCGATACGGCTGCCTATCCTGACAGTTTGCCAAACAGATATACGGCGTGCCGCCGGGGGTGTCAAGCGCCGGTGGCGGCTCAGGGAACGACGGTCAGGGCCGGCGTCTGGCCAATGAACGAGAGGCGCTGGTGCAGGGCTGCGGTGACGAAGATCTGCTCGTCGCGGTCGACCCGCAAAACCAGGCCGATATTCATTTTCTGCGCCATTTCCCGCCAGTGGTCCGGCCCGGCAATGAAAATCGGCTTGGAGCTGGCATCGGACAGCGTGCCGGCCTTCGGGCCGGCCGGGATGACGACGGTCACCGCCTGGGTATGGTCGGCCGGGTAGCCGCTGCGCGGATCGAGCAGATGCGGGTAGCGTTTGCCGTCGACCTCGAAGAAGCGCTGATAGTCGCCGGAGGTGCCTATCGCTTCGCCGTCGTCCAGTTCGACGGTGGCGAGCGGCCCCGGCTGGCGCGGGTGCTGGATGCCGACCTTCCACTTGCGGCCTTCCTTGCTGCCGAGCGCCATGACGTTGCCGCCGATGTTGATCAGTGCGTTGTGGATGCCCTGGCTGCGCAGGATGGCCGCCGCGCGGTCGAGCGCGACGCCTTTCAGGTAGCCGCCGAAATCGAGGGCGAGCCGGCGGTTGCGGCTGCTGACGGTGGTCCCGCTGATCGTCAGGTCGGCGATCGACGGCTTGCTGGCCAGCCAGCTTTCGATCTCGGCGGGCGGCGGCAGTTCGGCCTTGAACTCGTCGGCCTGAAAGCCCCACAGCTTGATCAGCTGGCCGATGCCCGGGTCGAACAAATAATCGCCCTGGCGGCTGAGTTGCTGCGCCTCGCGGACCAGATCGGCCAGTTCGGGCGTCACTTGCTGCGGCCGCCCGGCGGCAATGGCCAGATTCAGCGCGGTCAGCTCGGATTGCTGCCAGGCATGGTAGGCGCGGTGCAGGCGGTCGAATTCATGCAGCACGGCGGCGATGGCCTGCCGCCCCTGTTCCGGCGCGACGCTGACGACGATGACTTCAACCCGCGTGCCGAACACATAGGCCTGCTGCTCCTGCAACGGCGTTCGGCTGCAGGCGGCGAGGCACAGCGCCGCCAACAGAATCAGGTAATGCCGCATGCGTGCTCGATGGCGGTGATGAAGGCGCCGGCGACGTCGAAACCCGTTTGTTGGCGGATTTCGACCATGCAGGTCGGGCTGGTGACGTTGATTTCGGTCAGGCTGCCGCCGATCACGTCGATGCCGACCAGCATCAGGCCGCGCTTGAATAGCAGCGGGGCGAGGGTTTCGGCAATTTCGTGGTCGCGCGGGGACAGTTCCTGAGCAACGCCGGTCCCGCCGACGGCCAGATTGCCACGGGTTTCGCCGGCCTTGGGAATGCGGGCCAGGCACCAGGGGACGACCTTGCCGCCGATCAGCAGGATGCGTTTGTCGCCGAGGCTGATTTCCGGCAGGTAGCGCTGCGCCATCACGGTGCGGGTGCCTTCGTGAGTCAGCGTTTCGATGATGACGTTACGGTTCGGATCGTTGCGGTGAATGCGGAAAATCTGGCTGCCGCCCATGCCGTCGAGCGGCTTGAGAATGACGTCGCGGTGTTCGTCGACGAACTGCTGCAGGCGGTGCATGTCGCGGGCCACCAGCGACGGCGGGGCGAATTGCGGAAATTCGGCAATCGCCAGCTTCTCGGAGTGATCGCGCAGGGCGCGCGGCCGGTTGAAGACGCGTACCCCGTCGGCCTCGGCTCGTTCGAGCAGCCAGGTCGCGGTCAGGTACTCGAAGTCGAACGGCGGGTCCTTGCGCATGATGACCGCGTCGAAACTCTTCAACGGCAGCCATTCCCGGCCTTTTTCCCGATACCAGTCGTGGTCGTCCGGGCGCATGTGCATATGCACCGCTTCGCCATGGACCCCGCCGAGGTGGCCGGCTTCGGTCTGCCGCCAGCCGAGTGTCGCGCAGTCGATGGTGAACACCTCATGGCCGTGCTTCTCGGCCGCCCGCATCATGGCAATCGAGGAGTCCTTCCAGGCTTTCAGCTCGTCGAGCGGGTCGACGACGAAGGCCAGGCGCAGCGACTGGCTGCTGCCACCGAGGAGATGCTTTTCAAAATGTAGTTGCTGGGTCACCGGGTGGCTTTTCAGTCGTTTTCAGGGGCCGTGCGTTCGAGCTCGACGGCGGCGGCCAGACAGGCCAGACGACCGACGACGCCGTAGGCGTAAAAGCGGTTGGGCGCCGCATCCGGGTTGTTGCAGCCGTAGTCCGGCAGATTGCAGCCGGTCTCGAAAGCCAGCGGTTCGAAGTGCATGCCCGGGGCGTTGAGGTTTTCGTCCTTGCCGCGCCCGGTATGGACACGGTAGAAGCCGCCGACGACATAGCGGTCGATCATGTAGATGACCGGCTCGGCCACTGCGTCGTTGAGCGTTTCGAAGGAATGGACGCCTTCCTGGATCAGCACTTCACTGACCTCCAGGCCTTCCTTGACGACGCTCATCTTGTTGCGCTGCTTGCGGTTCAGGGCGATCACTTCATCGACGTTGCGCACCGTCATCACGCCCATGCCGTAGGTGCCGGCGTCGGCCTTGACGACGACGTAGGGGGTCTCGTCGATCTCGTATTCCTTGTATTTTTCCTTGACGATATCGAGCACGGCGGCGACGTTGGCGGCCAGGCATTCTTCGCCCTGGCGGTCGTGGAAATTGATGCTGCGGCAGACCGAGAAAGCCGGGTTGATGCGCCACGGATCGATGCCGATTTCCTTGGCGAAGTCGTTGGCGACCTGATCGTAGGCGGCAAAATGGTTCGACTTGCGGCGCACCGCCCAGCCGGCGTGCAAGGGCGGCAGGACGAACTGTTCATGCAGGTTTTTCAGGATGTCCGGGATGCCGGCCGACAGGTCGTTGTTCAATAGCACGGCGCAGGGATCGAAGCCGTCCAGGCCGAGGCGGAATTGGCTGCGGACCAGCGGCTCGAGCAGCAGGCTCTGGCCGTTCGGCAGTTCGATCGGCGTCGGCTTGGTGATTTCCGGCAGCATCGAGCCGATGCGCACGTTCAGCCCGGTCTGGCGCAGGATGGCGGCGATCTGGGCGACGTTCTGCAGGTAGAACTGGTTGCGCGTGTGGTTTTCCGGAATCAGCAGCAAATTGCGGGCTTCCGGACAGATTTTCTCGATGGCGACCATCGCCGCCTGCACACAGAGCGGCAGGAAAGCCGGGTTGAGGTTGTTGAAGCCGCCCGGGTAGAGGTTGGTGTCTACCGGCGCCAGCTTGAAGCCGGAATTGCGCAGGTCGCACGATGAATAGAACGGCGGCGTGTGTTCCTGCCATTGGGCGCGCAGCCAGCGCTCGATCTGCGTGCTGTTGGCAAGGAAACTGCGCTCGAGTTCGAGCAGGGGGCCGGTCAGGGCGGTAGTCAGGTGGGGAACCATGGGCTGTCTCGGTGCCTGGAAGGCGAGTAATTGTTGCCCGGAATGTTACACCGCAGTGCAGCAAAAAGCTGCCTTGCCGCCGTCAACCCCTTGAAAACAGGTAAAATTCGCCCCTTCGTTTTACCGTTATTTTGCAGATCGGAATCGTCGTGCTCGTCGCCGCCAATATCACCATGCAGTTCGGGGCCAAACCCCTATTCGAGAATGTTAACGTCAAATTTGGCGAAGGCTATCGCTATGGCCTGATCGGCGCCAACGGGGCGGGCAAATCCACCTTCATGAAGATCCTGTGTGGGGCGCTCGAGCCGTCGGCCGGCAACGTCTCGAAGGAAAAGCACGAGCGCATGGCCTACCTGAAACAGGACCAGTTCGCTTACGAAGACATGCGCGTCCTCGACGTCGTGTTGATGGGCCACGAGGAAATGTGGGCCTGCATGAGCGAGCGCGATGCGATCTACGCCAATCCGGAAGCGACCGAAGACGATTACATGAAGGCCGCTGATCTCGAGCACCAATTCGGCGAGCTGGACGGTTATACCGCCGAATCGCGGGCCGGCGAACTGCTGCTCGGCGTCGGCATTCCGATCGAACAGCACAACGGCCCGATGAGCGAAGTGGCCCCCGGCTGGAAGCTGCGCGTGCTGCTCTGCCAGGCACTGTTCGCCAATCCGGACATCCTGTTGCTCGACGAACCGACCAACAACCTCGACATCAACACCATCCGCTGGCTGGAAGACGTGCTCAACAATCGTGATTCGACGATGATCATCATCTCGCACGATCGCCACTTCCTGAACCAGGTCTGCACCCACATGGCCGACCTCGACTACGGCAAGATCACCACCTACGCTGGCAACTACGACGACTTCATGGAGGCCGCCCAGGCCGCCCGCGAGCGCCTCCAGAACGCCAACGCCAAGGCCAAGGAACGGATCGCCGAACTGCAGACCTTCGTCCGCCGCTTCTCGGCCAACGCCTCCAAGGCCAAGCAGGCAACCAGTCGCGTCAAGTTGATCGAAAAACTCAAGCCGGAAGACATGAAGCCGTCGTCCCGCCAGTACCCGTGGATTCGCTTCGATTACGACGAGAAGCAGAAGCTGCACCGCCAGGCCGTCGAGATCGAGAATGTTTCCTTCACCTACGAAGGCGGCGAGCGCAAGATCTTCAACAACCTGACGTTGACCATCAACGCCGGCGAAAAGATTGCCGTGATCGGTGAAAACGGCGTCGGCAAGACGACGCTGTTGAAGCTGCTGATGGGCGAAGTGACGCCGCAGTTCGGCACCATCAAATGGGCGGAAAAGGCCTACCCGGGCTACTACGCGCAGGACCACAGCGCCCAGTTCGCCGGCACCGAGAGCCTGACCGAATGGATCGCCGGCTACGCCCGCGCCACCATCGAAGAGGGCGGCGACCTCGAAACGCTGATCCGCGGCACGCTGGGCCGCCTGCTGTTCTCGGGCGACGAAGTGAAGAAGCCGGTCAATGTCATTTCCGGCGGCGAGCAGGGCCGCATGCTGTTCGGCAAGCTGATGCTGTCGAAACACAACGTGCTGCTGATGGACGAGCCGACCAACCACCTCGACATGGAATCGATCGAAGCATTGAACTCCGGTCTGGAGAAATTCCCCGGGACGCTGGTCTTTGTCTCACACGACCGCGAGTTCGTTTCCTCGTTGTCCACCCGCGTGCTGGAAGTGAAGAGCGACGGCCGGATCATCGACTACCTTGGTGGTTACGAGGATTACCTCGCCTCGCAAGGCGTCGAATAAATTCAATGCCCGCGTCAGCGGGCATTTTTCATGGTGATTGCGGTATTTGGATTTACTGCGGCTCGCCACCGGCCGCCAGCGTGCGGACGATCCGCACGCAATCGACGTCCGACTGGTGGTAGGCCGATTTGACGTACTCGATGTAGGCTCGCTCTTCCGACTCGGGCGCGCTGGCCAGCGTCGTCTGGTAGGCGAAACGCAGGAACAGATAGCCGGGTTCCGGCTCCTCGATGCTGATGGTCAGGCTGCCGCCGGCATGGGTTGCCGATGGCAGGATGTCGAAACGCACCGATTCGGCTTCGACCAGCGTCACGCGGTCGCGGATCGTGGCCGGGCCGAAATCCAGTTCCCGCAACAGTTCATTGGCCTGCCGTTCGAGGATGGTGCACGACTCGAGTCCGGGCAGGAACGGGGCGGGATCTTCGACCCGATAGAGCAGGCCTTGCCACAGCTGTAGGCGATTCAGGGGCGGAACCAGCGGGTTTTCCGCATCGTTGATCTGGATGAGATGTTCGAAATTCATGGCCGAATGTTAGCATTCCCGCCATGCAACTAGAACGAATCCTCCACCATCACGGCTTCGGAACCCGCAAGGGTTGCCGGGCCCTCGTCCGGCACGAAAGAGTCGCCATCAATGGCGCCATTTGTACCGATCCCTTCGCCGAAGTCGCTACCGACGGACTGGTTTTCAGCGTCGACGGCGTCGCTTGGCCCTATACCGAATTTGCCTGCGTGATGCTGCACAAGCCGCTGCATTACGAATGTTCGCGCAAGCCCAAGCACCATCCCGGCGTCCTCGAATTGCTGCCGCTGCCCTTGCGTGAGCGTGACGTGCAGCCGATCGGCCGGCTCGACGAAGACACCACCGGCCTGCTGCTGATCACCAACGACGGCCAGCTCAACCATCAACTGTCTTCGGCCAAACGCAAGGTGCCCAAGGTCTATCTGGCAACGACCAAGCATCCGGTCGACCAGGCCTTGCTCGACCAGTTGCTGGCCGGCGTCTTGCTCACCGACGAACCCGAGCCGATTGCCGCCGCTGCGGCCGAAAAGGTCGACGAGCACCTGTTGCGCCTGACCCTGACCAGCGGCAAGTACCATCAGGTCAAGCGGATGGTCGCGGCGGCCGGCAATCGGGTCGAGGCGCTGCATCGCGAGTCGATAGGCGAACTGCAACTGCCGGCCGATCTGCAGCCCGGTGAATGGCGCTGGCTTTCGACGGCCGACCTGCAAAAACTCGGCTATTCGGCATGACCCTGACCGAAATGCGCTACATCGTGGCGCTTGCCCGTGAGCGCCATTTCGGCAAGGCAGCCGAAGCCTGTCATGTCAGTCAGCCGACGCTGTCGGTGGCGCTGAAGAAGGTTGAGGGCCAGCTTGGCTCAGCGTTGTTCGAACGGACGGCCTCCGATGTCCGGATCACCGCTCTTGGTGAGCGCATTGTCGCGCAGGCCAAGCGCGTTCTTGAAGAAGCGGTGCGTCTCGATGAAATCGCCGATTCGACCGGCGATCCGCTGAGCGGCCAGCTGCGCGTCGGCATCATCTACAGCATCGCGCCGTACCTGTTGCCGCAGTTCATTCCGGCCCTGCATCAGCAGGCGCCGAACATGCCGCTGTTCCTCAAGGAAGATTTCACTGGCAACCTGATTCCGGCCCTCAAGGCCGGCGAACTCGACGTCATCGTCATTGCCTTGCCCTTTGCCGAGGCGGGCCTAGTCGCTCTGCCGGTTTATGAAGAGCCCTTCCGCGTTGTCGTGCCGGCCGCCCATTCCTGGAGCCAGCGCGAGGCTATCCCGGCCGATGAACTGGACGGTCAGAACCTACTGCTGCTCGGCCAGGGCAACTGTTTCCGCGATCAGGTGCTGGAATCTTGTCCACGCCTGACAGCCCCCGACGGTCTGGCCAACTCGCTCGAAGGCGGTTCGCTGGAAACCATCCGCTACATGGTGGCGAGCGGCGCCGGCGTCGCCGTCATGCCGAGCACGGCGGCCGACCCGCTGATCGAGAAGGAGCCGCTGGTCAAGGTGCTGTCCTTTGCCGGAACACAGCCGTCGCGTACCGTCGGCCTGGTCTGGCGGGTGACCTTCCCGCGACCGCAGGCGATTGATGCGGTGCGGGCGGCACTGCTGTCCTGTCAGTTGCCAGGGGCGACCAGCAAGCGGTGATGTTTCACGTGGAACGATGGGGCGGCTGACGGTCAGAGTCAGATCATCCAGCTTGCATGCTATTAATTCCTGGCTATTTGATACTAGGCACCTTCACAGCTTTTTCTTTGTAGCTCGATTCGTCCGCTTTGCAACACCGAGGCGGCCATCTAAAGCAAAAAGCCCTCGGTGTGCTCTCCGAGGGCTTTTTGTTGGATGTTAGCCGACGATCAGGCTTCGGCTTTTTTCTTGGCCGGTGCCTTGGGTTTGGCGACCTTTTTCTCGAATTCGAAGCCGACCTTGCCGTCCTTGGCGACCAGATAGGCCGAGAATTTGCGGCGGGTCCGGTTGGAGACGAATTCCTTCAACAGGTCGGTCTTGCCGTCGGCCAGCAGTTTCTGCATTTGCGCGGTATCGATCGGCTGTTGCAGGATGATCTTGCCGGAGCGGAAGTCGCAGGTCTTGTCCGGGCCGACCGATTTTTCGCAGACGTAGGACGTGCCATGGTCATAGACATTGGCGGCGCATTTCGGGCACTTGCCGAGACTGGTCTGGGCCGAGAAATCGACCGGCTCGGCGTCGGCCGCATCGGCCTTGTCCTGGCCGAAATCGAATTCCGGTTCCATCTTGTCGTTGAGCTTGATCGCGGCGGCGAACGTCCGGCCCATCTTGTTGCGGAAGCCGGTCAGCGGGCCGATCTGCTTGTCGGTGATCAGTGCGTCGATCTCGGCTGGCTCGAACTGGCGGCCGGCGACGATCTTCCATAGCGAGTAATCGCAGCCTTCGCACTGGAATTTCTTGTAGTTCTCGCGAATCTGGCCGCCGCAACGCGGGCAGGGCGCGGTCAGCACGCCGAAATCGCCGGGGATCGTATCGCTGTCGAAGGTCTTGGCGCGCTCGACCATGTGGCGGGTCATTTCGGCGATTTCGCGCATGAATTCCTGGCGCGTGAATTCGCCTTTTTCAATGCGCCCGAGTTTCCATTCCCAGTCGCCGGTCAGTTCCGGCTGGGTCAGTTCGTTGATGCCGAGGCCGTTGAGCAGCGTCATCAGTGAAAAGGCCTTGGCGGTCGGGATCAATTCCCGACCTTCGCGCAGCATGTACTGCTCGCCGATCAGGTTTTCGATGATCTGGGCACGGGTGGCCGGGGTGCCGAGGCCGCGACCGGCCATCGCCGCCTTCAGCTCCTCGTCGTCCACCATCTTGCCAGCGCCTTCCATGGCAGAGAGCAGCGTGGCTTCCGAGTAGCGTGGTGGCGGCTTGGTTTCGTTGGCCTTGACGGTGACGTCTTCGGCCTTGACCGTTTCATCCTTGGCGACCGCGACCAGATTGCCTTCGGTGCCTTCCTGGGCTTCCTTGCCATGCACGGCCAGCCAGCCCGGATTAACCAGCACCTTGCCCTCCGTCTTGAAGGGGTGGCCTTCGACGCGGGTGATGCGGGTGGTCACCAGATATTCGGCGGCCGGGAAGAAGACGGACAGGAAGCGGCGAACGACGAAGTCGTACAGTTTCTGTTCGAGTTCGTTGAGGTTCTTCGGTGCCTGCGGCGTCGGGATGATCGCGAAGTGGTCGCTGATCTTGGCGTTATTGAAGATGCGCTTGTTCGGCAAGACCCAATTGCGGGCCAGAATCTGGTGAGCGAACGGCGAGTAGCGGGCGAGCAGCACTTCGTCGTGACCCTTGCCGGCACCTTCACCGGTCAGTACCGCCAGGGTTTCCTTGACGGTCGGCAGGTAGTCTTCCGGCAGGCAGCGCGAGTCGGTCCGCGGGTAGGTCAGGACCTTGTGTTTTTCGTAGAGCGACTGCGCCAGCGACAGCGTGGTCTTGGCCGAGAAGCCAAAGCGGCCGTTGGCTTCGCGCTGCAGGCTGGTCAGATCGAAAAGCAGCGGCGACATCCGGGTTTCCGGCTTGGCCTCTTCGCTGACGATGCCCGGCTTACCAAGCGTGGCGGCACGGATTGCATCCGCCTTGTTCTGTTCCCAGAGGCGGTCGGCGCGGGCGTGTTCGTCGTCTTCCTTGCCCTTGTAGCCCTCATCGAACCATTTGCCGGTGTAATTGCCGGCCTTGGCGGCGAAATCGGCCTCGACTTCCCAGTAGGAGCGCGGTTTGAATTCGCGGATTTTCTTTTCGCGCTCGACGACGATGGCCAGCGTCGGGGTCTGCACCCGGCCGACGGTCGTCAGGTGGAAACCGCCGGTCTTCGAGTTGAAGGCGGTCATCGCCCGCGTACCGTTGATGCCGACCAGCCAGTCCGATTCGGAGCGGCAAACGGCGGCGTCGCCCAGGCCCTGCATTTCCTGTCCATTGCGTAGACGGGTAAAGCCGTCGCGGATGGCGCCCTGGGTCATCGACTGTAGCCACAGGCGCTGGACGGGTTTGCCCGACTTGGTGTGCTGGGCGATGTAATTGAAGATCAATTCGCCCTCGCGCCCCGCGTCACAGGCATTGATCAGTGCGCTGACATCCTTGCGCTTGATCAGCTTGGCAAGAACCTTGAGGCGGGATTCGGTCTTCTCGATCGGCTTCAGCGCAAAGTGGGGCGGAATCACCGGCAGATGGGCAAAGGACCACTTGCCCCGCTTGACCTCGAACTCTTCCGGGCAGGACAGTTCCAGCAGGTGACCGACGGCCGAGGAGATTACGTGCGTCTCGCTCTCGAAATAGTCATCGTGCTTGGTAAAGCCTCCCAACGCCTTGGCGATGTCGGCGGCAACGGAAGGTTTTTCAGCGATTATCAGCTTTTTGGTCATGGATTCTGTCAGTTAGGTGCCGAGGCATGATAAGTGCGCGGCGAGCGGCTTGGCAAGCCATCAATATATATGCAGGGTTTTCAGACCAGGCGTTGGTAGCGATTGCCGGGCAGCGTGGCGATCTGGCCGGCGAGTTCGAGGGTCAGCAGTTCGGTGAGCAGGGCATCGGTGGCGAGCCGGGTGCGCTCCTGCAGATCGTCGAGGCCGCAAGGGTCGTGGCCGAGGGCGCTGAGCACGAGGTTGTCGTCCGGGACGGAGGCCGGCTCGGCAAGGTCGGTCGGTTCGGCGAAGTTGCCGAGTTCTTCCAGGATGTCCTGGGCCGTTTCGACCAGTTTTGCGCCCTGCCTGATCAATTTGTGGCAGCCGCGGGAAACCGGTGAATGGATCGAGCCGGGAATGGCAAAAACTTCGCGGCCCTGTTCGGCGGCCAGTCGGGCGGTGATCAGCGAGCCGCTTTCCGGCGCGGCTTCGACGACCAGGACACCGCGTGACAGGCCGGAAATGATCCGGTTGCGACGCGGAAAATTGGCGGCAAGGGCCGGCGTGCCGAGCGGAAATTCGGAAACGATGGCGCCGCGCTCGGCGATCGCCAGGGCTAGATCCCGGTTGCGGGCCGGATAGAGACGGTCGGCGCCGGTGCCGATGACGGCGATGGTTTCGCCATCGGCGGCGAGCGCGCCGCGGTGGGCTGCAGCGTCGATGCCGAGGGCGAGGCCGCTGATGATGCAATAGCCTTTGGCCGCGAGCGTTTTGGCGAAATTCTCGGCAGTTTGCAGGCCCTGGGGCGTTGCGTTGCGGCTACCGACCATGGCCAGGCCGGATTTCTGCAGCAGGGCAGGTTTGCCACGGACGTACAGCAGGCTGGGCGGATCGGGGATTTCGAGCAGGGCTTGCGGATAATCGGCATCGGCCAAGGTCAGAATGTGCTGGCCGGGCTGGTCGGCCCAGGCGATGCTGCGTTCGACATTTTCGCTCACCTCGGAATCGAATAGCAGGTCGGCCCGGTCGCCGATCACGCTGCGCACTGTCAGTCGCCCGGCCGCAAAAATTGCTTCGGGTAAACCGAAAGCGGCGAGAAGCTTTCGTTGCGTCTCGCCGCCGATGCCAGGGATCAGGGTCAGCCGCAACCAGGCGGCCAGCCCTTCGTATTCACTCACGGATTGCGCGCGGAGTCGCCGACGATGACCGATTTGGAGGAATCGACGACCAGTGCGTAGGCGATACCGTCAAAGACGCGGAAGACAAAGGCCAGCGCGTAGCGCTCTTCCGGGATCTGAGTTGAACTGCGCCGGCCATCGGTATCGACGTTGATCGAAACGCGGTTGCGGAAGAGGGCGAGAACGTGCCCGATTTCCAGCCCGCTGTTCTTGCCGCGGTTCAACGCCACCACCGAACTGGTGCCGCCTTCGTTGACTCCGCCGTAGATGGAGACGACTTTGGCAGCGACCTCCTGATCCGGGCGGTGCGGCACGTAGGAAATGATTTCGGGCGGCGGGGCGGGCAGCAGGCGGTCGCCGCGACCGATTTCCTGCTTGGCCTGGGTGATCTGGATGGTAGCCGGTTCGCCCGGCCTGATCAGGCGGGCATGGCCGAGGAAAAAGGCTTCGTGGGCGATGACTTCGCCGGTTTCCGGATCCTTGAGTTCCTTGCCCGGGCGGAAGACATGCCATTTCTCGACGCTGGCGTCGGGGATGCCGGAAACGAAAGCCTCGTCGCCGTTGCCGACCAGCATGCGATCTTCCTGGGTGGCGACGATGCGGGCCTTGCCGTCATGGGCGCCCGGTTCGATGACCAGTGGCTTCGAAATGAAGGGCTCGATGACATTTGGCGGAATGCTGGGGATGACCTGCTGAACCGCCTGGCTGTATACCTGCGGCTGGAGCTTGCCGGTGCCCTGGTGCTGTTTGCCGAGTCGCAGTCGCGGATTGCCGCTCGACATGTCAAGGATGATGACATCGCCGGGGTAGATCAGATGCGGATTCTTGATTTCGGCCTTGTTCATCTGCCAGATTTCCGGCCAGCGCCACGGCTGCTGGAGGAATTTGCCGGAAATGCCCCACAGAGTGTCGCCGCGCACGACGATATGGCGGTCGGGCGGGTTGTCGACAAGCTTGAGCGGCTCGGCGGCGGATGCGCAAGCGGCCGTTACGGCCAGGATGAGCGCGGATATAATGCGGACCATAGTCGTAACCTCACGTGCCGGCGGAACGCGGTGCATCAGATGCTGTCTTATTTGCATCAAGCGAATCCGTTTCCATATCTCGAGAATTGCTTTAGATTCTGCACGTAATAACCTAAGCGAGCAAGCTTTTATTCCTGTCAACCTATGGCTCTTCTACCCATTTTGCGTTTCCCCGACCTTCGCCTGAAAAAGGTCGCCGTACCCGTTGTCAAAATTGACGACAGCATCCGAAAACTGGCGGCCGACATGGCTGAAACGATGTACGAAGCGCCCGGAATCGGTTTGGCCGCGACGCAGGTTGATGTGCACAAGCAACTGGTCGTTATCGATATCTCGGAAGAGAAGAACGATCTGCGCGTTTTCATCAACCCGCGACTGGAAAACTTTACCGGTTCGCAGACCGGTGAGGAGGGTTGCCTGTCGGTACCCGGCATCTACGACAAGGTCGAACGGGCCGAGCGGGTCACCGTCCATTACCTCGATCTTGAAGGCAAGGCGCAGTCGCTGACGGCCGACGGCTTGCTGGCGGTGTGTATCCAGCATGAAATCGATCATCTCAAGGGGATGGTTTTCGTCGATCATCTGTCGCAACTGAAGCAGGCGCGGATCAAGGCGAAACTGGTCAAACTGTCGCGGGTTACCGCATGAGGGTGATTTTCGCTGGGACACCGGAGTTCGCCGCGCAGGCGCTGCAGGCCATTATTCAGGCCGGTCACGAAGTGCCGTTGGTGCTGACCCAGCCCGACCGGCCGGCTGGTCGGGGCATGGTTCTGCAACCCTCGCCGGTCAAGAAACTGGCGCTGGAAAAGGCCATTGAGGTTTTTCAGCCGCTCAGCCTGAAGGATGCGGCAGCGCAGCAAAGGATCGCGGCCATTGGCGCCGACGTGATGGTGGTCGCCGCCTACGGGCTGATCCTGCCGCAGGTGGTGCTCAACATGCCCCGCTTCGGTTGTCTCAATATTCACGCCTCGCTGCTGCCGCGCTGGCGCGGTGCGGCACCGATCCAGCGGGCGCTGCTGGCCGGCGATGCGCAGACCGGGGTCTGCATCATGCAGATGGAAGCCGGCCTGGACACCGGGCCGGTATTGTTGCGCGGTGCCTTCCCGATCGATTCGGCCGATACCTCGGCAACGCTGCACGACCGATTGGCCGAACTCGGCAGCACGTTGATCATCGAGGCGCTGGGCCACTTGCCCCTACCCGCCGAGCCGCAACCGGCGGACGGCGTGACCTATGCCCAGAAGATCGAAAAGGCCGAGGCGCTGATCGACTGGCGGAAAAGTGCGGCCGAACTGGATCGTCACATTCGCGCTTTCAATCCCTTTCCCGGGGCTCAGGCGCTGATCGGTGGGCAGACCATCAAGCTGTGGCGGGCCAGCACGGTCGATGCGCAGGGTGAATTTGGCCGGATCCTGGCGGTCGACCGGAGCGCCATTGTTGTCGCTTGCGGCGAAGGGGCGCTGGCGATCGGTGAATTGCAGAAGGCTGGCGGCAAACGTCTGCCGGTGCAGCAATTCCTGGCCGGCAATCCACTGAAAGCGGGCGACCGTTTCGATATTCCCGGCTGACCGGTTTCAGGCGGCACCGATACTGCGCGACAACTGACTGACGACCGGCGGCAAGGTGCCGACCATCGTCAGACCGGGGCGTTCGCTTTCCTTCTGGTGGCGCAGGGTGAGGTAGCGCAGGCAGGTGACGCGCAGGAAGGAGGCGAAGTTCTCCACCTCCCCGCGGTAAGCCTCGATTTCATCGTAGAGCTTGGCGATCAGCTGGTTGGTCGTCATGCCCTCGTTGCCGGCCAGCTCGGCGAGGATGTCCCAGAACAGGTTTTCCAGCCGGATCTTGGTGACGAAACCATGAATGCGCAGCGAACGTGAGCGCGATTCGTAGAGCATCGGTTCGGCTTTGACGTAGATTTCACACATGGGTGGCCTCCTCGGTTGGCGCGGGCAGTCCGGCTAGCCGAGACTGCCCGCGCAGCATATCAAAGCGTGATGTGGGTGCCGAGTACCTGCAGGAACTTGGCCAGCCAGTCCGGGTGGGCCGGCCAGGCCGGGGCGGTAACCAGGTTGCCGTCGACATGGGCCTGATCTACCGGGATGTCGGCATACTGGCCGCCGGCCGCCTTTACTTCCGGGGCGCAGGCCGGATAGGCGCTGCATGAGCGGCCGGCTAGTACGCCGGCTGCGGCAAGCAGTTGGGCGCCGTGGCAGATCGCGGCAATCGGCTTCCGGGTGCTGGCGAAATGCTGCACCATAGCCAGAACTTCCGGGTTCAGGCGCAGGTATTCGGGGGCGCGGCCGCCTGGGATGACCAGGGCGTCGTAGCTGTCGGCCTTGATCTCGGCAAAGCTGGCATTCAGCGTGAAATTGTGACCGGGTTTTTCGCTGTAGGTCTGATCGCCTTCGAAGTCATGGATGGCGGTACGTACCGCCTCCCCGGCTTTTTTGCCGGGGCAGACGGCATGCACCGTGTGCCCGACCATCAGCAGTGCCTGGAAAGGCACCATGGTTTCGTAATCCTCGGTGTAGTCACCGGTAATCATCAGTATTTTCTTGGTAGCCATGTTTGTCTCCATTGTTATCGATCGGCGTGCGGCGGGTGCCGGCGCCTGAGGCATTGTCTGGAGTTTTGCGGGGCGGCGGGTAGCAGCCGGTTGCTACGGCGTTTCGGGCGGAGCGCTGTCGTCGAGGACGCGTTCGCGCGCCCCGAGCTGGCCGCGTTTTACTTCGATGCGCTCGGTGCGGCCGGGGGCAAAGGCGGCGATCACTTCCCGGAACAGGGCGTGGGCGCGTGCGGTGTTGTCGCCGCTGAAATTACAGACATAGACGTCCAGCGTGACCGCCGCGATTTCCGGCCAGGTATGGATCGCCAGGTGCGATTCGGCGAGGACGACGGTGCCGGTGACGCCGGCCGCCTGGTCGTTGGCGTCGCGAAATGGATGAAAAAGGCGGCCGACGACGGTCAGTCCGTGCCGGGTGCAGGCCTCGACGCAGAGGGCTTCAAGGCCGGGGGCATCGAGCAGCAGGCGCGGCGGGCAATGGCAATCGTGCAGGTCGGCGATTAACTGGATTCCGTGCATCGGGCAATTCTATGACGTTCCACGTGAAACGCGGTGGCTGACGATGGCATCGAGCAGGCGGCCGAGGCGGTAGCCTGCTTCGACGATGCGCCGGTTGGCGATATCGTGTGCCTGCTGATTGAATTCCGCGCTGATTGTCGGCAACAGGCTGCCGGCCGGTTCTGGATAGGCGAGGGCGAGCAGGCGATGGCTTTCGTCCCGCCACGCCCGCACGTTGCCCTGCTCGGCCGGTGGAAAGGCCGCGATCAGGCGCGCCGCGTTTTGTGCCAGCCGCTTGCCGCGCAGCCACGGTGGGCCGGGCAGGTCGTCCCAGTAGGTGTGCAGTTTGGCAAACGGCAGGCGCTTGTTGAACGGATTTTCGATTTCGACCGTATTGCCGCCTTCGTCGTCATGCCGGCCGACATGCAAGGGCTGGTGAATGTCGGCGACCAGATGCAGCAGCCAGGGCAGGGCGTAGGACAGTTGCTCGCGGTCGGCCGATGAGCGAAGGACTCGGCTGAGTCGGTCGATCTGCCGGTCGATTTCGCCAGCCTCGGATTTGCCGTTGTGGTCGACATCGACGTAATGCCAGCGCTGGTGATGGGCCGTGTCGCCCAGGCCGGGCAAGGGCGCCGTCGCCGGCTCTCGTCCCTCGGTGTAAAAGCGCGGATCGCGGCGAATGTCGTCCGGCCAGGTCGATGCTTCGGCGAAGATGTCCGCCGCTTCGCCGGAATGTGCTTTTTCCATCCAGCGTGGGTGGTCGGGGTGGCCGGCCAGTGCGGCGGCCACCCATTTCTGGCTGGCTGGCGACAATTGCTGCCAGGCGATCAGCGCGGTCAGCCGGTGTCCGGCGGCATTCCAGGCATGGGCCAGGAGCGGGGTGAAGGCGAAACAAAGGGCAAAAATCAGTCGGTGCATTGCGACATTATGCAGCGTGCGATAATCCCGTCCTATGTCCCGTTTACCCTTCGATTCCCTGGCTTTTGCCCTGCATCAAGCCGCTCATATCAACGCTGCAGTATTTGCCGGGCAAAGTCTTGCCGATGGATTGCTGGCGCGCGTTGATCCGCAGGCCCGGCCGGCCGTGCAGGATCTCGTCTATGGCAGCCTGCGGGCGTTCGGGCGGGGTGATTTTTTCCTGGCCCGGCTGCTCGCCAAACCGCTGACGGCGGAGGAAATACGGGCGCTGCTACTAGTTGCCATCTACCGCCTGGAAACCCGGCCGGACGCCGCGCATACCGTGGTCGATCAGGCTGTTGCCGCCGCCGGCGAACTGGCCGAAGGTCGTTTTCGCGGACTGGTCAATGGCGTGTTGCGCAACTTCCTGCGCCAGCAGGCCGAACTGAATGCCGCGCTAGCCGCCGATCCGGTCGCCAGCTCGCAGCATCCGGACTGGTGGCTGACCCGCTTGCAGGCGAGCTATCCGCAGGATTGGCCAAGCATCGTCGCGGCCGGCAACACGCCGCCGCCGATGGCCCTGCGGGTCAATCTGCGGCGCGGCTCGCGGGCCGACTATCAGGCGCGGCTGAATGGCGAAGGGCTGAACGCGACGCCGCTTGGCGAGTGCGCATTGGCCTTGGAAAAACCGCTGCCGGTTGATCGCCTGCCCGGTTTTGCCGATGGCCTCGTCTCGGTGCAGGATCCCGGGGCGCAAATGGCGGCCTTGCTGCTCGACCCGGCGCCGGGCAGCCGGGTGCTTGACGCCTGTGCGGCGCCTGGCGGCAAGACGGCGCATCTGCTGGAGCGGGCCGATCTCGATTTGCTGGCGCTCGATCTGAAGCCATCCCGCTGTCGGCGCATCGTCGAAAATCTCGCCCGCCTCGGGCTCAAGGCCGACGTCATGGCCGCCGACTGCGCCAAGCTTAATACCTGGTGGGATGGCCGGACTTTCGATGCCGTGCTGGCCGATGTGCCGTGCACGGCCAGCGGCGTGGTGCGGCGCAATCCGGATGCCAAGTGGCTGCGCCGCGAAGACGATATCGCCAGCTTCGCCAAGGCGCAATCGCGTATTCTCAATGCGCTGTGGCAGGTCGTCCGGCCCGGCGGTAAACTGCTTTATGTGACCTGCTCGGTCTTCCCTGTCGAGAATGGCGAGCAGATCGCGGCATTTCTTGCCCGTCAGCCGGATGCACGCCGTGTTCACGAGGAACAGCTTTTACCAACCGCCGAACATGATGGCTTTTTCTACTGCCTGCTCGAAAAAAATGCCTGATCGACTGCGCCATTGGCTGCTGTTGCTGCTTTTTATGCCGGTTTTGGCGTGGGCGGCCGAGATTGAAATAGCCAATGCGCAACTGTCGGCGACTGAGGACGGTTATGCCCTGTCGGCCGATTTTCGTTTCGAGCTGACGCCGCGCCTCGAAGAAGCCGTAAACAAGGGCGTCGTGCTCTATTTCGTCGTCGATTACGAAATGACCAAGGCGCGCTGGTACTGGCTCGATGAAAAGCTGCTCAGCCGCAGTCTGACCTACAGCCTGTCCTATCATGCGCTGACCCGCCAGTACCGCTTGTCCACCGGCGGTCTGCATCAGTCATTCTCGAACTTGAGCGACGCGCTGGCCGTGCTCTCCCGCCTGCGCAACTGGGTGGTGATCGATAAGGGCGACAAAATGCTGCGAACCGGCGAGCCGTATCAGGCCGCCTTGCGCCTGCGCCTCGATATTACCCAGCTGCCGCGGCCCTTCCAGATCAGTGCCCTGGGTAACAAGGACTGGAATCTGGTGGCAGACTGGAAGACTTGGCAGGCGCCGTTGCCGGCCCTCGCGGTGGAGACCCGGTGAAGCGCTTCGTTGCTGCCGGCGGGGCTTTCGCCGCCGCCATCGGGGGCATCCTGTGGTTCCTGCTACTGATGTCCACGGCGGCCGACACCGTCCTTTTCTCCCGCAACTATCCGCTGCTGATCGGTCTGAATGTCGTGCTGGCCCTGGCCATGGTCGGGCTGGTCGGCTGGCAGCTGCGCTCGTTGTGGCGCGACTATCAGGCCCAGGTTTTCGGGGCCCGTCTCAAGCTGCGCCTGATGCTGATGTTCGGTTTCATCGCGGTACTGCCGGGGGCGCTGGTCTATGGCGTTTCGGTGCAGTTCGTGACGCGTTCGATCGAAAGCTGGTTCGACGTGCGCGTCGAAAAAGCCCTCGAATCCGGCCTGCAGCTTGGTCGCTCGGCGCTCGATTCGCTGCTTGAAGACCTCGGCGCCAAGGGGCGCAGCATGGCCATCGAGTTGTCCGACATCCAGGAGCCATCGCGGCGTTCGGCGCTGCTGCGTCTGCGCGAGGAAAAAGGCGTGCAGTCGGCGGCCCTGTTCTCGGTCGGCGGCCAATTGTTGTCCAGTGCGACCACGGAATTGAGCAGCCTGCTGCCCGATCTGCCGAGCCAGACCCAGCTCAAGCAGGCGCGCAATTCGCGGGCGATCAGCACCGTCGAAGGCGACGGGGGAAAGCTCTATCTGCGCGTGCTGGTGCCGGTCGCGGCCCATGATGTGTTCGAGGAACCGCGCATTCTGCAACTGATCAACCCGGTGCCGGCCAGCCTGGCGCACGACGCCGACGCGGTGCAGGACGTTTATCGCGACTATCAGGAGCTGCAACTGGCGCGGGCTGGCCTGACCCGGATCTATGCCCTGACCCTGACCTTGACTGTGCTCGTCGCGCTGTTCGGGGCATTTGCGCTGGCCTACTTGATGGCCCGTCGGCTGGTCGCGCCGCTCTACATTCTGGCCGAGGGGACGCAGGCTGTGGCGCAGGGCGACTTCTCGCCGCGTCAGGCGATTTACAGCGGCGACGAACTCGGCATCCTGACCCAGTCCTTCAACCAGATGACGCGGCAGCTGAACGAGGCGCACCACGAAACCGAACGCCATCGCAGCGAGCTGGAGTCGGCTCGCGGCTACCTCGAATCGATTCTTGCCAATCTGTCGTCGGGCGTTCTGGTTTTCGATCGCAATTTCGTCCTGCGCACCGTGAACGAAGGGGCGTTGACCGTTCTGAACGATGATTTCGTCGAGCTGATCGGGGCGGCGGTCGATAACTGGCCGCGCCAGCACGCGATGGGCACCTTCATCCGTCAGCATTTCGCGGCGACCGAGGATGCCGAATGGCAGGCCCAGCTGGAGCTGGAGCGCCCGAATGGGATGCCGCAGATCCTGCTGCTGCGCGGTTCGCGTCTGCCCGAAGCGAGCGGCGGCGGCGATGTCGTGGTGTTCGACGATGTCACCCGGATTGTCGCCGCCCAGCGCAGTGCCGCCTGGGGCGAGGTGGCCCGCCGGTTGGCCCACGAAATCAAGAATCCCCTGACCCCGATCCAGCTATCGGCCGAACGTCTGCAGTTCAAGCTGGCCGACAAGCTGGCCAATGGCGACGCCGAGCTGCTGGCGCGCGGGACGCAGACCATCATCAACCAGGTGCAGTCGATGAAACGCATGGTCGACGACTTCCGCGACTATGCCCGCCTGCCGGCGCCGGAAGTGTCGCCGCTCGATCTCAACGAACTGATCGGCGAAGTCCTCGGCCTCTACGAGAGCTCGTCGGCCCGCATCGAAACGCGACTGGACGAGGCCTTGCCGGCGATACTGGGCGATGCCACCCAGTTGCGGCAGATCATCCACAATTTGCTGCGCAATGCCGAAGATGCCCTGGAAGGCCGCGAGGCCGGTCAAATCAGCATCGTTACCGAAACAGTCGGGCGCTGTGCCCGCCTGTCGATCAGCGATAACGGCCCGGGTTTTCCGGCCGAACTGCTGCCGCGCATCTTCGAACCTTATGTCACGACAAAGGCCCGCGGTACCGGCCTTGGCCTGCCCATCGTCAAGAAAATTGTCGAAGAACACCTGGGTACCATCGAAATCAGCAATGCACCGGCGGGCGGCGCACGAATCGACATTCGTCTGCCCCTGGTGAAGGAGGAGAAAGCCAAACATGGCAATAATTCTGGTGGTTGATGACGAAATCGGGATCCGCGAGTTGCTCTCGGAAATCCTGATCGACGAAGCTTACGATGTCCGACTGGCAGAAAACGCCGGGGCGGCGCGCCGTATCCGCAACGAACTGCGCCCCGATCTGGTCCTGCTCGACATCTGGATGCCGGACATGGACGGCATTTCGCTGTTGAAGGAATGGCATGCGGCCGGCCATCTCAACATGCCGGTGGTCATGATGTCGGGCCACGGCACGATCGATACGGCGGTCGAAGCGACCCGTTTCGGTGCTTTCGATTTCCTCGAAAAGCCGATTTCGCTGCAGAAGCTGCTGTCCACGGTGCAGAAAGCGCTCAAGCACGATACGCCGCCGTCGCGTCCGCCGCTGACGCTGGAAGCTTTTGGGCGCTCAACTTTCGTCAAGGAGTTCCGGCGCCGCCTCGAACAGGCCGCCGCCAAGGCGCCGATCCTGCTGCTCAAGGGGGCGACTGGCGGGATGGCGGAAATCTGCGCCCGCACCTTGCAACCGCCGCGCGCTCCCTGGCTCGATCTGTCCGGCGTGAGCAGCGCGCTGACCCAGGAAATGCTTGAAAAACTCAGTGGGGGCATCCTGTTTGTCCCCGATCTGGCGGCCCTCGGCAAAATGCAGCAGATGAATCTGGCCTATGCGGTCGAGCGTCTGGAAAAGCTCAATCTGCAGCTGGTCGCGGCCACCGTGACACCGTTGGCGGTGCTTGGCGAAGCCGGCTGGGACAGCAAGCTGCTGGCCCGCCTGGGGGAAGTCTGGGTGGTCATGCCGTCGCTGGCCGGACACGCCGACGAGTTGCCGGAGATTGCCAGCCTGTTGCTGACCAATTTCGTCGAACGCGGCGAAGTGCTGCCCCGCCGTTTTTCCACTGGTGGCCTCAATGCCCTGCGCACGCTGCCCTGGAAAAACCTCTCGGAGACGAGCTGGACTGACCTCTACATGTTGGTCCGCAATCTTGCCCTGACGGCGCTCGACGAGGAAATTTCGGCCGAAGACGTCAGTCGCGTCATGCCACAGGAAGCCGGGGACTGCCGCGAACTGGTCTCGATGTTGCCCTTGTTCGACCAGCCGCTACGCGAGGCGCGCGATGCCTTTGAAAAACTCTATTTCGAGCACCACCTGCGGCTTGGCGGTGGCAACATGACCAAGCTGGCCGAGCGCTCCGGCCTTGAACGTACGCATTTGTATCGCAAGCTGAAGCAACTGGATGTCCGGCTCGGCAAACGGGTCGAGGAATAGACCGTCGAGATAGCAGCGTAATCCTGGTGGGGGCATCATGAAAGTCATCATTCTCGGTGCCGGCCAGGTCGGGGCCAGCGTTGCCGAAGGCCTGGTTTCGGAAGAAAACGACATCACGATCGTCGATTACAACGCGGCGCGCCTGGCCCAGTTGCAGGACCGGCTTGATTTGCGGACGGTCGTCGGCGATGCCGCGACGCCATCGGTCCTGCGCAGTGCCGGGGCGGAAGATGCCGACATGATCATTGCCGTGACCCAGAGCGATCAGGCAAATCTGGTGGCCTGCAAGCTGGCCCAGAGTGTCTTCAATGTGCCGACCCGGATTGCCCGTCTGCGTTCGCGGGATTTCCTCGAAGACGCCAGTCTGCTTTCCGTCGCCAACTTTGCCGTCGATTACGCGTTGTGCCCGGAGCAGGTCATCACCGATTACATCCGGCGGTTGATCGAATTTCCCGAGGCGCTGCAAGTACTCAGTTTTGCCCGCGGCCGGGTCAGTCTGGTGGCGGTCAAGGCGTTCGAGGGCGGGCTGCTGGTCGGCAGGCAGATCAAGGAAATGCGCGCCTTGCTGCCGCCTGATATGGAAGCCCGGATTGCGGCAATTTTCCGCCGCGATCAGCCGGTCTTTCCGGAAGGCGAGACGGTGGTCGAGGCGGGCGACGAGGTGTTCCTGCTCGCCGCCGCCGAGCACATCCGGCCGGTGCTGCGCCAGTTGCGCCGGATGATGACGCCGGTCGAGCGGATCATGATCGCCGGTGGCGGCAATATTGGCAGCCGGCTGGCCAAGACGCTGGAAAAGCGCTACGAGGTCAAGGTCATCGAAGGCCGCAAGGAACGCGCCGAGGCGCTAGCCAGCGAGCTTGACGATGCGCTGGTCCTGCTCGGCGATGCCACCGACGAGGAGTTGCTGGAGCAGGAAAACATCGCCGAGATGGATCTCTTCCTCGCCCTGACCAATGACGACGAAGACAACATCATGTCCGGCAGCCTGGCCAAACGTCTCGGCTGCAAACGGGTGGTGGCGCTGATCAACCGGCGGGCTTACGCCGAAATGATCGAAGGCGGGCCGATCGATATCGGTATTTCGCCAGCCCAGGTGTCGATCGGCACCCTGCTCACCCATGTCCGTCAAGGCGATGTCGCCGAAGTGCATTCGCTGCGGCGCGGTGCGGCCGAAGCGCTGGAGATCGTCGCCCATGGCGATGGCAAAACTTCCAAGGTGATCGGCAAGCGGATCGATCAGATCGACTGGCCGCATGGGGTGACGGTCGCCGCGCTAGTGCGCAACTTCGCGCAGCCGGTGGTGGTTGGCCAGACCGACGACTGGACGGCTATTACCCGCTACGGCGAGGTGCTGATTGCCCATCACGACACGGTGATCGAGGCGGATGACCATGTGATCGTCTTCTGTACCCGCAAGAAGCTGGTCAAGAAGGTCGAAAAGCTCTTCCAGGTCGGTTTTCACTTCCTTTAAGGGGCTGCCATGACGCGTTTTGCCCCGGTTTATCGTGCGCTGGGCATGATCATCATGCTCTTCGGGCTGACCATGCTGGCGCCGTTGATCACCTCCTACGTCACCAACGACGGCGCGCAATCGGCTTATGACGAGGCTTTTGCCCTGACCATGCTGTGCGGCGCCTTCCTCTGGTATCGCTATCGCCGCTGCAAGCGCGAGTTGAACATCCGCGACGGATTCCTGATGGTCGTACTGGTCTGGTCGGTCCTGCCGGCTTTTGCGGCGATTCCGTTGATGCTTCATCTTGGCATCAGTCATACCGATGCCTATTTCGAAACGGTATCGGGGCTGACCACCACCGGTTCGACAGTGCTGAGCAACATTGACTCGCTGCCGATGTCGATCAACCTTTGGCGTCACCAACTGGTCTGGGTGGGCGGTATGGGGCTGATCGTGCTGGCCATCGCCGTCCTCCCGCTGCTCGGCATCGGCGGCCGCCAGATGTTCAAGGCGGAAACGCCGGGGCCGATGAAGGACGCCAAGTTGACGCCACGTATCGCCGAAACGGCCAAGGGATTGTGGCTGGTCTATTTCGGTGTCTCGCTGGCCTGTATCCTCGGCTTTCGCTGGGCGGGCATGAGCTGGTTCGATGCCGTCTGCCACGCCTTTTCGACGATGGGACTGGGCGGTTTCTCGACCCACGACGCCAGCTTCGGCTATTTTGATTCGCCGGCCATCGAGTTCGTGGCGATCGTTTTCATGCTGATTGCCGGGATGAACTTCGGGACGCTTTTTCTCGCCGTTAGCGGGCGCTCACTTCGTCCCTACCTCCGGGATCCAGAAGCTGGATGGTTCCTTGGCGTGACCTTGCTCAGCATTCTCGTGGTCGCCATCTACATCTGGAAGGATGGGGCCTATGCCGATCTGAATGTCGCCGTTCGCCATGTCGCTTTCAACCTGGTCTCGATTGCCACGACCACCGGTTACGCCAGTGTCGATTTCGCTCAGTGGCCGATCTTTGCCACGCTGTGGATGCTGTTCCTGTCCAGTTTCGTGACCAGCGCCGGATCGACCGGCGGCGGGATCAAGATGATGCGCGCCCTGCTGCTCTACAAGCAGGTCTACCGGGAGTTGCTCCGTGCCATGCACCCGAATGCCGTCTATAACGTCCGCATCGGCGGTCAGGTGGCGCAGCAACCCGTTCTGTTCGCGGTTCTCGCCTTCGCATTCATGTACATGGTCAGCATTGTTTCGCTCACCCTGGTCCTGACCTTTACCGGGCTGGACATCATTTCTGCGTTCACGGCGATTGTCGCCAGCGTCAACAACACCGGCCCGGGCCTCGGGGTGGTTGGCCCATCGACGACCTACGAGGTGCTGGAAGACTTCCAGACCTGGGTCTGCATCTTCGCCATGCTGCTTGGCCGGCTGGAAATCTTCACGCTGCTCGTCGTACTGACCCCCGCCTTCTGGCGTAAGTGACCTGCAACGCGGAAAGGCGGATAATTCCGCCTTTCCGAATTTCTGGCGGAGTGCCCCTGTGAGCCGACCCAAGAACGATACCTTCCTGCGCGCCCTTCTCAAAGAGCCGACCGAATACACGCCGCTCTGGCTGATGCGTCAGGCCGGCCGTTATCTGCCGGAATACTGCGAAACGCGCAAACGCGCCGGCAATTTCCTGAATCTGTGCAAGTCGCCGGACATGGCTTGCGAAGTGACGCTGCAGCCGCTGGCCCGTTATAACCTCGACGCCGCGATCCTGTTCTCCGACATCCTGACGGTGCCGGATGCGATGGGTCTCGGCCTCTATTTCGCCGAAGGCGAGGGCCCGAAGTTCGAGCGCCCGCTGCGCGAAGAATGGGCAATCAACGACCTCACCGCGCCCGATCCCTACGACCATCTGCGCTACGTGATGGACGCCGTGGTCGAAATCCGTCGCGCCCTGGACAACTCGGTGCCGCTGATCGGCTTCTCCGGCAGCCCCTACACGCTCGCCTGCTATATGGTCGAGGGTCAGGGCTCGAGTGACTTCCGCTACATCAAGGGGATGCTCTACAAGCGCCCGGACCTGCTGCACCGCATCCTGTCGGTGACCACCGACTCGGTCATTTCCTACCTGAACGCCCAGATCGACAGCGGCGCCCAGGCGGTGATGATCTTCGACACCTGGGGCGGCTCGCTGTCGGCGGCGGCCTATGAGGAGTTCTCGCTGCAATACATGCGACGCATCGTCGCCGGCCTGAAAAAGGAAAAGGACGGCGAGCGCGTGCCGAGCATCGTGTTCACCAAGAACGGCGGTCTGTGGCTGGAAAAGATCGCCGACATCGGTTGCGATGCGGTGGGCCTCGACTGGACCATCGATATCGGCGAAGCTCGCCGGCGGGTTGGCGACAAGGTGACGCTGCAAGGCAACCTCGACCCGAACGTGCTGTTCGCCACGCCGGAGATCGTCGCCGCCGAAGCGCGCAAGGTGCTCGACAGCTTTGGGCCGGGGAATACCGGGCATGTCTTCAACCTCGGCCACGGTATTTCGCAATTCACGCCGCCGGATAGCGTCAATGCCCTGGTCGAAGCGGTCCATAGCCACAGTCGTTTATTACGAAAGTAATACCTATAAGCGGGCTGCAGTTCTTTACTTATGCACAGAGTTCTGCATCCCGCCAAGAAAATTTCCTGAAATCTGCTTGACAGTTCACAACTTGCTCAAGTAATTGAAAACAAAAGGATTGTCTTCTTGCCCAATATTTCGGCAAAGTGACAAATTCCTTTAAACCCCGTGGCTTAGCGCAGTTTTACCAGAGAAATCCACAAAGTTATCCACAGCTTTTGTGGGTAAATCAAACGACCGTGTAAA
The DNA here is from genome assembly GCF_050368855.1 of Azonexus sp. IMCC34842. GTDB lineage: Bacteria > Pseudomonadota > Gammaproteobacteria > Burkholderiales > Rhodocyclaceae > Azonexus > Azonexus denitrificans_A. The sequence goes on along the minus strand of NZ_CP178449.1, from coordinate 3,881,477 downwards.
CACAGGGTTTTTCACCAAATTTCGGAGATACGACGGCCCCCGCCGGCAAATTTATGCCTGTCTTACGCGTCGCTCTCGATTTGCCGTTGCACCGCCTCTTCGATTACCTCGCCCCGGAGGCATCGATCGCCGACTTCGGTTTCCGCGTTCGCGTGCCGTTCGGGCGCTCGGAAAAAATCGGCGTCATCGTCGAGGTCGCCGATGACAGCGACTGGCCGCTCGATCAGCTGAAAGTCGCCGGCGAAATTCTGCGCGATCTGCCGGCCCTGCCGCGCGATTTCTTCGCCCTTTGCGATTTCGCCAGCACCTATTACCAGGCGCCATTCGGCGAAGTCGTGCTGCAGGCCTTGCCGGTCGGTCTGAAACGGGTCGTGCCGCCGACCCGGCGCCAGGCGCGGGCCAGCCGTCCAACGCAACCGATCGCCCGGCCGGCGCTGACTGCCGAGCAGGCGCTCGCCGTTGCGGCCATCGATCCGGCCGCCGGTTTCTCCGCCCACTTGCTCTACGGCATCACCGGCAGCGGCAAGACCGAGGTTTATCTGCGTCTGATCGAGCGGGCGCTGGCCGAAGGTCGGCAGGTTCTGCTGCTGGTCCCTGAAATCAACCTGACGCCCCAGCTCGAAGGGCGGGTCCGGGCGCGCTTTCCGGAAACCGGCGTCGTCTCGCTGCACAGCGAACTCGCCGAGGCTGCGCGCGAGCGCAACTGGCGGGCGGCCTTTGCCGGCGAGGCGAGCATCGTGCTCGGGACCCGGCTGTCGATCTTCACGCCGATGCCGAATCTTGGATTGATCGTCATCGACGAGGAGCACGACCCCTCCTTCAAGCAGCAGGACGGCATGCGCTATTCGGCGCGCGATATCGGCGTCTTCCGCGCCCACCAATTGGGCATTCCGATCCTGCTCGGTTCGGCGACGCCGGCGCTGGAATCCTGGGCCAATGCGCAGAGCGGGCGCTATGGCTTGATCAAGCTGCGCGAACGGGCCAATCCCGAGGCTACCTTGCCGAGCGTGAAAATGCTCGACACGCGCCGCATGGTGCTCAAGGAAGGCGTCAGCGAGCCGTTGATCGCCGCCATCGCGGCCCGGCTGGAGCGTGGCGAGCAGAGCCTGATCTTCCTCAATCGGCGCGGCTATGCGCCGGTGCTGGCGTGCACCGCTTGCGGCTGGATCTCGCGCTGTACCCGTTGTGCGGCCAACATGGTGCTGCATCTGGCCGATAAGCGTTTGCGCTGTCACCACTGCGGCTTCGAACATCGCGTGCCGAAGGCCTGTCCGACCTGCGGCAACCAGGATATCCATCCGTTCGGGCGCGGCACCCAGCGCCTCGAAGGCTGGGTCCAGGAGCAATTCCCGGCGGCCCGGGTGATCCGTGTCGACCGCGATTCGGTGAAGAGCCGCAAGCAATGGGAGGTGATGCTCGAGCGCATCCATGGCGGCGACGCCGATATTCTGGTCGGTACGCAGATGCTGGCCAAAGGCCACGATTTCCCCAAGCTGACGCTGGTCGGCGTGCTGGGCGCCGATTCGGCATTGTTTTCCGCCGACTGGCGCGCCCCGGAACGGCTTTTCGCCCAGCTGATGCAAGTGGCCGGGCGCGCCGGGCGGGCCGAACTGAAAGGCGAGGTGCTGGTCCAGACCGAGTATCCGGATCATCCGCTGTATTCGGCGCTGGTCGCCCACGACTACCCGGGCTTTGCCGCGAGCATGCTCAAGGAGCGTGAGCAGGCGGGTTTTCCGCCCTATGCCTTCCAGGCGATGCTGCGCGCCGAAGCGCCGGCGATGGCCGACTCTATCGCCTTCCTGAAAGCCGCGGCCGCCTTGCCGGTCATTCCGGAACACGACAACGTGATGATCTACGATCCGGTGCCGATGAAGCTCTCCCGTCTGGCCAGCCTGGAACGCGGCCAGTTGCTCGCCGAATCCGCCTCCCGCCCGGCCCTGCAAGCCTTTCTGCCGCGCTGGCGGGAAGCCATCGAAGGCCTCAAGGCGCCGTCGAAGCTGCGCTGGCATATCGAAGTCGATCCGCTGGAGTTCTGACCGGCACGGCCCTTGCAGAGTGGTCATCCCATTAACTGCAAGGAGGGCGTCATGAAAATTCAGGAATCGACGGTACAACTCTCGGCCAGCCATGAAGCCAGCCGGACGCAAACGCTGGAAATCAACACGGTGCAGAGCTTCCGGCAGGTCTTCACCAGTCTGGCCGTGCCGCAGAACGCGGCGCAGGAGACGGCCGAGCAGCGCGTCCAGAAGCTGCTGCAATCGCTGATCGACGCCATCATGGCGGCAATGGATGGCAAAAAATACGAGGCAGACTTTGCCGCCAGCGATGCGTTGCCGGCCCAGGGGCAGGAAGTGCCGACCAGGCGCCCGGAGATCAGCTGGCAACGCAGCAGCACCGAAACCGTCAGCGAATCGGAAAAGACCACCGTTTGCGGCAAAGGCATGGTCAAGACCTGCGACGGGCGGCAGATCGATTTCAATTACGCCGTCGACATGGCACGCGAATACCACAGCGAGAAGAGCAGCGAGGAGAGCGGTACGGTCGCCTTGCGCGACCCCCTGGTACTCAGCTTTGACGGCAAGTCCTGCGAGCTGACCGAGGAATGCATTGCCTTCGACCTGAATGCCGACGGCACGCCGGAACAGATTCCCGGTCTTGGCTCCGGCAGCGGTTTTCTCGTCTTCGACCGCAACGGTAACGGCAAGGCCGATAACGGCAGCGAGCTGTTCGGGGTGGCCAGCGGCAACGGCTTTGCCGATCTGGCACAGCTCGACGGCGATCATAACGGCTGGATCGACGAGGCTGACGAGGCCTTCAAACAGCTTGCCGTGTGGTCGGGCGACAGCTTCCAGTCATTGGCCGAGCGGGGCGTCGGTGCCCTCTTTACGGGGGCGGTAGACGCCCCGTTCTCGCTGAAGAATGGCGCCAATGAACTGCTCGGCCAGATCCGGGCGGCCGGACTCTATCTGTCGGAAGCGGGCGAGGTCGGCCAGATGCAGCAGGTCGACCTGGCTGTCTCAGCCCCGCCGGCGGGAGAGAAACATCCAGCCGAGGGCGAGCAACTGGCCGCCTAACAGCGTGACGAAAGCGGCGCGGAAAGCCGCGTCGCTCGCCCAGCCGGCGGCCTGCAAGGCGCCGACCAGCCCGCCGATGCCCCATTGCAGGCCGAAGGCGCCGGCAAAGACGAGCAGGTTGAGCGCCGTATTGGCGCGCCCGGAAAGGGCGGGCGGAAAAGCCTGGGCGACCAGCGAATAAGAGACGTTGGACAGCGAAAAGCAGATGCCGAGCAAAGGCCACAACAGGCCGCCGGCAAAGTTCGGCAGAGCGCAGATCAGGGTCAGCAGGCCAACGGCGACGAGCATGGCGCCGAGATAGATCTTTTCGAGCTTGATGCCGCGGTGCACCAGCGCGGTGGCGAAAAACCCCATGAACAGGAAGCCGGCCAGCATCGCACCGCTCATCCAGGTCAGGCGCAGGGCGATCGCCGCGCCATCCATGCCTTCGAGCACCGCCATCCAGCGTGAAGCCCAGAGCCCTTGCACGGCCATGAAACCGCCGGTAAACCAGAAGCCCATCGGGGCGTAGCGCCAGAAGTGACGGCTTGAATAGATCGCCTTGACGCCAGCCAGCTGGGCGAAGATGCCCGTGCCTTTTTCTTCGCTTTCCTTGTCCGGTGCGACGAACCAGATAATCGCCGCAACCGCCAGCGTCGCAGCGGCCAGCCCGAGAGCGATTTCGCGCCAGCTGACGAAGCCGAGCGCCAGTTCCAGCGGTTTCGCTGCGGCCAGCGCCCCCAGACCGCCGGCGGCCATGATCCAGCCGGTCAGCGAAGCCTGCCGTTCGGGCGGGAACCACTGGGCAAAAGCCTTGAATGAAGCCATCAGGCAGGCGGAAACCCCGAGGCCGATGAGCGCCCGACCGAGCGCCAGGCCGCCCAGCGCATCGGACAGCGCGAAAACGGCGGCGCCGCTGGCGGCGATCACCAGCAACGCGGCTTCCACCCGGCGCGGGCCAAAGCGGTCGAGCAGCATGCCGAGCGGCAACTGCGCGGCGCCAAAGGCGAGGAAGTAGGTACTGGTCAGCAGGCCTAGCGCGTTGTCGCCGAGGCTAAGTTCATGGGCCAGTACCGGGCCGATGACGGCATTGGCGGTGCGGTAGAGGTAGGAGAGAAAGTAACCGGCGGCAAACGGCAGAAAAAGCCTGAGCCACAGGCCTCGGGTGGCGGGGTACCTCACGCTTGCTCCGGTTTCACGTGGAACGTCGTCGGAGGCGGGGCGCTGCCCGAATTGTCGCGAAGCCAGCGGGCCCGCTGTTCAATTTTTTGCCGCCAATGTTCGGCGATGCCGGGGGTTGCCGCCAGTCGTTCCAGGTCGGCCAGGGCCGGGCGATGCGACTGCCAGAGTTGCATCGCTTCGGCCAGCGTCGGGGCGGTCGTTGCCGGCTGAAGCAGTTGCAACTGGTCGTCCGGCGCCACCCGGCCGGTTTGCAGCACCCGCCAGTACCAGCCGGTCAGCCGATGTTCGGCAATGAAGGCGGCCATGCCGTCGGTGGCAAAACGCTCGTCGATTTTCCAGCACGGGTTGCGCGGCTGACAGACCTGCAGACGGGCGCTGCCCAGTTGCCAGATGTCGCCAATCCGGACATCGTTTTCGGCGAGATCGGCGACCGAGATATTTTCGCCCAGGCTGCCGGGCACGAGCTGCGCCGCCGCGCCGGGAAAGTGTGCGGCAAGGCGCGGGTAGTGGCTGGCCGGATAGAGATGGACCGCCTTTTCCGGACCGCCATGCACCCGGCGGTCGGCCTGCTGGTCGCCGACGAAGCCTTCGCGGCCGAGATCGAGCGGCGCCGTTACCGGCTGTTTGTAAATGCCGGTCGGTCGACCGGATTCAGGGAGCGGCCGGATGCCGCCGACGAATAATGAAATTTTTGCCATGGTTGGCGGATTTTGCCATCAATCCCACAACCACGCTGCGCCCCGCACCCCCGAGGAATCCCCATGTGTCGGCGGGAGGATTTTGGTGCACAAAACATCGGAAAAAACGTGCGGCGTGCAGCAGGCGGGCAGATTGCGATAGAGGCGGGAGATGTTGGACAGGCCGCCGCCGAGAACGATGACCGCGGGGTCGAGGATGTTGATGACGCCAGCCAACGCTCGACCGAGCCGGTCTTCGTAGCGCCGCAGGGTCGCTTCGCAGGCCGTATCGCCGGCCGTCGCCCGCGCTTCGATGCAGGCCGTATCGAGCTGTTGGCCGGTATGCCTCAAATGGTCGGCCGCCAGGGCCGGGCCGGAAAGATAGGTTTCGATGCAGCCGGCTCGCCCGCAGTAACAGGGCGGCAGCGGCAAATCGTCGGTGGCCGGTAGCGGCAGCGGATTGTGGCCCCACTCGCCGGCGATGGCGTTGGCACCGGTCAGCACCCGGCGCTCGATGACGATGCCGCCGCCGACCCCGGTTCCGATAATGATGCCGAAGACGGTCGCGGCGTCCCGCCCGCTGCCATCGACGGCTTCCGACAGGGCAAAGCAGTTGGCATCGTTGGCCAGTCGGATCTCGCGCTGCAACAATGTCTGCAGATCGTGTCGCAACGGCTGGCCGATCAGGCAGGTCGAATTGGCGTTCTTGATCAGGCCGGTGACCAGCGATTCGGCGCCGGGAATGCCGATGCCGAGCGTGCCGTGCTGACCTGTTTCGCGCTCGACATTTTCCACCAGTCCGGCAACCGCCCGCAGCGTCGCCCGGTAATCGCCCTGCGGTGTCGCAATACGCTGGCGCAGCAATTCGCGACCATCGTCTGCCAACGCAATGATCTCGATCTTCGTGCCGCCAAGGTCAACTCCGAGACGCAAGTTCAAACCCGCACGGCAACGCCTTTGACATTGCCGTAGGTGGTGGTCAGCGTGCGCAATACGCTGGCCCCGGCGTCAAGCAATAGCATGAACAGGTTGCGTTCGCTGTAGAGGCAGACTGGGTGGGTGATTCCGTATTTTTTCGCGACGCTCGGGGAAAGCTCGGTGAAGCGCTGTTCTACCAGCTGTTCGCCGCCAGCGTAGCCATCGCCCAGTTCCGAATGGAGACCGAGAATGGATATGTAGAGCTTGCCGCCGATCTTCAGCTTCAACAGCAATTGGCGGACGACGCTGCGCGCCTGCTCGTAGGGCATGCTGCACAGTCCGCGGCGGAGGACGACGATGTCGAAAGGCTCGCCCGGCAGATCGTCCGGCAGGTTGGTTATTTCGCCGGCGGCGTAGGAAACATTGTCGCGCAGGCCGCCGGCGAGAATCCGCCCTTCGATGTCGTGCCGCTTGGCAGGCGTATCCGCCGCAGTTACCTGGGCGCCAAGATGGGCAATTTCAGTGGCCAGTTCGCAATGCCCGGCCGGCAGGATCAATACGGAAACGCGGCGGTCGTAACGCTGACGCTTGACACATTCTTCCAGGGCCAGACGTTCGTTTTCGTCTGTTCCCGACTGGAAGGGATTGGCTGTAGTATCTACGCTCATTGGTTGTCTCCGTTATCGCCCCATTCTGCATTAAGGCCGGACGTTCTGACAACCGGAAGCTGGGCAACGGAAGGAAAAAATATGCTAGTTAGATTTGATTCGAGCGAGACCGGCGAGATACTGATGTTTGCCGATGCGGCAAAGGATCTGTTGCAGGCCATCGGCAAGGAAACGACGGCGCGTGGCGCCTTTACCCAGGCCGAAATGGCCGGAGCCGCCGAATTGTTGCGGCAGGCGGTGAAGCGCGCCGAAGGGCCGCCGCCCGAGGATGTCGAAGATGCCAACGGCAAGAAAGTTCCGGTCGTGGTGTTCGGCCAACGGGCCTGGCCGCTGATCGACATGCTGGAGCGCACCGCACGCGGCGGTGCCAAGGCCAATATCGTCTGGGAAGCGGCCAGCGATTTTTGAGCGGGTGCCGGGGGGGGGCGCTGTCCCCGGCCTCAAAAGAGTTCGATATCGTCGCCTTTGTCTTTCATGTCGGCCATGAACTTGTCTACGGCCTCCTGCACCGGCATGCCTTGTATGACGGCATCGAACATCGCGATTTCCTCGCGGGTCGTGTATTTGCCCCGGATTTTTTGCTGCAGGTCGACCCATTCGCCGGGATTGAACAGACGGCGGCTGTCGCCGACCAGATTGCTCAGGTCGCCAAGGCTGAGTCCGACATGGGCCAGACGCTGGACCAGTTTGTCGTAAAACTGAAAGGCGATGATGGCCTGGTTAACCATGCCTGCGACATGATCGGAGACGCCGCTCAGGCTTTGTTTGGCGACGCCGACCTCGCCCTGGTCGGGCAGCGTCTGCACGGTGTCGGAAATCATCCGCATGTAGCCGGCCATGGTGGTGAAGGAGTCCGCCAATACTTCGACTGAGGCGTTGCTATCCTTCATCGCCGATTCGATCTGGACGGCGGCCAGTTCCAGCATCAGCACCGTTTCGCGGACCTGGCTCCAGCTCAGGTCGGGCTGGTGGGCGGTTGAGCCGCGTGGCAGATTCTTCTCGTTCGTCATTGCTATGCGCTTTCTGGCGGGGGAGCCAATCCATGGCGAAATCGGCTTGCCGTTTGCTCATGACAGGGTTGGCAGACAACAGGCGGCAAGAAAGCGCGGGGAATATTGTCTGTCCGGAAGCAAATTATTTTAGATTGCCGCGATAATTTGCGCATGACTTTCCTGCGCATTCTGGTTTTTATCCTCGCTTGGCTGTCTACCGCAGCGTTATCGGCAGCGCCGCTGGTCGCTGTCGATGTCGGACACGGCATCAAGGATAGTGGTGCGATCAGTGCGCGTGGCCGCCCCGAATTCGAGTTCAATCGGCAGCTCGCCGGGGTGCTGGCGAACGCCCTGATCGACCATGGGCTGGCGGTCCGTGAAATCAATTTTGCCGGCGATATCGGCAGTCTGGCCGAGCGTCCGCTGCAGGCGGTCGGCAGCGATTTCTTCATCGCCTTGCATCATGACTCGGTCAGCGAGCGTTATCTGCAGTTCTGGGAGTGGGATGGGCGCCAGGCGAGTTATACCGAGGTCAAGCGTGGTTTCGGCATTTTCGTCTCGGCGCAGAATCCCGATCTCGCCACCAGCCTGCGTTGTGCCTCGACCATTGGCGCCGTGCTGCGGCGGGCCGGTTTCATTCCGACGCCCTGGCACAGCCGCAAGCATGTTCCGGCCGACGCCGAGAATGGTGTCTGGTATTACGACAATCTCGTCGTTCTCTACCGGACGACGCTGCCCGCCGTGCTTTTCGAGGCCGGGGTGATCAAGCATCGGGAAGAAGAACTGGAGCTGCTCGATCCGGAGCGTCAGGCCAGAATGGCCGATGCGCTGGCCACCGGCATCGCTGCCTGCCTGTACGTCAAAGAAATATCGGTTCCGGAGTAAGCGCCACGCCGAAGCGCACCTGGACGGCCGCCTGTACCGCGGCCATGGTGCGCAGGACATCGGCGCCGGTGGCGCCGCCGCGATTGACCAGAACCAGCGCCTGTTTTTCGTACATGCCGACCGGTCCGAGGTTTTTGCCTTTCCAGCCGGCCTGCTCAATCAGCCAGCCGGCGGCCAGCTTGACCCGGCCATCCGGCTGCGGATAGCGCGGCAGGCCGGGGTAATCGGTGGCGAGCCGTTCGGCCAGGCCGGCCTCGACGACGGGATTGTGGAAAAAGCTGCCAGTGTTGGGAATCTGCGTCGGGTCGGGCAACTTGCGCTGGCGCACGGCGATGATCGCAGCGGCGATGTCGAGTGGCGTCGGCCTGGCGACTTCCTGCGCCGCCAGTTGCTGGGTCACGTCGGCGTAGCGAATATTCGGCTGCCAGGCCTTCGGCAGACGAAAAACCACCGAAGTGATCGCCATCCGGCCGTTCAAATGCCAGCCTTGCTGCTTGAACAGGCTGTTGCGGTAGGCGAAGCGGCAGGATTCACGGTCGAAACCGACGACAGCCTGTTTTTCAAAATCCCAGGCGGTCAGTGAATGGAAACACTCGCCGACTTCCAGCCCGTAGGCGCCGATATTCTGGATCGGCGCAGCCCCGACCGTGCCGGGAATCAGGCTGAGATTCTCGAGGCCCGGCCAGCCTTGCGCCAGCGTCCATTGCACGAAGTCATGCCAGTTCTCGCCGGCGCCGGCTTCGATGTACCAAGCCTCGGCGTCTTCCGTTAGCAGCTGCTTGCCCGGGATCGCCATGTGCAGGATCAGACCGGGGAAATCGCCGGTTAACACCAGATTGCTGCCGCCACCGAGGATGAAACGCTTCTCGTTGGCCAGGTTGGCCGCGGTCAACTGCTCGGGGGTGGTAATTCGTTGGTAGCGGGCGGCCTGGCCGGGGAGGGCGAGGGTGTTGAAGGGGGTGAGGTCGACGTTTTGTTCGGCATTCATGGCGCGATTTTCGTCGATTTCTCGGCTTTATTGGCGGTTTCGGTTGAGTTTGGCGCAAGGTTACGCGCGGTCATCTGCGCTACTTGGCTTGAGCGGGGCTGCGGTATTCCATTGTCACGACAGTATGATGTGCGCACTTTCAGCTAGATGCAGACAGTGACAATCCAATGAGCAATGAACAGCTATCTCAGAAGTATTTAAGTCTTTCCATCCTTGGTTTTGCATGGCTGATTTATGGTTTAGCCACAGCGTTTTGCTTGTCTCATGGGCATCTACGGGAGTTCAGTGAGTTTGCCTATGACAACTTTGGCAAGTTCATCCCTTCGGTCAATCGGATTGAACGCCTCACCAACCTTGATGTTGCTTTGGCGAAGGGACATGCCTCGTTGATGCTGGCGTCAATACCCCTATTATTTGGTGGGTTCCTCTTTTGCGATGTTGAGAATAGCGTCTCAGGGATTCGAAAGAAGGGAAAAGAAACAATTGCAGTTGTACTGCTTATTGTCATCGCAAGTGGGATTTTTATCGCAGGATTTAATCACAGCATAGGACGTAATAATTTTGCCAAGTTCTCACTACTTTCCACCTTGATAACTGGGATATCAGCCTACTGCTATCGATTGGCATTCTGTATCGCAACCAAGAAATGAAATAATCAGCATTCCTATACGACGTACTTCAGCTTTGGGTACATCTGACCCGTCCGGTACAGCAAGGCAGTAAATAGCCGAGACGTTTTTTTCGGGTCCCGATGTGGAGCGCCGAGCAACGCGGAAGCCGGGGGCGCCTTACTTTCTTTTGGCGAAGCAAAAGAAAGTAAGGCGCCCAGCAGGGCGGAAAGCGACGGTCGATTAGGTGACCAAATCAACCGCCGTGTAGTGCCAAAATCAGAGCAACGGCGCCAGCCAATACTCCGCATCCTTCACCGCCATTAGCTTGCGTCCAGCCCAATCCTCCAACTGATCCCTGCCGATCTTCGGAATCGCAAAATAGACTGCCGCCGGATGCCCGATGTAGAAGCCGGACACCGCTGCCGCCGGGGTCATCGCGTAGGACTCGGTGAGGTGCATGCCGGCCGTGTTCGGCGCATCGAGTAGGGCGAATAGTTCGCGCTTGGCGGTGTGGTCCGGGCAGGCCGGGTAGCCGGGGGCGGGGCGGATGCCTTGGTATTGCTCGGCGATCAGCGCGTCGGCGTCGAGTTTCTCGTCGCTGGCGTAACCCCAGTAGTGAGTGCGTACTTCCGCATGCAGCCATTCGGCTGCGGCTTCGGCGAAACGGTCGGCGAGCGATTTGAGCATGATCGCCGAGTAGTCGTCATTGGCTTTTTCGAAAGCGGCGACGTGTTCGTCGATGCCGAGACCGGCGGTGACGGCGAAGGCGCCGACGTAGTCCTGCTCACCGACATAGTCGGCCAGCGCGACGTTGAACCGGCCCTTAGGTTGCTTGTGCTGCTGGCGCAGGCCGACCCAGCGGGTCAATTCGCTTTGCCGGCTTTCATCGCCGTAGATGATGATGTCTTCGTTGTTGCCACGGGCCGGGTAGAGGCCGAACACTGCCTTGGCAGTCAGCCATTTTTCATCGACGATTTTGGCCAGCATCGCCTGGGCGTCGGCGAACAGCTGGCGGGCGGTTTCGCCGACCACGTCGTTTTGCAGGATGGCCGGGTAGCGGCCGGCCAGATCCCAGCTCTGGAAGAAGGGCGACCAGTCGATGTAGGGCACCAGCTTGGCGAGGTCCAGCGTCAGCGTGTGGCGGCCCGGTTGTTGCGGCGCGACCGGTGTGTACGCTCCGTTCCACGTGAAACGGTTGGCCCGGGCTTCTTCCAGCGTGACCAGCGTGGCGCCCTTGCGGCCAGCGTGTTCGGCGCGCACGGTTTCGTATTCGGCGACGATCTCGGCCATATAGCCGTCGCGTTGGTCGATCGACAGCAGCTTGGTGGCGACGCCGACGGCGCGCGAGGCATCCGGCACGTAGACCACGGCGCCTTCGGTGTTGGGGGCGATCTTGATCGCGGTGTGGGCGCGGCTGGTCGTCGCGCCGCCGATGAGCAGCGGCTGCTTCATCTTCAGGCGCTGCATTTCGCTGGCAACGTGGGCCATTTCCTCGAGCGAGGGCGTGATCAGGCCGGACAGGCCGATGATGTCGACGCGATGCTCGAGCGCCGCCTTCAGGATGTTGTCGCAACTGACCATGACGCCGAGGTCGACGACGTCGTAGCCGTTACAGCCGAGCACCACGCCGACAATGTTCTTGCCGATGTCGTGCACGTCGCCCTTGACCGTGGCCATCAGGATCTTGCCCTTGCTGCCCAGGCCGGTGCGGGTCTTTTCCGCCTCGATGTAGGGCAGCAGGTGGGCGACCGCCTGTTTCATGACGCGGGCCGATTTGACGACCTGGGGCAGGAACATCTTGCCGGCGCCGAACAGGTCGCCGACGTGGTTCATGCCGTTCATCAGCGGGCCTTCGATGACGGCGAGCGGCGGCTTGCCTTCGGCTTCCAGCTTGGCGCGCACTTCCTCGGTGTCGGCCACGACGAAATCGGTGATGCCCTTGATCAGCGCATGTTCCAGGCGCTTCTCGACGGATTGCTCGCGCCAGCTGAGATCGGGGCCGCTGTCCTTGGCCTTGCCTTCCTTGACGGTCTGGGCGAAATCGACCAGCGCCTCGCCGGCGTCCGGGTGGCGGTTGAGTACAACGTCCTCGACCTTGTCCCGGAGCACCGGTTCCAGATCGTCGTAGATGCCGAGCATGCCGGCATTGACGATGCCCATGGTCATGCTGGCCTGGATCGCGTGGTAGAGGAAGACGGTGTGGATCGCCTCGCGCACGGCGTCGTTGCCGCGGAAGCTGAAGGAAACGTTGGAGACGCCGCCGGAAATGTGGGCGTGCGGCAGGTTCTGCTTGATCCAGCGCACCGAATTGATGAAATCGACGGCGTAGTTGTTGTGTTCCGGAATGCCGGTGGCGATGGCGAAGATGTTCGGGTCGAAAATGATGTCTTCGGCCGGGAAGCCGATGCTCAACAGCAGCTTGTAGGCGCGCTGGCAGATTTCGGTCTTGCGGGCGTAGGTGTCGGCCTGGCCCTGCTCGTCGAAGGCCATGACAATCACTGCGGCACCATAGCGGCGGGCCAGTCTGGCTTGTTCGATGAACTTGGCTTCGCCTTCCTTCATCGAGATGGAATTGACGATGCCCTTGCCCTGGATACACTTCAGGCCGGCTTCGATGACTTCCCATTTCGACGAGTCGATCATGATCGGCACGCGGGAAATGTCCGGTTCCGAAGCGATCAGCTTGAGGAAGCGATCCATCGCGGCCAGCGAATCGAGCATCGCCTCGTCCATGTTGATATCGATGATCTGGGCGCCGTTTTCGACCTGCTGGCGGGCGACGGCCAGCGCATCGTCGAAACGGCCTTCGAGAATCATCCGGGCGAAGGCCTTCGAGCCGGTGACGTTGGTTCGCTCGCCGACATTCACGTAGAGCGAATCGGCGCCGACATTGAACGGTTCGAGACCGGACAGGCGCAGCTTCTTTTCGATTACCGGCACGGCGCGCGGGGCGACCGCGGCGACGCGTTCGGCGATCGCCTTGATGTGCTCGGGCGAGGTGCCACAGCAGCCGCCGACGATATTGACGATGCCGCTCTGCGCCCAGCTTTCGATTTCGTCGGCCAGCATCTCGGCCGTTTCGTCGTAACCGCCGAAGGCGTTGGGCAGACCGGCATTCGGGTGCGCCGAGACGTAGCAGTCGCAGACGCGCGACAGTTCCTCGACGTACTGGCGCAGTTCCTTGGCGCCGAGCGCGCAGTTCAGGCCGAACGACAAGGGCTTGATGTGGTTCAGCGAATTCCAGAAGGCTTCGGCGGTCTGGCCGGACAGCGTGCGGCCGGAAGCGTCGGTGATCGTCCCGGAAATCATCACCGGCCAGCGGCGCTGGGCGCGCTCGAAAAAGGTATCGATGGCGAACAGCGCGGCCTTGGCGTTCAGCGTGTCGAACACCGTTTCGACGAGCAGGATGTCGGCGCCACCTTCGACCAGGCCGGTGATCGCCTCGATGTAGTTGGCGACCAGCTCGTCGAAGCTGACGTTACGGTAGCCGGGGTCATTGACGTCCGGCGAGATCGAGGCGGTGCGGCTGGTCGGGCCGAGGACGCCGGCGACGAAGCGCGGCTTGGCCGGGTTGGCGGCGGTGAATTCGTCGCACAGCTGACGGGCCAGCCGGGCGCCCTCGAAGTTCAGCTCATAGACCAGTTCGCTCAGGTTGTAGTCGGCCTGCGAAACGGAGGTCGAGTTGAAGGTGCAGGTTTCGAGGATATCGGCCCCGGCTTCCAGATAGCCGCGATGAATGCCGCCGATGACGTCCGGCCGGGTGATGACCAGCAGGTCGTTGTTGCCCTTCAGGTCGTGCGGGTGATCCTTCAGCCGCTCGCCGCGATAATCCGCTTCCTGCAGGCCGTGACGCTGGATCATTGTGCCCATGGCGCCATCGAGAATAAGCAGGCGCTGCGCGAGCAGGGTGGAGAGTTCGGCGGTACGGTCGGGTTGCATCATGATCACCTCGGCAAAGCGGAAACACACCGGGGACGCCGCAAAAACGAACGGCGCCACAAACCGGTTTCGGGTTTGCGAGCGCCGTTGATCATTGCCGAGCCTGGCCCCTGAAAGGGTCGCAGCGCTCCTCGGCAGAAGGCGTAGTTTACTGTCCGCCGTCCGGACTGCCAAGTGCCTTGATTTATTTAGCCTTTCATCGCCATGCGTTTAGAGGTCTTCTTGACGCCGCCGTGGCCGGTGTCGAAATGCACCATGAAGTAGGTTTCCTCGCTGGGCGGCATGCCTTCGACCCGCCATTCCCAGATTTCTTCCTTCAGATTGTCGAAAACCACCTTGGACGCCGGGGCGCCGAGCAGGCGGCGGACATCATCCTTGGCCATGCCGTCGCGTACCCGGGCATAGTTGGCCTCGGTCAGCACCTGTTCCATCTTGCTGACAACCTGTTGGCGGTCGAAGCTGATCATGTAGCAATGCACGCCCATCGGCTGCCGGCTGTATTCCCAGGTCGCCGTGCCATCGTCATTCCAGTGCTCGAAGCCCGGTTCGCCCATGCGGCTGCGCACCTCGGCGGCGGTGGTCTGGCCGGGTTTGATCTGCGGCAGATTGACGATATCGCAGGCCGGCAGCAGGGCGGCGCCAAGGGCCGCGGCGGCCGTGGTGATCCAGGCGGACAGTTTCATGAAGGCTCCGAAGTTTGGCGGGGAGGGGAATACTGTAATGCGGCAAGCGGGGCGATTGTCAAAACCTCGATGGTTTCCGTTTCCGCTGCCTTGCTTTCATAATATCGGCCGTTCCTTATTTTCGGAAAAACCATGCAGCAACTTGATCCCTGTGCCGCCCATGCCCTGTTGCAGCAGCGGCCGGAGGCGATACTCGTCGATTGTCGGACGGAAATCGAGCACATGTACGTCGGCCATCCGGTCGGGGCCGAGCATGTCGCCTGGCAGGAGGCGCCGGATTGGGATATCGACCCGGAATTCGCCGACAAGGTGAAACGCCTGGTCAAGGGCGATCTGACCCGGCCGGTGTTGTTGATCTGCCGCAGCGGCCACCGCTCGGTCTATGCCGGCGAAGCGCTGGAAGCCGCCGGCTTTGCGACGGTGATCAACGTGCTGGAAGGTTTCGAGGGGCCGCTCGATGAGAATTATCATCGCGGGACGCTGGGCGGCTGGCGCCACCGCGGCTTACCCTGGCAGCAATCGTGAGCGTTGGTGAGCCAGGGCGGCGATGCCGCCGAGCAGCATCAGGCCGGCCATGCCGAAGGCCAGGTTGAGCGTCGATGCCCACAGGGCCGGGGCGATCAGCCCCGCCGCCAGGCTGTTGAAGCTGGACTGGAAAAATGTCTGGCAGGAGGCGGCCAGACCGCGCTGTTCCGGGAAGGGGTCGAGCGCCATGATGGTCAGGCAGGGCATCGCCAGCGCCATGCCGGTGGTGTAGACGAAGAGCGGCAGGACGCTCCATGGCAAGGCTGGCGGCAGCGTCAGGTTGAGGCCGAGGTTGATGCTGACGGCGACGATCATGACGCCGTAGCCCAGCGCGATGGTCTGGCTCAACGAGCGTTTTCCGGCCAGCCGGCCGGACAGCCAGGAGCCGGTCATCAGGCCCCCCATGGCCGGCCCGAACAGCCAGAGAAAGCCGGTTTCCGGGAGGCCGAGATGGGTCATCAGAAACACCGGGGCGGACAGCACGTAGATGAAGAATCCGGCAAAGTTCAGCGACAGCGCGGCGCAGGCGAACAGGAAGGCGGGCGAGGTCATGACCTTCCAGTAGGTGCGGCCGAGGTAGGCCGGTTGCAGCGACTGGCGCTTTTCCGGCGGCAGGGTTTCCGGCAGCAGTTTCCAGCAGGCCAGCCAGAGCGCGGCGGTCGCCAGTACCAGAAAGGCGAAAACCGAGCGCCAGCCGAAGAAAGTCTGCAGCCAGCCGCCGATGACCGGGGCGATGGCCGGGGCCAGCGCGAACATCATGGTGATCTGCGACATCAGGCGCTGGGCCGAGGCACCGTCGTACAGGTCGCGAACGATCGCCCGGCTGATGACGATCCCGGCGCCGGCCGTGATCCCCTGCATGGCCCGCCAGAACCACAGTTGTTCGATGCGCGTGGCGAAGGCGCAGCCGGCCGAGGCCAGTGCGAACAGGCCGAGGGCGATCAGGATGACGCGGCGGCGGCCGAAACGATCGGAAATCGCGCCATGCCACAGGGTCATCACGGCGAAGGCGAGCAGATAAGCCGACAGCGTCTGCTGCACCTCGATCTGACTGGCTCCCAGTTTGTTGGCGATGTCGTGGAAGGAGGGCAGATAGGCATCGATCGAAAACGGCCCGAGGGCCGACAGCGCTGCCAGAAGCAGCGCGATGCCGCGCGTGCTGGCCCGGCTTTCCCGTTCAGCCACGGGCAAACCGGCGATACTGGATGGCTTCGCCGACGTGGGCGGCGCGGATGGCGTCGCTGCCGGCCAGGTCGGCAATGGTCCGGGCGACCTTGAGTATCCGGTGCCAGGCCCGGGCCGACAGGTCGAGCTGGGTCGTCGCCTGCTTGAGCAGCTTGCTCCCGGCTTCGTCTGGCTCGCAGTGGATATCGACTTCGCTGGCGTTCAGTCGGGCATTGACCTTGTTCTGGCGTGCCATCTGGCGAGCCAGTGCCGTTTCGACGCGGACCCGGACGGTCGCCGAGTTTTCGCCATCGGCCTTGCCGGTCAGCGCCTCGGCCGGCAGGGCCGGTACTTCGAGGAGCAGGTCAATACGGTCGAGGAAAGGCCCGGACAGCTTGCCGCGGTAGCGGGCGATCTGATCCGGCGTACACCGGCATTTCCCGTTGCCATGACTGAGAAAGCCACAGGGGCACGGGTTCATTGCCGCGACCAGCTGGAACTCTGCGGGAAACTCGGCTTGGCGGGCGGCGCGGGCGATGTGGATACGCCCGGTTTCGAGGGGCTCGCGCAGGGTTTCCAGAA
The DNA here is from genome assembly GCF_050368855.1 of Azonexus sp. IMCC34842. Taxonomy (GTDB): domain Bacteria; phylum Pseudomonadota; class Gammaproteobacteria; order Burkholderiales; family Rhodocyclaceae; genus Azonexus; species Azonexus denitrificans_A. Next base: position 3,864,610 of record NZ_CP178449.1, on the reverse strand, counting down.
CTTTCCGGTCGAACTCCGTCAGCTCGTCGAGGAACAGAACGCCTTGATGCGCCAAGCTGATTTCGCCCGGGCGCGGCGGATTGCCACCGCCCACCAAGGCGACGGCCGACGCGGTGTGGTGCGGCTGGCGATAGGGGCGAACGCCGAATGCTGCCGGCTGGAACTGGCCGACCAGCGACAGGACTGCCGCCGATTCCTTGGCTGCTGCCGGGTGCAACGCCGGCATCAGGCCCGGCAGGCGAGCCGCCAGCATCGACTTGCCGGAGCCCGGCGGGCCGACCATCAGCAGCGAATGATTGCCGGCCGCGGCAATTTCCAGAGCCCGCTTGGCTTGGGCCTGGCCACGTACTTCAGTCAGGTCGGGGAAAACCGGCAGGTTTTCGCCGGCTTCCGCAACGGCGGTTGGCAGCAGGGCCTGCCCCGACAGATGGGCGCAGACGGCGAGCAGCGAGGTGGCCGAAAGGATCTCGCCGGCGCCGGTCAAGGCGGCTTCCCGGGCGCTCGCTTCGGGCAGGATGAAAGCCTTGCCGTTGCCGGCGGTTTGCAGGGCCATGGCCAGCGCCCCGCGGATCGGCCGCAATTCGCCGGAGAGCGAAAGCTCACCGGCGAACTCGTAGTCGGCCAGTGCTTTGCCGGACGTCTGGTTGCTGGCCGCCAGAATGCCGATGGCGATCGGCAGGTCGAAGCGGCCGGATTCCTTGGGCAGGTCGGCGGGCGCCAGATTGACAGTGATCCGTTTGCTCGGAAATTCAAAACCGGAATTGACGATGGCGGCCCGCACCCGGTCGCGTGCTTCCTTGACCTCGGTGTCGGGCAGGCCGACCAGTGTAAAACTCGGCAGGCCGCTGGCGAGATGCACTTCGACCGTGACCGGCGGCGCGTTTAGGCCGTCCAGCCCGCGGCTGTGAGCGATGGCCAGCGCCATGCTGGGCTACTGGCCCGCGCGGGCTTTTTCCAGCGCGTCGACGCGGGCTTCCAGATCCTTGAGTTTCGCCCGGGTACGGGCGAGAACTTCGGCCTGCACGTCGAATTCCTCACGGGTGACCAGATCGAGCTTGGCAAATACGCCGCTCATCACGGCCTTGGCATTCTTTTCAATGTCCTTGGCCGGTGAATTGGCCAGCAGCGCGCTCATTTTGGCGCCGAAATCTTCCAGGATTTTTGGGTCGAGCATGGTGTTCCTCCGAGATGCGACACTGTAACACAGGGTCCAAACCGGCCCTTTTCAAGCATTGCTCGTGCGTGGTGCGTGACGATCTGTAACCGCACGATTTTGGTGCGTAAAGCTGGCGCAGCATCTACAGTAACAAGGCAAAACATATGATTTCAATCAAAAATTCCATCTGGCACGCCTTCTGCTATTGCTGTCCTGCACAAATTAAGTTTTGCATTTGACCCGTTCTACAGGAGATAAACCATGAAGAAATCCATTATTGCCCTGGCTCTGTTTGGCGCCTTTGCTGTTCCGGCCTTTGCCCAAACCGCCGCTCCGGCCGCCGAGGCCGAAGCCAGCCCGCATACCCTGACCGCCAACGTCGGTGTGTTCTCCAGCTACCGTTTCCGTGGCATCGATCAAACCTTCGGCAAGCCGGCTGTGCAAGGTGGCTTTGATTACTCGCACTCCAGCGGCTTCTATGCCGGTAACTGGAACTCCAACGTTTCTTCCGGCGCCGGTTTCCCGGAAGGCAACATTGAAATGGACTTCTACGGTGGCTACAAGTTCGCTGTCGGTGACTTTGGGATCGACGTTGGCGGCCTGTACTACTACTACCCGGGCTCAAACGCTTCGCCGCTTTCCCGTACCAATTCGAAGAATCTGGGCAAGACCGTCAACGGCACCGTCGACAATGGCGAGATCTATGTCGGTTTGAGCTGGAAGTTCCTCTCCCTCAAGTACTCCTACGCCGTCACCGACTATTTCTCTCTGCCCGACTCGAGCGGCACCAGCTACCTCGATTTCGGCGCCAACTATGATCTGGGCGGCGGCTGGGGTGTCAACGGCCACGTTGGTCATCTGTTCGCCAAGGACTATCGCTACTCGGGCACCACCGGGTCCGACAAGATCGATTACACCGACTGGAAGGTTGGCGTGACCAAGGACTTCAGCGGCTGGGTGGTTGGCGCTTCCTACGTCGGTACCAGCGCCAAGGGCGATTGCGGATCGGCTGAGTTCTACTGCTTCTCGAACTCGCTGAATGCCAATGGCACCCTCGGCAGCAAGTCCAAGGATGCCGGTCGTGGCATCGCCGTCCTCTCGGTTTCCCGCTCTTTCTAAGTACTTTACCTTCCCCCGCCGGTGTCCCGGCCGGTGCCAGCGGGGGAACCAAAAATGTCAATCTTGTGAGGAATACTCATCATGAAATTCGTTACCGCCATCATCAAGCCGTTCAAGCTTGACGAAGTGCGTGAAGCCTTGTCCGCCATCGGCGTGCAAGGCATCACGGTTACCGAAGTGAAGGGGTTCGGCCGGCAAAAAGGGCATACCGAGCTGTATCGGGGCGCTGAATATGTCGTCGATTTTCTGCCCAAAGTGAAGATCGAGGCCGCCGTCAAGTCCGACCAGATCGAGCAGGTCATTGAAGCCATCGAAAAATCGGCCAGTACCGGCAAGATCGGCGACGGCAAGGTTTTCGTCTTCGACCTCGAACAAGTCATTCGCATTCGGACCGGTGAAACCGGCACCGATGCCCTGTAAGGAGCGCACCATGAAACGCTTGATCGCATTGCTGGCCGTCGTTGGTGCCGTCGCATTCGGCGCACCGGCCTGGGCCGAAGAAAAGGCTGCCGAACCGGTAGCGGCTGCCGCTGTCGTTGCCCCGGCAGCAACCGCTGATGCCGTCGCCGCTCCCGCCGCTGTTGCGGAGGCTGCTCCGGCCGCTGCCGCTCCTGCCGCAGCGCCGATTCCGCCCAACAAGGGTGACAACGCCTGGGTCATGATCAGCGCTGCGCTGGTCATCCTGATGTCCATTCCCGGCCTCGCCCTGTTCTACGGCGGTTTGGTCCGCACCAAGAACATGCTGTCGGTGCTGATGCAGGTCTTCGTCACCTTCTCGCTGATCTCGGTCCTCTGGGTGATCTACGGCTACTCCGCTGCCTTTACCGAAGGCAATGCCTTCTTCGGTGTGCTGGACAAGCTCTTCCTGAAGGGGGTCACGGTTGATTCCGTGGCGGCTACCTTCACCAAGGGTGTGAACATCTCCGAACTGGCTTACGTCGTCTTCCAGGGCGCTTTTGCCGCCATCACCTGCGGCCTGATCGTCGGCTCCTTTGCCGAACGCGCCAAGTTCGCCGCGATTCTGGTCTTCATGGTGATCTGGTTCACGCTGTCCTACATCCCGATGGCGCACATGGTCTGGTATTGGGCTGGTCCGGATGCCTACATCGATGCGGCAGCCGGTGAAGCGGCTGGCAAGACGGCCGGCTTCCTGTTCCAGAAGGGCGCGCTCGACTTCGCCGGCGGTACCGTGGTGCATATCAACGCCGCGATGGCCGGTCTGGTCGGTGCCTACATGATCGGCAAGCGGACTGGCCTGGGCAATGTCTCGATGGCCCCGCACTCGCTGACCTTCACGATGATCGGTGCTTCGCTGCTGTGGTTCGGCTGGTTCGGCTTCAATGCCGGTTCCGCCCTCGAAGCTTCCGGCGGTGCTGCTCTGGCCATGGTCAACACCTGGGTTGCGACATCCTGCGCTGCACTCTCCTGGATGTTTGCTGAGTGGATCCTGAAAGGCAAGCCTTCGATGCTGGGTGCTGCTTCCGGCGCCGTTGCCGGTCTGGTGGCGATCACTCCGGCGGCTGGCTTCGTCGGTGTCATGGGCGCCATCATCATCGGCCTGCTGGCTGGTGTGGTCTGCCTGTGGGGCGTCAATGGCCTGAAGAAGCTGCTCGGTGCCGACGACTCGCTCGACGTCTTCGGTGTGCATGGTGTCGGTGGCATCCTCGGTGCCATCCTGACCGGTGTCTTCGCTGACCCGGCCCTGGGCGGTACGGGCGTCTATGACTACGTCGCCAACGCGGTTGGCGCCTACGACATGACTGCTCAGGTGATCAGCCAGATCTGGGGTGTCGGTACCGTGATCGTCTGGTCCGGTGTCGTCTCGATCGTCGCTTACAAACTGGTGGATATCGTGATCGGTCTGCGGGTGCCGGAAGAGGAAGAGCGCGAAGGCCTCGACCTGACCTCGCACGGCGAAACCGCCTACCACCACTAAGCAACACCGCAGTCTCTCTCCTTTCGGGCACCTTCGGGTGCCCGTTTTTTATTGGGAGTTACTTGATCAGCGGGAGCAGGGTCCGGAACTCGTCGGTACCGGCCTGCTGCAGCCACTCGAAGAGGACCATCTCGGTGGTGACGATATGGACGCCGCCGGCCCGCATCCGCTCGATGGCGGCCGAGCGGTTTTCCGCTGTGCGCGACGACGCGGCGTCAGCGACGAGAAAAACGGTAAAGCCGGCCTCAATCAGGCCGAAGGCGCTTTGCAGCACGCAGACGTGGGTTTCCATGCCGGTCAGGATGACCTGCCGGCGGCCGGTGGCGCGCAGCATCTCGATGACCCCGGGTTCGCCGGTGCAGGAAAAATGCATTTTTTCAAAAAACCGGGCATCGCCCGCCGCATCGCGGATCGCCGCGACGCTGGCGCCGAGTCCGCGCACATACTGTTCGGAGACGAAGCGCGGTATGCCCAGTTGCCGGGCGCCGGCAAGCAGGCGGACATTGTTGGCAATCGCTGCATCGCCGGCGAAGATCGCCGGAGCCAGCTTTTGCTGGATATCGACGAGCAGTAGCAGCGATCTGTCGCGGCGGATCAGCATGGTCTAGCGGAAGACTATGGTTTTATTGCCATGGACCAGCACCCGGTCTTCCAGGTGATAGCGCAAGCCACGGGCCAGCACGGTCTTTTCGATGTCCTTGCCGTAGCGCACCATGTCTTCCGGCGAATCGGAATGGTCGATGCGGATGACGTTCTGCTCGATGATCGGCCCGGCATCGAGTTCGCTGGTCACGTAATGGCAGGTTGCGCCGATCAGTTTGACGCCGCGCTCGTAGGCCTGGTGGTAAGGCCGGGCGCCGGCAAAGCTGGGCAGGAAGGAGTGGTGGATATTGATGATCTTGCCGGGCAGCGCATCGCACAGTTCCGGCGAGAGGATCTGCATGTAGCGGGCGAGGACCATCGTATCGCCGCGCACATCATCGAAAATCCGCGCCATTTCGGCGTAGGACCCCTTCTTGTTGTCGGCGGTGACCGGCAGGTGATGGAAAGGGATGCCGTGCCATTCGACGAAACCGCGGAAGGTGTCGTGGTTGGAAATGACGCAGGGGATTTCGATGTCCAGTTCCTTGGCTTGCCAGCGCGCCAGCAGGTCGTAGAGGCAGTGTTCCTGCTTGGACACCAGGATGACGACCCGTTTCTTGACCGCGCTATCGTTGATCTGCCAAGTCATTTGCAGCGGATCGGCGACTTCGTTGGCGAAGCGTTCGCGGAATTCGGCGAGCAGGAAAGGCAGTGAATCGGCCTTGATCTCGATGCGCATGAAATAGCGGCTGGTCAGCACATCCGAATGGAAACTCGATTCGAGAATCCAGCCGCCGTGTTCGGCGATGAAGCCGGATACCCTGGCGATGATGCCCACCTGGTCGGGGCAGGAGGCGGATAGCGTGTAGAAACGGTTGCGTAGCATGGCTTTTCAGGATCGAGCTATTGGGATCGAGGATCCAGCGGGGTTGGTCTTGCCAGGTAACTGGATCCCAGGCAACTAGGCAGCTAGAAACGCCTTGTCGATTTCACTGCGCAGGTCGTCGTAGTTCAGCACGACCGGGTACTGCGGGAATTCGCGGATGACGTTTTCCGGCGGGTGGAACAGGATGCCGCCGTGGGCTTCGCCGAGCATCGCCGTGTCGTTGTAGCTGTCGCCGGCGGCGACGATGGTGAATTTCAGTTCCTTGAAGCGCTTGACCGCTTCGCGCTTCTGGTCCGGCATGCGCAGGTGGTAGGCGACCAGCATGCCTTCCGTGTCGGCTTCCAGCGAATGGCAGAACAGCGTCGGCCAGCCGAGCTGACGCATCAGCGGATGGGCGAATTCGTAGAAGGTGTCGGACAGGATGACGACCTGGTAATCCTCGCGCAGCTTGTCGAGGAAGGCGCGGGCACCCGGCATCGGGCCCATTTCGCCAATCACCTTCTGGATGTCCGGCAGGCCGAGCTTGTGCTGGCGCAGGATGTCCAGGCGGTAGGTCATCAGCTTGTCGTAGTCCGGCTCGTCGCGCGTCGTGCGCATCAGCTCGGGAATACCCGTCCGCTTGGAGAATTCGATCCAGATTTCAGGGACGAGGACCCCTTCGAGGTCAAGGCAGACGATTTGCACGGTGAGGCTCCTGCGGAGGTGTTCGGAAAGACGAAATTTTACCTGATGCGGCGTGGATTTCGCCTGCTTTGCCGCGGCTTCCGGGCATTAAGTTAGCGCCGGGCGAGGATCAGCGAACCCTTTTCCAGCGGGTCGAGATCGATCCGCTCGATTGCCGTGAACCCGGCCGCCGTCAGCCATTCGGTGTAGTCGTCGTAATGATAGGTGCGGGTCCCGGTCTCGTAGAGCAGCGTCAGACGGAAAGCGGCCTGGAAGGCGCTGGGCGTCTCGTCGTGCAGGTATTCGTGAATGACCAGAAAACCGCCCGGGCGCAGCGTCTCGCCGATTTTGGCGATGACCTGGCGGTTGTCGTCGGCGCTCTGGTTGTGGGCGACCGACAGGTAGAAGACGACATCGTGCTGACCGCCCCAGTCCCAATGCAGGACGTCGCCCGGGCGCAGGCGGACGCGGTCGGAGAGCTGCTCCTGTTCGATGGTGGTGGCGGTGTCGGCCAAAGCCGTCGGCAGATCGACGATCAGCGCTTCGAGCTGCGGATAGCGCTGGCAGAAACGGATCGAATGCAGGCCGTGCGAGCCGCCGAGGTCGAGCAGGCGTTGGTGGCCGTCGGCAATCGGCACGTGCTTGAGCAGGTCGGGGCCGAGATCGTGCGAAAAGGCCCGCATGTAGGACGAGAACAGCGGGCCTAGCTCCGGTTGTTCGAGCATGTTGTCCCACAGCGTCTTTTCCGGCATGCCGGCTTTCACCGCTTCGGCCAGGTTGCCCATCATCGACCAGGCGGCATGCGTCCACAGCACGCCCGGCGTGTAGTCGATCTGGCCGGCGCTGGTGAACCAGCGCTGGGTGCTCGCCGAATTGGCGACGCAGTCATCCTGTTCCTCGAGATAAGCGATGCTGACCAGGAAATCGACCAGGCGGGCTGTACCTTCCAGGCTGGCGTGGATTTTCGCGGCCAGCGTGACGATGGCCAGCGGGCCGCCGGCCAGGGCTTCGAACAGGCCGAGGCGGCTGGCGGAGATGATCGCCGCCGACTTCATCATCGGCATGTAGACATCGAGCATGGCCAGTTCGGCCGAGCCGTTCGGCAGGCAGACGTCGGGTTTGGGCAGGCGGGGCGGGGGCGTGGTCATGGTGGGCTAATGCTGGGGGCGGTCAGTCGACAGCCGGCAATGCTTCCAGCGCTTCATGCACTTCCAGCCAGCGCATTTCCGCCGCGTCGATTTGGTCGCCGAGCTGCCCGGCCTGCTTGTGCATTTCCTCGCTTTTCGCCCGGTCGACCGTGGTGTAGAAGGCCGGATCGGCAAACTGCGCTTCCAGAGCGGTCTTTTCCTCGTGCCACTTGGCGAGCTTCTTCTCCAGTTGCTCGATTTCCTTGACCAGCGGCCGGCGCTGGGCGAGCACGGCCTGCCGGCTGGCCTTGGCGTCGGCCCGTTGCTGCAGGCGCTCGGTTTTTTCGGCGAGGAGCTCCGGTTCGGCCGCTTTTTCGGCATTGCGCTGGCTGGCCAGCCAGGCGGCGTAATCGTCGAGGTCACCGTCGAAGGGCTCGGCCTTGCCGTCGGCGACCAGCAGCAGTTCGTCGGCGCAGGTGCGCAGCAGGTGGCGGTCGTGCGAGACGAAGACCATGCCGCCGGCAAAATCCTGCATGGCGAAGGTCAGGGCTTCGCGCATTTCGAGGTCGAGGTGGTTGGTCGGCTCGTCGAGCAGCAGCAGGTTGGGCTTGGTGCGGATCAGCAGGGCCAGCGCCAGACGAGATTTTTCGCCGCCGGAGAAGGGTTCGATGGCGCGCATCGCCATGTCGCCGCGGAAGTCGAAGCCGCCGATGTAGTCGCGCAGTTCCTGTTCCGGGGTGGTCGGTTCGAGGCGGGCCAAGTGCTGCAGCGGCGATTCGTCGGGGCGCAACTGTTCGAGCTGGTGCTGGGCGAAGTAGCCGATGTTCAGCGCCTTGGCCTCCTTGCGCTCGCCGCCCTGCTGGGCGATGGTGCCGGCCAGCAGCTTGATCAGCGTCGATTTGCCGGCGCCGTTGCGGCCAAGCAGGCCGATGCGGCAGCCCGGACGGAGGGTCAGCGAGATGTTGTCGAGAATCTTCCGGTCGATATAGCCGGCCGAGGCTCTTTCTATCGTCAGCAGCGGGTCGGGCAGCGCGGTTGGCTGGCGGAAGCTGAAATGGAAAGGCGAGTCGACGTGGGCCGCGGCCACCGTTTCCATCCGTTCCAGCATCTTGATCCGGCTCTGCGCCTGGCGGGCCTTGGTGGCCTGGGCGCGAAAGCGTTCGATGTAGCTGGAGAGGTGGGCGATCTGCCGTTGCTGCGCCTCGAAGGCCGATTGCTGGGTGGCCAGCCGGGCGGCGCGGGCCCGTTCGTAGTCGGAATAGCCGCCGGTCGTCAGGGTCAGCCGCTGCAGGTCGATGGACATGATCTGGCCGACCACGGCATCGAGGAAGTCGCGGTCGTGCGAAATGAGCAGCAGCGTGGCCGGCGTGTTCTTCAGCCAGCTTTCCAGCCAGAACACGGCGTCGAGATCGAGGTGGTTGGTCGGCTCGTCGAGCAGCAACAGGTCGGCGCGGCAGGAGAGGGCGCGGGCCAGATTGAGGCGAACCCGCCAGCCGCCGGAGAAATCGGCGACCGGGCGGGTGAAGTCGGCATCCTTGAAGCCGAGGCCGTGCAGCACTTCGGCGGCGCGGGCCTTGGCTGAGTAGCCCTCGATTTCGCCATAGCGGGCATGCAGGTGGCCGATCGCGACGCCGTCGCCGGCCGCTTCGGCGGCGGCCAGTTCGCGCTCGACGCGGCGCAGTTCGACGTCGCCGTCGAGCACGAACTCGAGCGCCGCATCGGGCAAGGCCGGCGTCTCCTGGGCGACGCGCGCGATGTGCCAGCTGGCCGGGATCTCGACATCGCCGGATTCGGCGTGCAACTCGTTGGAGAGCAGCGCAAACAGGCTGGATTTGCCGCACCCGTTGGCGCCGACGACGCCGACCTTCCAGCCGGGGTGGAGCTGAACGGAGGCATCGATGACCAGCGGGCGGCCGGCACGGGCAAAAGTGACTTGACGAAGGGCGATCATAAGGCCGCGAATTATAGCGGTGGGCTGCTAAAATCTTCTGCATGATCAAGCAGATTCGCGTCGACCAGCTCAAGCCCGGCATGTATGTCCATGACCTGAATTGCGGCTGGCTCGACCACCCTTTCCTGTCCAATGCCTTCTATGTGCGCGATCTGGCAACCGTAGACAAGATTGCCGAGGTCGGCATCCGTGAGTTGTACATCGACACGGTCAAAGGTGCCGATGTCTGGGCGGCGCGCAGCCAGCGCGAAGTCAATGCCGATCTCGACCAGCGGCTGCAGGAAATCGCCCGGAAGCCGCCGGAAAAGCCGATTGCCACCGAGCTGACCGAGGAATCGGTGCGCGCCCGGCGCTTGCATGGCGAAGCCAACAAGATCGTTCGCCACATGATGGACGACATCCGCATGGGCCAGCAGATCCAGATCGACCGCATCGAGCCGCTGGTCGAGAACATGGTCGATTCGATCTTCCGCAACCAGGATGCGCTGCTGCCGCTGGCCCGTCTGAAGAATCACGACGATTACACCTTCGAGCATTCGGTCAGCGTCTGTGCCTTGCTGGTCGCTTTCGGCCGGGGCATGAAGCTGTCCAAGGAAGTCATCAAGGAGATGGCGCTGGGCGGGCTTCTGCACGATGTCGGCAAGGCGCGGATACCGGACGAGATTCTCAACAAGCCGGCTAAGTTGACCGACGACGAATATGTCCGGATCCAGTCGCACGTCGCGCAAGGCAGGTTGTTGCTCGAACAGACGCCGGGTATCGGCGAAATTGCCCGGCAGGTCACCAGCCAGCACCATGAGCGTTTCGATGGCAGCGGTTATCCGGACAAGCTGGCCGGCGGGGGTATTTCGCTCTACGGGCAGATGGCGGCCATCGTCGATGTGTACGATGCGATTTCCTCCGAGCGCGTCTATCACAAGGGCATGTCGCCGACGCAAGCGCTGAAGAAGCTGCTCGAATGGAGCGCCCACCACTTCGATCCGCAGCTGGTCCAGGCTTTCATCCGGGCCATCGGCATTTACCCGACCGGCACGCTGGTCCAGCTCGACAGCAAGCGGATGGGCGTGGTTGTCGAACAAAACGAGAAAAGCCTGCTCGAACCGGTGGTGCGGATTTTTTACCATGCCGGTCAGCAGCACTACATTCCGCCGGAGATCGTCGATCTCGCCAAGGTGCAGGACCGCATCGCCAGTTTTGAGAATTACGAAAAATGGAAAATCGATCCCTATCACTGGCTGCCCGCCTGATCCTGCTGCTTGCCTTCAGTTGTCCGGCCCTGGCCGCCGATAGCGGGCCGAGCCCGGAACTGGAGGCCGATTGGCAGCTCCGCCTCGACAAGGCGGAGGCGCTGCAGAGCGAGAGCCGGGCGCGCAAGGACGAGGCCGAGCGGATTTTCGAGCAGAAAAGTGCGCAATGTCGGAAGAATTTTCTGGTGAACCAGTGTCTTGACCAGGCGCGCCACGAGCACATGCTGTCCGGCCGCGCGGCGAGCAATCTGGAGATCGAGGGCAAGGCGCTGGAGCGCGCAGTCAAGAAGGAACAGCTGGCCGATAAGGACCGGCGTCAGGCCGAGGCGGCGCCGCAACGGGCGGTGGAACGTGAAAGCCGGGCCGTGGAAACCGGCGAGGCGCGGCAGGCGGCCGAGGCCGAGGCGGCAGCGACCCGGGCCAACAAGGCGCGACAAGCCGAGGAAGGCGCCCGCCGCAAGGCGGCCGAGGCGGAGCAGCAGCGCAAGAAGCGCGAAGACCACGAGGCCCGCGTTGCCCGGAAGATGCAGCAGGCCGAACGGCACGAAGCCGAAGCGGCAAAGAAATAGGGCGGGATAGCCAGCGTGATCCGCCAGATTCCGATTCGGCAGCTGCTGCCCGGCATGTATGTGGTGGATCTGCATCGGCACTGGCTGGAGCACTCGTTCTGGCGGCGGCGCTTTTTCGTCCGCGATGAAGCGCAGATCGGCCGGCTGCTCGAGGAAGGCATCGTCCAGGTCAGCATCGACACCGCCAGGGGCATCGACTTGCCACCGCCAGCCCCGCCGCCGGTTCCGTACCACTTCGTCGAGCGCACCTTCATGTCGCGGGCCGAGCGGCTCAAGGCAAGCCCGGCGACGATTTCTCTGGGTGAGGAACGCCGGCGGGCCAGCCGCCTGATCACCGAAGCCAGCGCGACGGTGAGCGATCTGATGCTCGCCGCGCGGGGCGGCCGCGAAGTCGATGCCGCCCGTCTCGAACCGGTGGTCAGCAAGATGATCGAATCGGTCAGCCGCAACCCGGATGCATTGGCCCCGCTGGCCCGCCTCAAGCAAGCCGCGACCTATGCCACCGAACACGCCGTGGCGACCGCGGCGCTGATCATTGCCTTTGGCCAGAAACAAGGCATGGCGCAGCCGGAAATCGAAAAACTGGCGCTCGGCACCATGCTCAAGGACATCGGCCAGGCGGCCCTCGATGCCCGCCTGATCACCAAGCCCGGCATGCTCTCGCAGGCCGAATACTCGGTGGTCCAGAGCCATGTCGAGGAAGGGCTGAGCGTTCTCGAAGCGACCTCGCACCTGTCGGAAACCTCGGTGGCCGTCGTTCTCGAACATCACGAGCGCTATAACGGCTGCGGCTACCCTTACCGGATGGCCGGCGACGGAATTTCAGTGGCCGGCCGGATGGCGGCGATTGTCGACAGTTACGACGCGATGACTTCGGATCGCCCCTACCGGCCGGCCATTTCGCCCTCGGATGCTTTGCGCCAGCTGTACGATCAGGGCGGCACCCAGTTCGACCCGTCGCTGGTCACCGCCTTTGTCCGCACCGTCGGGATCTATCCGGTCGGCACCCTGGTCCTGCTGGAAAGCGGCCATCTGGCGGTGGTTGAGGAACTGCACCACGACAATCTGCTCAGCCCGATCGTCCGGGTCATTTACCACGCCGCCCGCCACCAGTACGTGACGCCGGTCGAGATCGACCTGACCCGGAAAGTCGGCAATCACTACGGCCAGATCGTCCGCGCCGAGAGCTACGAGCGTTGGGGGCTCAGTCCCTTGCGCTGGCTACCAGCCTGATCAGTTTCTTGATCGGCGCCGGCACGCCGGCCTCGGCCGCCTTGTCGAGATCGACCCATTCGAGGCCTGGTTCGGCAATCCCCGGGTTCGCCGCGACGCGGCAGAGTACCGGCTGCAAGGTCAGGCGAAAGTGCGTGAAGGCATGTTTCAGCGGCGGCAACGGCTGCTGCTGCGCGGCGTTCAGGCCGAGCCGGGCGAGGATGCCGTCGATGTCGCCCTCCGGTGGCACCAGCAGGCCGCCCCACAAGCCGCTCGGCGGTCGCCGCTGGAGCAGCAGGCGCGACCCGTCGACAATCAAGGCAAAGCTCGTCGTGCGTTCCGGCACCGCTGCCCGTGGTCGCGCTTCCGGCAATTCGCCCTGGCGTCCATCGCGCCGGGCGACGCAGCTGCCGGCCACCGGGCAATCGGCGCAGCGCGGCCGACTGCGCGTGCACAGCGTTGCGCCGAGATCCATCAGGCCCTGCGTATAGGTTTCGATGCCGCTATCCGGCAGCAGTTCTTCCGCCAGCTCCCATAACTTGCTATGGACGGCTACCGCACCGGGAAAGCCGGCGATCCCGAAGTGCCGACAGAGGACGCGTTTGACATTGCCATCGAGAATCGCCGCGCGCTGGCCAAAGGCAAAAGCGGCAACGGCCGCCGCTGTAGACCGCCCGATACCGGGCAGTTCGCTCAGCTGTTCGGCGGATTCGGGGAATTTGCCGCCGTGCAGCGCAACAATCTGCCCGGCGCAACGGTGCAGATTGCGCGCCCGGGCGTAGTAGCCGAGGCCGGCCCAGTGTTCGCTGACCTTATCGATCGACGCCGCTGCCAGCGCCTGGACATCGGGAAAACTGGCGAGGAAGCGCTGGTAATACGGGATCACCGTCGTCACCTGCGTTTGCTGCAACATGATCTCGGAAAGCCAGATGCGGTAAGGATCGCGGGTTTTCTGCCAGGGCAGGTCGTGGCGCCCGGCGACTTGCTGCCAGGCGATCAGATGTGCGGTAAATGCATTGGGAACGGCCAATTCTGCCTCGACGTCGGCTACGGGAGCACGGATAATACGGCCTTTTCGCCGCCCCTAGCCTGATCGACCCCGATGACCCAAGCCCAAACTGATACCCGTGCACTGCGTAATGCCCTCGGCCGTTTTGCCACCGGCATTGCTGTCGTCACGGCCATCGATCCGGATGGGCATCCGATCGGCCTGACCGTCAATTCCTTCTCCGCCGTATCGCTCGAGCCGCCGCTTGTCCTGTGGTGCCTCGACAACGGCTCGCACAATCTCGAAGCCTTCCGCCGGGCCAGCCACCACGCGATCAACATCCTGTCGGTTACCCAACAGGATCTCTCGAACCGTTTCGCCACCTGGCCGACCGACCGTTTCGTCGGCCTGCCCTGGCAGCCGGGGGCAGGCGGGGCGCCGGTCTTCCCGGCCTGCTGCTCGAGCTTCGAAGTCGCCAACGAAACGGCGCACGTCGCCGGCGACCACACCGTCTTCATCGGCCGCATCGAAAAATTCAGCGAGACGCCGGATCTCGCGCCGCTGCTTTTCCACGCCGGCCAGTACCGGAAACTGGCCGACCTCTGACAAGGTTGTTCGCGGCGGCTTCTCCGCTTAGAATGCGGCCTTCTGCCCAGAGCGGGCGTCGTATAATGGTAATACCCTAGCTTCCCAAGCTAGAGCCGTGAGTTCGATTCTCATCGCCCGCTCCACTTCCCTTCGGCAGTTTTCCAGTTTGCGACTTGTGCCTACGTCGGCGCCGTGCTCTTTGCAGACCTCCTGGCTTTCAGAAGGCAGACTTCAACGTACCAACTAACAGATATACCTGCGGCACGCGTGGGGCCGAATGCGACCCAGTGGCATCAGCAAGGAAGCATTCAAAGTTGGCCATGCCATTGAAGACCTTTTCCGTGTCCACACTCAAATCGCCAAACGAAGCGAACTACACATCATTGCCGTCATACCCCAGCACTGGGTGGCGGAGCGATCATTCGCCCCGCCTTTCTCGCGCTCTTGCTCGGAAGACCGTGAACAGGTTCTAAGACACTTGACTGTTTTCGCGGCGCTTTGAGAGAATCCGCGCTCCTATCGGTATCGAGATACGGAACACGGTGCGAATCCGTGGCGGGCCCGCCGCTGTAACCGGGGACGAAGACTGCATGGTCGCCAGACCAGCCACTTGCGGGGCATACCACGCAGGGAAGGCGCAGCGCTTCGGCTGATCCGGAAGCCAGAAGACGAATCGATACCAATCAGGAGCCAAGGCAAGGGCTCCGGCTGACTGCATGCGAAAAGCGTGCAGTCAGCCGGAGCCCTTTTTGTTTTTGCATTCCCGAGGAGTGGAACATGACCAAAACTGTGACTTCAACCGTTAAACACCCGCAAACGCCGATCAGTCAGACTGCGTCGGTCGCCCCGACCATCGCCGTGCGTAAGAGCTGCAACCCGGAAGGCATGGGCCTGTCGCACTACGTGCTGATGGACAAGAAGGCGGCCAAATGACCGCAGCGCTTCCTGAGGGAGCGCTGCGCGACCCGCATTTTCTGCCTGTCGACATCGGCCATGATGTCTACGCCGCCGTGACCGATCCCGACACCGCCTTCTGGGCTCTGGTTGACAAGAACAAGGTCGGCGAGGGGCTCGATTCGGCGACGCTTGCCGCCTATCGCGAGAAGGCCGATGGGTTCCGGCAGGAGTTGCATGCCCTGCGCTTTGAACTGAAACCCTCCGGCGTCTATCTCAACCCGACCGAGCGCTGCAATCTCAACTGCACCTACTGCTATCTGCCCGATACCCAGCGCAGCAGCGGCACGCACATGTCGGCCGAACTGTTGCACGCTTCGCTCGGTAAGCTGTGCGACTACTTCCGCTCGGTGATGCCGGACGGCCGCAAGCCGCGCGCCATTTTCCACGGCGCCGAGCCTCTGATGAACCAGGCCGCTGTCTTCGAAGCGATCGACGCCTTTGGCGACGATTTCATCTTCGGCCTGCAGACCAACGGCACACTGCTCGACGATGCGGCGCTCGATTTCCTGACCTCGCGCAATGTCAGCATCGGCCTCTCGCTCGACGGCCCGCTGGCCGAGATTACCGATGCAACGCGCCGGACCTGGGGCGGCAAGAGCGTGCACGACAAGGTGCTGCGCACCATGGAGAAGCTGCGCGGCTACGGTTCATGGAGCGTCATCACGACCTGCACGACCGAGAACCTGCCTTATCTGACGCGCATGGTCGAGCTGTTCCACGCCCAAGAGGTGCCGACCTGCATGCTCAACACCGTGCGCTGCACCCTGCCCGGGGCGCGCGGCGTCAAGCCGGCCGACGGCGACATGGCCAAGGCCTTCTTCGCCGCCATGGACCGCACCCACGAGCTGTACCGGGAGACCGGCCGCAAGCTGATGGTCGCCAATTTCGC
Organism: Azonexus sp. IMCC34842; assembly: GCF_050368855.1. GTDB lineage: Bacteria > Pseudomonadota > Gammaproteobacteria > Burkholderiales > Rhodocyclaceae > Azonexus > Azonexus denitrificans_A. The sequence goes on along the minus strand of NZ_CP178449.1, from coordinate 3,848,740 downwards.
CAATATCCTGATTGGCATCCTGGCCCCGACGGCGCGCCGGTTGATGTGCGACATTTCGCCCTGCGGCGGCGGTCGCGCCTTCTTCGCGCTGGCCGCCGACGGCGGCCTCTACCCGTGCAGCGAGTTCATCGGCCTGCCCAACTTCCGGGGCGGCAACCTGCTGGTCGATGGCGTCGAGGCGGCTCTGGCCTCACCGGCCTTCCAGACCGTTACGACGCGAGATGTGGACAAGTTCAGCCCGTGCGGCGACTGTGCGATCCGCCATTTCTGCGGCTCACCGTGTCCGGCCGAAGCCTTCGAGATGAACGGCGGCATGGACAAGATCGGTGCCTTCTGCGATTTCTACAAGGAACAGGTCAATTACGCCCTGCGCCTGATCGCCGACGGCAAGGCCAACGACTACCTGTGGGACGGCTGGGACGAGGGAACGGAAACCGTTTTTGCGCTGAGTTGAAGAATTGCCGGAGGGCGCCGTAACATGGCGCCCTCGGTCATTTCTCCAGCGATATCCACCATGGCCTCCTGCCTGTCCGCTTCTGGCTGACCTGAGCCGGTTGCCGACGTCGAGTAGCTGCTCAAGCAATGTCGGCTTTACACTGAGTTTCAGAAACCCACGGCTGTGCCAATTTCCGGTAACTGGTCAGAAGCGCACTTGGAACTTCTCTGCTCATCCCAGCTCTATTGCTGGCATTTCCCATCAGATACGCTCCCGGAGTTAAGCAGTGCAAAAGGTGATTGAAGGTTTCTTGAAGTTTCAAAAGGATGTCTTTCCGGAAAGAACGCAGCTGTTCAAGCAATTGGCGCAGCGGCAGAACCCCAAGGTGCTGTTTGTGACCTGCTCGGATAGCCGGGTGGTGCCGGAACTGTTTACGCAGCAGGAGCCGGGCGACCTGTTCGTCATTCGCAACGCGGGCAACATCGTGCCGTCCTACGGGCCGGAGCCCGGCGGTGTTTCGGCAACGGTCGAGTATGCGGTATCTGTCCTTCAGGTCAGCGATATCGTGATATGTGGTCATTCGAATTGTGGCGCGATGGCGGCAATTTCCAGCTGCCAATGCCTCGACCATCTGCCGGCGGTCGCCCACTGGTTGCGCCACGCGGATTCCGCCAAGGCCATCGTCGCCTCCCAGGTGTACGCGACCCAGCAGGAGAAAGCTGATGCGCTGGTGCGCCAGAACGTGATCGCCCAGCTCGCCAATATCCGTACTCATCCGTCGGTCGCGCTAGCCCTCGCGCAGCGCCGCCTGAACCTGCACGGTTGGGTGTACGACATCGAGAAAGGGGTGATCGATGCACTCGACGGCGCAAGTTCGAGTTTCGTGCCGCTATCGGCCAATCATCAGGTTGTTGCCACCTAGAGTCGGTAACAGAGGTGATCTGATGTTTTCGTAGATACTGAGCAACTTTGGTGATCATGGTCTTCACTGCCCGATGGATAACCCGTTTGTAGAGCTCGCGGAGTTGCAGTTCCTGCGCGGCTCTTCCGCCGAGGCGTTGCGCACGGCCCGGATGGGCCTGACGCTGTTTCCCGATGATGGGGCGTTGCTCGAGCTTGCCGCGACTTGCGCGGGCAGCGAGGGTGACGACGAATATGCGGTGGCTTGCTGGCGGCGTCTGCTCGAACTTGATCCGTCGCTGGTTACGGCCCACAACAGTCTGGGCCTTGCCTTGCATCGCCGGGGGCTGGGTGGCGAGGCCGAAACGGCCTATCGGCAGGCGTTGACAGCCTTTCCCGATGATCCGGAGCTGCCCGCCAATCTTGCCTTGTTGCTGGAGGACTTTGGCCGCCTGGACGAGGCAGAAATTCAGCAGCGGCGGGCTTTGGCGCTGGCGCCCGACTCGGCGGAAATTCGGTCCAATCTGGCCGGCCTGCTGCTCAAGGCGGGGCAGGAGGCGGAGGCGGAAAAACTGTACCGGGAGGCGATCCGGCTCAAGCCCGAGTTTGCCAAAGCGCATTCCAATCTGGCTATTTTGCTCGTCGACCAGGGGCGGGCGGCCGAGGCGGAAGCCTGTTTTCGCGCGGCGCTGGCACTTCAGCCGGACGCCCAGCAGGCGCGGATGAATTTTGCCCAGTTGTTGCTGCAGCAGGGCCGTCTGGCCGAAGGCTGGCCGCTCTACGAGGCGCGCCAGCACGTTCGCGCCGGGGCCGGCAGCGGGGCGCTGGGCCGGCCGCCATCTTGCCCGCAATGGCAGGGCGAGGCGCTGGCCGGCAAGTCGATTGTCGTCATCGCCGAGCAGGGGCTGGGCGATGAAATCCAGTTCGTGCGCTACCTTGCCTGGCTGAAGGCGCAGGGGCCGCGGCAAGTGACGCTGCTTGGCCGGCCCTGCCAACACGCCTTGTTGAAGACGCTGGCCGGCCCGGATCTGGTGGTCTGTTTGAACGACGCCGAGCAGCACCTGGACAGCCACGATTACTGGGTTTTCCTGCTCAGTCTGCCACTGCATGCCGGCACGGTGCTGAGCACGATTCCGTCGGCGACCCCCTACCTGTTTGTCGATCCCGTGCGGGTGGCCCGGCATGCCGCGCTGCTGGCCGGCGATGGCCTGCGGGTCGGGCTGGTCTGGCGCGGCAATCCGCAACACGCCAACGATGCCGATCGTTCGCTGCCCGGGCTGGAGGTGCTGGCGCCCTTGTGGCGGCTGGCCGGGGTACGTTTCTTCAGCGTCCAGCAAGGCGCGACGGGAGCCGCGCCGGTGCCGTCAGGATTACCGCTGACCGCGCTTGGCCCGGCCATTGAGGACATGGCCGATACGGCGGCCATGCTCAGCCAGCTCGATCTGCTGATTGCCGTCGATACCGCGGTTGCCCATCTGGCCGGGGCGCTCGGCCTGCCGTGCTGGTTACTGCTGCCCGCTTACAAGACCGACTGGCGGTGGTTGCAGCAGCGCAGCGACAGCCCGTGGTACCCGACCATGCGGCTGTTCCGGCAGGCGCAGCGGGGCGACTGGACGGCAACGGTGACCGAGCTGGCCGAGGCCTTGCGAGACTTCAGGGATGGCGTTTAGCCGAGCAGTTTGCGCTGGTCGAGAAACTTTTCGAGGATTTCCAGACGGGCCAGCGGGTCTTCCAGTTCGAGCAGCTTCTGCTTGGCCAGGTTCTGGATCGGCAGGACTTCGGTAATCCGGTAGCCGACCCATTCCGCGTCATCGTAGCGATGCGGTTCGGGAATGCGTTCGTTGCCGAGGTCGTTGACCACCCGACGGAGCAGCGGCAGCAGGCGCCCGCGTTCGCCCGGCAGGGTAGCCGGCAGCGTATCGGCGAGCAGTTCGACGGAGGCTTCAAGCAGGTTGTCCGGGCCGACCCGCGTTTCGATGATGCGAAACCGCCGGCCGCCGTGGGCGGTGATCATCAGGATGCCCAGCTGCTCCATTTCCCAGTTGCCGATGGTGGCCAGCGTACCGACCGGGTGCGGCTGGGCGGCGGTGCCGGTTTCGCCGCCGCTGGCGATCAGGCAGATGCCGAAGGGCTTGTCGCCCTTCAGGCAGGCGGCGGCCATGTCGAGATAGCGTTGCTCGAAAATTTTCAGCGGCAGGACGCCGCCGGGAAAGAGCACGGCGTTCAGCGGAAACAGCGGGATGCGCAAGGTATCGACCGAGGCCCCGGTTGGCGAGCGGACGAAATCGAACCAGCCCATCATTCGCCCCAGCGCTGCATCAGCGTATGGCCGACGGCGATCTGGTCGAGGACGCGGGCGACAACGAAGTCGACGATGTCCTGGACGCTTTGCGGATGGTGGTAGAAGCCGGGGCTGGGCGGCAGGATGACGGCGCCGGCCCGCGCCAGGCGCAGCATGTTTTCCAGGTGGATGGCCGAGAACGGCGTTTCACGTGGAACCAGCACCAGCTTGCGGCCTTCCTTGAGCACCACGTCGGCGGCGCGTTCGATCAGGTTGTCGGCCAGCCCCTGGGCAATCGCCGCCAACGTGCCCATCGAGCACGGGCAGACGACCATCGCATCGGGCGGGTTGGAACCGGAAGCGACCGGGGCGAACCATTCTTCGCGGCCGAAAACCTGCAGCTTGTCCGGATCGGCGGCCGGGAAACGGGCGAGCAGGGCGGCCTTGGTTTCGGCCGGGCGCGACGGCAGTTCGAAATCCATTTCCTGGCGGGCAACGACCTGGGCGGCCTGCGAGTAGAGCAGCTGGACCTGGCAGCCGGCGTCGAGCAGGCATTCCAGCAGGCGCAGGCCGTAGGGCATCCCGGAAGCGCCGGTCAGGGCAAGGCAGATGGTCTTAGGCATGGCGGGTTTCCGATGGCGCGGGTTCAGCCAGCAGTTTAGCGGCGATCAGGCCGTTGATGGTGCCGAATACCAGCGCTGCGCCGGCAAAGACCGGGGTCAGCAGGAAAATGCCGTCGTGCGGAATCAGCCAGACCCTGGCCAGCAACAATTGCCCGCCGATGTGGGCAAAGGCGGCCAGGATGCTCAGGCTGACCGGCCCGAACCAGCGCTGCGGCAGGTGGCGGGCCAGACCCAGCGTGAGCAGGCTGAGCGTCGTGCCGGTCAGCGACAGGAAGAAGCCGGGGGCGAGAAAGAAACCGAGGAGCAGGCTGCCGGCCAGGACGCGCAGGCCGCTGACCCAGACCGCCGTGCCCCAGCCGTAGCGAGCAAGGACGACCAGCGTCACGATATTGGCCAGGCCGGGCTTGACGCCGGGCAGCGGCGACGGAATGGCGGCATCGACCAGTGACAGTGCGACGGCGGCAGTGGCCAGCCAGGCGACACGGCGGTCTTCGCTGGTTACCGTGAGTTCAGTAATTGATCGAGTCATAGACCTTGGTGCGCCCGGTGATCTGGACGCTGACGCGATTGGGGGCGCAGATGGCGATTTCGCCGGGACGCATCAACCAGCCCTGGCGCACGCAGTACTGGCGCGGCCCGGGGTCGGAGACGACGCGGGCCCGCCCGGGTTCGACGGCGATCAGCGTGGTGCCGAGCGGTCCGCTGATTTCGAACTGCCGCTTGCTGCGCAGGTCGACCTCGGCAAAGACCTTGCCTTCCTGGCGGATGATCGCCCGGTCGGCCATGCCGCCCTGCCAGAACAGCGGAATGCTGGTGCCGACCAGCAGCGTGCCGGCCAGGATGACCAGCCAGTCGCCCGGTCGGATCAGGCTCAGCCAGGGCACTATGGCCAGCGCCGCAGCGGGCTGGCCGGAATGGGCGAGCCGGGCGGGCAAATCGGGGAATCGGGCATGGTGGGTCGGTCAGCCGCCGGCCAGGGTGCGGTGGCGGACCAGCACGCGGGCGCGGTCGGCGAATTCGCGGGCCAGCCATTCGGCAATATAAACCGAACGATGCTGGCCGCCGGTGCAGCCGATCGCTACCGTCAGATAGCTGCGGTTGTCGCGGATATAGGCCGGCAGCCAGGTGGCGACGAAATGGCTGATGTCGTCGCGCATCCGGCGAACTTCTTCCTCGGCTTCGAGGAAGTCGATGACCGGTTGGTCGCGGCCGGTCAGCGGGCGCAATGCGACGTCGTAATGTGGGTTGGGCAGGCAGCGGACGTCGAAGACGAGGTCGGCATCGAGCGGCAGGCCGTGCTTGAAGCCGAATGATTCGAACATCAGCGTCAGGCCCTGGCCGGGCTCGGCTTCGATGAACTGGCGCACCCACTCGCGCAGCGCATTGGCTTTCATGCCGCTGGTATCGATGCGATGGCCGAGGCCGGCGATCGGCTCGAGCATCTTCCGTTCGCTGCGGATGGCTTCTTCCAGCGTCTTGCCGTTGCTGGCCAGCGGATGACGGCGGCGCGATTCGGAATAGCGCTTGAGCAGCGTTTCCTCATTCGAGTAGAGGAAGAGAAAGCTCGGGCGCACGCCATATTCGACGAGTTTCGCCAGCTTTTCCGGCAGCATTTCGATGCCGTGGCCGGAGCGGGCATCGATGGCGATTGCCACCTTGCGGATTTCGTCCTCCATCAGCATCGGGACGAGTATCGTCAGCATGACCACCGGCAGGTTGTCCACGCAGTAATAGCCCGAGTCTTCGAGAAGGTTGAGGGCGACCGACTTGCCCGAGCCGGAGAGGCCGCTGATGAGAACGAGTTCCATTTGTCGCAGCATAATCAAGGCGGCGCGGCGGGGCAAGCCGCGGCATAATGGAAACCGATAAGGAGACGACCATGCCCCCGACCCTTCCCCTGCTTGATTTACCCTTCCTCGCCGAGCTGACCGCGCAACGGCGCGACATCCACGCCCATCCCGAACTTGCCTTCGCCGAGGCGCGCACGGCCGACCTGGTCGCCGGCGAACTTGAACGCTATGGCCTCGAGGTGCATCGCGGCATCGCCAAAACCGGTGTCGTCGGCGTACTGCGGGCCGGCACTTCGTCCAAAATGATCGGCCTGCGGGCCGACATGGACGCCCTGCCGCTCGCCGAAATGAACGAGTTTCCGCACCACTCGCGGCACGCCGGCAAGATGCACGCCTGCGGCCATGACGGTCATACCGCGATGCTGCTCGGTGCGGCGCGCTACCTGGCCGGCAATCCGGATTTCGACGGCGTCGCAGTGTTCATTTTCCAGCCGGCCGAGGAATCGGAAGGCGGTGCCGCGGTGATGATCGAAGACGGCCTGTTCGAGCGTTTTCCCGTCGAGTCGGTATTCGGCCTGCACAACTGGCCGGGCATTCCGGTCGGCGAAATGGCGGCGATGCCGGGGCCGGTAATGGCCGGCACCTGCGCTTTCGAAATCTTCGTGCGCGGCCACGGTTGCCACGCGGCGATGCCGCATCAGGGCGTCGATTCCATCGTCGCCGGCGCGCAACTGGTGCAGGCCCTGCAAACGGTGGTCAGCCGCACGTTGCATCCGTGCGAGTCGGCGGTGGTCAGCGTTACCCAGTTCCATGCCGGCGAAGCGTGGAACATCATTCCGGAAGAAGTGGTGCTGCGCGGCACGATCCGCAGTTTCAAGGCGGACGTCCAGGAGAACATCGAGCGGGCCATTGAGCGGCTGTGCAGCGGCATTGCGGCGGCGAACGGGGCACAGATCAGCGTGCATTTCGACCACCGCTATCCGCCGACGGTCAACAGCGTCGCTGAGGCAAAATTCTGCCAGGCCGTGGCGGCCGAGGTTTTTGGTCCGGAACGGGTACTCACCGATATTCTGCCGTCGATGGGCGCCGAGGATTTCGCCTATATGCTGCGCGAAAAGCCGGGCTGCTATGTCTGGCTCGGCAACGGCCCGGGCACCGGCGGCTGCACGCTGCACAATCCGCACTACGACTTCAATGACGAGTTGCTGACCCTGGGAGTCAGCTACTGGGTGCAACTCGTCCGGCGGGCCTTGCCGAAAGCCTGAGGCTCAGACCTTGAAGCGGGCGATGGCCTGACTCAAGGCGGTCGACGTCGAATTCAGACGGCCGGCCGAGCCGACCACATTCTGCATCGCCTGGTCGTTCTGCTCGATCAGGTTGCGGACTTGTTCGACATGCGACTGCAGGGCTTTCTCGTTGCCGTTCTCGACGCTGATCGCCGTGGCAATCTGCTGGACCACCTGGGTGACCTGCAGCGAGCTGGCGTTCATCTGGTCGAAGGCTTCGCGGGCCTGATGCGACAGGTCGACGCTGTCGCCGACCTGCAGCAAACCCGATTCCATGCCGGCGACGGCGCGTTTGGTGCCGGACTGGATGCTTTCGACCATGGCCGAAATTTCGGCGGTCGATTGCGTCGTCCGTTCGGCCAGCTTGCGCACCTCGTCGGCGACCACCGCGAAGCCGCGCCCCTGTTCGCCGGCCCGGGCCGCTTCGATCGCGGCATTGAGCGCCAGCAGGTTGGTCTGGCCGGCAATCTCGGAAATGACGCCGAGGATGGAACTGATTTGCGCCGAGAGGGCGCCGAGTTCCTGGACGTGGCCGGCCGTGGCGCGAACCGAATTGGCCATCGCCTCGGTTTCGCTCGCCGCCTTGCTGGCCAGCGCGGCACCGCTGCCGGAGATGTTGCTTGAAGCGCCGACAATCTGCTCGGCCTCGGTGACGGCCGACATCACGGCGCGCAGGCTGGTCGCCAGGCTTTGCACATTGCCGACCATTTCGCCGGCCCGGTCGAGCTGCTGGCGACTGCCGGCGGCGACTTGCTCGGTTGCTTCGCCAACCTGGCGAGCCGTCTGCTCGACATCGCGGGCATGGCTGGCCAGCGTCCCGACCAGCTGGCGCAGTTGCTGCTGCATGCTGGCCAGCGCGGCGAGCAGGCTGTTGCTGTCGCCGCTGCTCAGGGCGATCGGCTGGGTCAGGTCGCCAATCGCCACGGCATTGGCCACCTGGCGGGCATAAGCCGGCTCGCCGCCGAGTTCGCGGCGCACATAGGCCAAGGTGGTGAGGGCACTGGCAATCCCGATCAGTACGGCCAGTATCGACAAGCCGAGAATGATTCCTTGCAGGCGTTCGACCTGCGTGGCGACGGCGCTGCGCTGCGCATCGGCAATTTTCTGCAGGGCTCCGATATCGTCCAGCAAGGCCTGTTTCAGCGCCCGCCAGGCGGGCGTTTCGCGGCTGTTGATGAGGGTTTTGCCTTCGTCGATCTGGCCCGCCTTGAGGGCTGCCATGACCTGCGTCTGGGCTTCGGTCTGGGCGGCGGCGAGCGGTTCAAGGCGGCCGATGCTGCTGGCGAAGCCATCGACCGTCGCGCTGGCGGCGATGGCGCTGGCGCGCGCGGCGGCGAAATCCTTGCGGGCTTTTTCGAGATTCTGGTAAGCCTTGGGATTGCCCGGGTCGAGCACGATGTTGCGCAGGGCCTGGCCCATCTGCAAACCCTGGGCGTACATTTCCCGGTAATTCTGATTGAGTGCGCCGACCCCGTCGAGGAAGGTGCCGAATTGCGCCGAGGTGGAGCGCAGGCCGCTGTAGGAGACGACGATTGCCGCGATGAAGGCGGCCATGATCAGCGCCATGCCGAGCAGCAGTCGATTACGGAAACTCATGTTGATTAAACCCTTTGCATATAAGGGTTTGATTGTACGTTATCGGTCTGCCTCGATCCAGCGAGAATCAGCCTGCGACCAGATCTCCGGCCTCGCGGCGCAAGGCGTTGACCAGCAGCAGATCGCGTTCGACCCGGGCCGCCAGCATCTCTTCGTCAAGCCCCAGGTAGCGGCTATTGACGTCGATGGCAAACGGCAGGCTGAGGATGAAACGGGGGAAATCGGCGGCGGCGATGCGCCGCCGCTCCATCATGGCGAACGAGACGATGACCTTGATCGCGTGCCAGGCCAGTTTGTCGATTTCGGCGGTAAACATCTCGAGGCGCCGGAAAGCCCGCGCGAAAGCCGCATCCACCGTGGCAAACGGCTTGCCGTGGCCGGGAATCACCGTGTCGATGGGCAGCCGGGCGAGCATTTCCAGCGTCGCCCGGGTGCTGGCCAGACCGTCGGCCTCGCCGAGCAGTTCCGGGAAAATCACGCCGAAACCGTTTTCCCACAGCGCATCGCCGGAAATCAGGATGCGCTGTTCGGCGTTGTAGAAGGCGAGCGCTTCCATGTCGTGGCCGGGCACGGCCAGCAACTGCCAGTTCAGGCCGGCCATTTCGACTTCGCTGCCGGCGGCGAGCAGGCTGTCGTGTTGGAAGCGCGCCGATTGCTGGCCGAGCGGCGAAAGAAGCAGGGCGTTTTCGTCCCATTCGGCAATCACCGCATGCAGGCCGGCCGGCACGCTGATTGAACAACCAAACCGGGCCTGCAAGGCGGCGTTGCCGCCGATATGGTCGGAATGCGAATGGGTGTTGAACAGCCGCTTCAACTGCCGGCCATCCAGCGCATGGCCGACCAGCTCGACGGTCTGGGCGGCATGCGCGACGTAACCGCTATCGACCAGCGTGGCGTTTTCGCCTTCCAGGCAAAGGATGTTGTTGGCCGAGAGCCAGCCGCGTTCGAGAACGACCAGCGACTCGGGCAGATGCACGCTCATTCCGGGTGGTCCGGGTCGGCACTGATATTGGCCGGCTGGATCGATGGACAGGTCGCCTCGGCGACGATTTGCGGTGAACCGAGCGGCGGCCGGCCGCAACCCAGGCAGTAGCCGGAATCGGGATCGGCCATGCAGACCCCGACGCAGAGATATTGGTCTTCTTCGTAGTTTTCCATGATCGGCTCAGCGCTTGCCGTCGCCCGGCAATGCGTCGTGTTCGGCTCGGCGCCGGGCGATGGCGGCGAGGATGCGGGCCCGGTGGGAATCGTCGGTCCGCGACCAGACGGTGATTTCTTCGATGGTCCGGAAACAGCCGAGACACAGACCGTTGTTGGCATCCATCCGACAGATGTTGATACAGGGTGAAGGGAGCATTTAGATGAGCATGAACCGGTGTTGCTGATCGCGCACCATCTCAACGGCTTCGAGTGCTTCGTCGCGGCTTATTTTGGCGAGCATGACCAGATGAAGACGCTTGTCGCGGGCAGATAGTTCCGGAAAGTTGAGGGTGTGCACGTCGACATCCTGGCTCGTCTCTTCGCGGACGATGCCCAGGCGGTCAACGGTAATGCTGACCGGCGCCAGACTGAGCGCCGGTTCCGGCGAGCGGAGAAACTCGGCCAGCGAGGCGAGCAGGTGTTCGGGCATCAACGATTCGACGTTCTGGCGCAGGCGGGCGTCGAGGTCGGCGAGATGTCGGGTGCGCACTTCGTATTCCGAACCCGGTGTGCTGCCGCGCAGCACTGTCAGGTGGGAGCGCCCAACCGAGACATCGGCGCGCAAGCCTTCGCGCTCCTGGCGCAGCGCTTCGACGTGGGCGCTGAAGGTGCGGAGCAGGCTTTCCAATGCCTGGCAGCGCAGTTTGTGCAAGGTGACCGCAAGATCGCAGCACGGCGCGATCAGTATATGGTCGGAAAAGAACAGGACCTGTTGCGGCACATCGTTCTGAATCAGGTCGCCCTGCTGCACCATGCCGAACTGCTTCTTTTGCAGGCGGCGCGCCGCGAACATCGCGTAAAAGTACTCGCTCTCCCAGCAGCCCGGCTCGGCCAGGAAATCCCGCACGGCCTGGCTGCGGCCGAGCATCTGGTCGATATCGCCGGCTGTGGCGAACAGCGCATGGACCAGCGGATTGCTGGCAAAGGCCTGGCGGTTGATCTCGATCGGTCCGGGCAGCGCCGCGACCAGTCCGTCGCAATAACCCAGCGCGTGCTCTACCGGAAAAGCCAGCTGTTTCTCGAAATTCGGTGCCACCCGGAGCAGCGGATCGACCAGTTCGGCGACCCGTTCGAGCGCCTTGAGGACAGCCGGTCCCGGCCGCGGCGCGGGCTTCAGAAAATCGGCAACAGCGGAAATCAGACTCACACAGTAGCTTTGGCACAAAGTGCCCGGCCGGCCTTGGCTCCGTTCGGGCGATTGAGGGAGGTGGAAATCCATTCCCCGATAGCTGCCAGTTTAGCCAGATCGATGCCGGTTTCAATGCCCAGGCCCTGCAATAAATAAACAACATCCTCGGTCGCCACGTTGCCCGAGGCGCCTTTGGCGTAGGGGCAACCCCCTAGACCGGCGATCGAGCTGTCGAAAACGGCCATGCCGAGTTGCAACGAGGCGTGGATGTTGGCAATCGCCATGCCGTAGGTGTCATGGTAATGGCCGGCCAGCTTTTCGATTGGCAAGAGGCGGGCGCAGGCTTCGATCATGCGCTCGATCGAGGCCGGGTTGCCGACGCCGATGGTGTCGCCGAGCGAGACCTCGTAGCAGCCCATAGCGAATAGCCGGTTGGCGACGCTGGCCGCCTGCGCCGGTGCAATCGCCCCTTCGTAGGGACAGCCAACGACGCAGGACACATAGCCGCGGACCGGGATTTCCAGCGCGCTGGCGGCCGAAACGATGGGTTCGAAGCGTTTCAGGCTCTCGGCAATCGAGCAATTGATGTTTTTCTGCGAGAAAGACTCGGAAGCGGCACCGAAAATGGCTACTTCCGTGGCGCCCGCCTGCACCGCCGCATCGAAACCCTGCAGATTCGGCGTCAAGACCGGGTACACCGTCGCCGGGTGGCGTTTGATGCCCTGCATGACTGCCGTGTTGTCGCCCATCTGCGGCACCCACTTCGGCGAGACGAAAGAAGTTGCCTCGATGACGCGCAGGCCGGCCTCGGCCAGACGTTCGATCAGTTCGATCTTGATCGCCGTCGGCACGACCTGCTTTTCATTTTGCAGCCCGTCGCGCGGGCCGACTTCGACAATTTTTACCTGGCTGGGAAGGGACATGGACTGACCTCGTGGGGATTACTGGCTTTCGAACTCGACCAGCGCCGCGCCGTCGCTGACCTGTTCGCCTGCCGCGTAACAGAAGGCCTTGACGGTGCCGGCAGCTGGGGCGGTGATGGTGTGTTCCATTTTCATCGCTTCGAGGATGAGCAGCGGCGTGCCTTTTTCCACTTTCTGGCCGGGTTGGGCGAGCAGGGCGACGACCTTGCCAGGCATCGGCGCGGTCAGGCCGCCGCCGTGGCTATCGCCGGCGTCGACACGATGCAGCGGGTCATCACGGAGAAGTGAGTACGTGCTCCCGTTCAAGAACAGGCTGCGCTTGTCGTCGGCGGCGACGACGCTGGCCATCAAGCGGCGGTCGTCGAGTTCGACGGCAAAGCGGTCGCCGTCCAGCTTCTTGCCGCGGGCCAGTGTCGTTTCGCCGGCGACGGTAATTTCCCACCGATCGCGCCGGTAGCGGACGTGCGCATCGACCAGCGCTTCGCCATCTTCCCCCAAGGGGACGTCCTGCGCCGCGAAGCAAGTCCCCTTGGGGGCGGGAGTGCGGAAGCTGATGGTGCGGGCCGACGACAGGTTCATCCGCCAGCCGTCGCGGGCGTGCCAGGGCGACCAAGGGTCGCCGCTGGTCTTCGCCGCTTGTTTGGCGGCATGCTGTTCCCAGAGCAGTTCGCCGACCGTCGCGACGAGCAGCGCATCGCGCGGCACGGCCTGGGCGGCCGGGAAGAGGAAGTCCTTCTGTCGTTCGATCAGGCCGGTATCGAGATCGGCACCGGCGAAGGCCGGGCAGGCGACAAGGCGCGACAGGAAGTCGATATTGGTGGTGACGCCGGCCACCTGGTAGTCGGCCAGGGCTTTCCGCATGCGGGCCAGGGCCGCATCGCGGTGTTCGTCCCAGACGATCAGCTTGGCGATCATCGGGTCGTAGAAGGGGGTGATCTCGTCGCCTTCCTCGACGCCGGTATCGACGCGCACATTGAGGCTTTCGACCGGCGGCGACAGGCGGATCAGGTGGCCGGTCGAGGGCAGGAAGCCCTTGTTGGCATCTTCGGCATAAATCCGTGCTTCCAGCGCGTGGCCGCGAATCTGCAACTGTTCCTGGGCGAGCGGCAGCGGCTGGCCGGCTGCAACGCGCAATTGCCATTCGACCAGATCCTGGCCGGTGATCATTTCGGTCACCGGGTGCTCGACCTGCAGGCGGGTGTTCATCTCCATGAAATAGAACGAGCCATCCTGATTGGCGATGAACTCCACCGTCCCGGCACCGACATAGCCGACCGCCTGGGCGGCGGCGACGGCCGCTTCCCCCATCTGGCGGCGGCGCTCGGGCGTCATGCCGGGGGCCGGGGCTTCTTCCAGCACCTTCTGGTGGCGGCGCTGCACCGAGCAGTCGCGCTCGAACAGGTAAACGCAATTGCCCTGGCTGTCGGCAAAGACCTGGATTTCGATGTGCCGGGGGCGGGTGATGTACTTCTCGATCAGCACATGCTCGTTGCCGAAGCTGGATGCGGCTTCGCGCTTGCACGAGGCGAGCGAGTCGGGGAAATCGCCACTTTGTTCGACCAGCCGCATGCCCTTGCCGCCACCGCCGGCCGCCGCCTTGATCAGGACCGGATAACCGATCTGGTCGGCTTCGCGATGCAGCAGCTCGGGGTTCTGGTCATCGCCGTGGTAGCCCGGGGTCAGCGGCACGGCGGCCTTGCCCATCAGCTTCTTGGCTTCCGATTTCGAACCCATGGCGCGGATTGCCGAAGCCGGCGGGCCGATGAAGGTGATGCCGCTGGCGGCGCAGGCCTCGGCAAAGTCGGCATTTTCGGAGAGGAAGCCGTAGCCCGGATGGACGGCCTGGGCGCCGGTGCGCCTGGCGGCGTCGAGAATTTTGTCGGCGACCAGATAGGACTCGCGAGCTGCGGCCGGGCCGAGCAGCACCGCCTCGTCGGCCAGCCGGACATGGCGGGCGTTGGCGTCGGCTGCGGAATAGACAGCGACGGTGCGGATGCCCATGCGGCGGGCCGTCTTGATCACCCGGCAGGCGATTTCGCCACGGTTGGCAATCAGAATCTTGTTGAACATGGTCTATTCCCCAATCCAGGCGGGCGGGCGTTTGTCGAGGAAGGCGGCGATCCCGTCGCGGGCTTCCGGCGTCGCCCGCAGGTGGGCGATGCGGTGGGCGGTGTCTTCGACCAGCGTGTGGTTGATCGGCTGGTTATCGACGGCGCGGATCAGGTCCTTGGCTGCGGCCTGGGCGAGCGGCCCGCCGAGGATCAGGGCGGCGACGATTTCCTGCACCTTGGCGTCGAGTTGCTCCGGCTCGACCATTTCGTGGACCAGGCCGAGTTCGCGGGCGCGGGCGGCGTCGATCCGTTCGGCCGACTGGAAGTAGCGGTAGGCCTGACGGGCGCCGATGGCGCGGACAACATAAGGGCTGATGGCCGACGGGATGATGCCGAACTTGACTTCCGAGGTGGCGAAGAAGGCCTTGCTCGATGCGACGGCGATATCGCAGGCCGCGGTCAGCCCGGTGCCGCCGCCGAGAGCGGCACCCTGGACGCGGGCGATGGTCGGCTTCTTCATCTCGGCCAGCGTGCGCAGCATGCCGGCCAAGCCGCGTGCATCGTTTAGGTTGTCGTCGAGGCCGTTGTTGGCGGCGCGCTTCATCCAGTTAAGGTCGGCGCCGGCCGAGAAGCTCTTGCCGCGACCGGCGAGCACGACGACGCGGACATCGGGGTCGGCGTCAAGGGCGATGCAGGCGGCGGTCAGTTCGGCGATCAGCGTTTCGTCAAAGGCGTTGTGCATGTCCGGACGGTTCATCCAGATCGTTGCGACCTTGCCCGAGAGTTCGATTTCCAGTGTGGTAAACATGTCTATTCCTTACATTCGGAAGATGCCGAACTTGGTTTCTTCGGCTGGGGCGTTCATTGCGGCGGACAGGCCGAGACCGAGCACGCGGCGGGTATCGGCCGGGTCGATGATGCCGTCGTCCCACAGGCGGGCGCTGGCGTAGTAGGGGTGGCCCTGGGTTTCGTACTGCTCGCGGATCGGCGCCTTGAAGGCGGTTTCCTCCTCGGCGCTCCAGGTCTTGCCGGCCGCTTCGATGCCGTCGCGCTTGACGGTGGCCAGCACGCCGGCCGCCTGGTCGCCACCCATCACCGAAATCCGGGCATTCGGCCACATCCACAGGAAGCGCGGCGAGTAGGCCCGGCCGCACATGCCGTAATTGCCGGCGCCGAACGAGCCGCCGATGACCACGGTGAATTTCGGCACCTTGGCGGTCGCCACCGCGGTGACCATCTTGGCGCCGTCGCGGGCGATGCCGCCGTTTTCGTACTTGCGGCCGACCATGAAGCCGGTGATGTTCTGCAGGAAAACCAGCGGAATGCCGCGCTGGGCGCACAGTTCGATGAAATGGGCACCTTTCAGGGCCGATTCGCTGAACAGGATGCCGTTGTTGGCGACGATACCGACCGGGTAGCCGTAAATCCGGGCAAAGCCGCAGACCAGCGTGGTGCCGTAGCGCGCCTTGAATTCGTCGAAATCGGAGTCGTCAACGACGCGGGCGATGATTTCGCGGACATCGAAGGGTTTCTTGCTGTCGGTCGGAATGACGCCGTACAGTTCCTGCGTCGGGTAGCGCGGCTCACTGGGGGCGGTCAAGGTGACCGGCGGCGCCTTCTGCCAGTTCAGATCCTTGACGATGCGCCGGGCAATGGCCAGCGCATGGGCGTCGTTCTCGGCCAGATGATCGACGACGCCGGAAATGCGGGTATGCACGTCGGCCCCGCCGAGGTCTTCGGCGGTCACTACCTCGCCGGTCGCCGCCTTGACCAGCGGTGGGCCGCCCAGGAAGATCGTGCCCTGGTTCTTGACGATGATCGACTCGTCGCACATTGCCGGCACGTAGGCCCCGCCGGCCGTGCATGAGCCCATCACGGCGGCGATCTGCGGAATGCCCTGGGCCGACAGGTTGGCCTGGTTGAAGAAAATGCGACCGAAGTGTTCCTTGTCCGGAAAGACCTCGTCCTGCATCGGCAAAAAGGCGCCGCCGGAATCGACCAGATAGACGCAGGGCAGCCGGTTTTCCAGGGCGATTTCCTGGGCCCGCAGGTGTTTCTTGACGGTCAGCGGGTAATAAGTACCGCCCTTCACCGTGGCATCGTTGGCGACGATCATGCATTCGACGCCATGCACCCGGCCGATGCCGGCAATCACCGAAGCGGCCGGCACATCGCCGCCGTACATGCCATAGGCGGCGAACTGGCCGATTTCAAGGAATGGCGTGCCGGGATCGAGCAGGCCGCTGACCCGTTCGCGCGGCAACAGCTTGCCCCGCGCCAGATGTTTCTGGCGGGCGGCTTCCGGGCCGCCGAGGGCGATCTTTTCGACTTTTTCGTGCAAGTCGGCAACCACGCTATCCATCGCTGCCGCATTGGCCTGAAAGTCGGCCGAGCGCGGGTTGAGTTGGGTTTTCAGTACGGTCATGTCTCTTCCTAGTTATTAGTTGCCTAGTTACCTAGGAGCTGGAGTGGTTTTGCTAACAGCTCAAGCCCCTAGGTAACTCGATCCTCACAACTGCCTCTCCTCTTTGAGCCACTTGCTGACCGGCTCTGGCCGGTAGGTCGCCATCTGGTCGAGCAGGCGTTCGATGTCGGTGTCGGCCAGGGCCATTGCCCGGTTCTGCTCGCGCAGGAAACGTTCGCCGACGGCATGGTCGAACAGCGCCAGTAGCGGGTCGTAAAAACCATTGACGTTGAGCAGGCCCATCGGTTTCACGTGGAACCCGAGCTGGCCCCAGGTCAGGATTTCGCAGAATTCCTCGAATGTCCCGAAACCGCCGGGCAGGGCGATGAAGCCGTCGGCCAGTTCGGCCATCCGCGCCTTGCGGGTATGCATCGAATCGACCACTTCGAGGCGGGTCAGCGCCCGGTGCTCGACATGGCGACCGGCCACTTCCTTGCCCATTAGCGCTTCGGGAATGACGCCGATGGCCGCGCCGCCGGCCGCCAGGCAAGAATCGGCGACGGCGCCCATCAGGCCGACATTGCCGCCGCCATAGACCAGTTCGATGCCGCGCGCCGCGAGCAGCCGGCCGAGCTTTTCAGCCTCGCTACGGTATAGCGGGTTGTGCCCGGGGTTGGAGCCGCAGAAGACGCAGATTCGTTTCATGTCGGTCTCAGAAGCCACCGCTGGCCAGCCATTTCTCAATCTGCGGCAGGCGGTCGGCACCAAAGAAAGCTTCGCCGTCGATGATCACGTGCGGCGAGCCGAAGACGCCGATGGCCAATGCCTTGTCGCATTCATCCTTGAGGCGGGCCTTGATTTCCGGGCTTTGCAGCGCAGAACCAAGTTCGCGACGGTCGATGCCCAGACCGGCAGCGATGTCGAGCACGGTGTCGGGCGAGGAAATGTCGCGGTCGTCGACGAAGAAGGCGCGGTAGACGGCATGGGCAAATTGCCGGGCCAGAGCGCAGTCCTGGCCGTGCAGCCAGTAATAGGCGCGGGCGGCATTCTGCGTCGGCAGCGGGAAGCGGCTCGGCGGGTTGTAGGGGATTTCCATGAAGCGGGCCGAGCGGTGGAAATCCCGCTCAATATACTTGCCCTTGCTGCTCACCCCATCGGCCGGCGGCCGCGAGCCGACGGCCTGGAAGATGACGCCGAGCAGGACCGGGTGCCATCTGACCTTGCGGCCATGCCGTGCGGCGAGGGCATCGATCTTCTCGCTCATCAGGTAGCCGTAGGGGCTGGAAAAATCGAAGTAGAACTCGATGGGCGCGGTGCCGGAATCGGGCATGGTTTGTCTCCTCGTTGGGGCGGTCGCGGGCATTTTTTGTTTTTTGCCCGTCGACCGCGGTAGTGCGGTTTATTCGGCGGCGATGCTGCGCCCGATGACCAGTCGCTGGATGTCGTTCGCCCCTTCGTAGATCTGACAGATGCGCACGTCGCGGTAAATCCGCTCGACCGGGAAATCGCTGGTGTAACCGACGCCGCCGTGGATCTGGATGGCGTCCGAAGCGATCTTCTCGGCGGCTTCCGAGGCGAACATCTTGGCCATCGAGGCTTCCTTCAGGCAGGGCTTGCCGGCATCCTTCAACTGGGCGGCGCGCCAGACCATCAGGCGGGCGGCGTCGAGCAGGGTGTTCATGTCGGCCAGTTTGAAGTTGACCGCCTGGTGGTCGATGATCGGCACGCCGAAGGTGACGCGTTCCTTGGCGTAGCGGATGGCGGCTTCGAACGCGGCGCGGGCCATGCCGATGCTTTGGGCGGCGATGCCGATGCGGCCGGCTTCGAGGTTGGAGAGGGCGATCTTGTAGCCTTCGCCTTCCTTGCCGAGCAGGGCCGAGGCCGGGACGCGGCAGTTTTCGAGGATGATCTGCACGGTATCGGAAGCGTGCTGGCCCATCTTGTCTTCGGTACGGCCGACGATGAAGCCCGGCGTGGCGGTCGGGATTAGGAAGCAGGAAATGCCCTTCTTGCCCGCCGCCTTGTCGGTGACGGCGAAGACGATGGCCATGTGGGCATGCTTGCCGGTGGTGATGAACTGCTTGACGCCGTTCAGCACGAAATGGTCGCCGTCACGGTCGGCCTTGGTGGTGATGGCGGCGGCGTCGGAACCGGTGTGCGGTTCGGTCAGGCAGAAGCAGCCGAGCTTCGCGCCGCGGGCCAGCGGTTTCAGCCATTCTTCCTTCTGCGCGTCGGTGCCGTATTTCATCGTGATGCCGCAGGCCAGCGAATTCTGCACCGAGACGATGGTCGAGGTGGCGCCGTCGCCGGCAGCGATTTCTTCCAGCGTCAGGACCAGCGACATGTAGTCCATGCCGGCTCCGTCCCATTCCTCGGGCACGACCATGCCCATGGCGCCGAGTTCGCCAAGTTCCTTCAGCGCTTCGGCCGGGAAGGTGTGGTTCTTGTCCCAATCGGCGGCGAAGGGGGCGAGGCGCTCCTGCGCGAAACTGCGCATCGAGTCGCGGATCATTTCCTGTTCTTGCGTGAGTATCATGCTGTTTCCTTGCTGTAGCTTGTTAGCCAGACCCCGGCGATGACCAGCAGGCCACCAGCCAGCACGGCCAGGCCGAGGTGTTCATTGAGTAGTACCGCCGCTTGCAGCACGGCAAAGACCGGTACCAGATTGACGAAAATAGAAGCCCGCGCCGCTCCCAGCTGTTTGACGCCATCGGCGAACCAGGTGAAGGCGAGGGCGGTGCCGCCGATGGCGAGAAAAAGGACGCTGGTCCATACCCGCCACGACCACTCGGCCAATTCGTTGCCGCCCTGCAGCAGCGCCGTGACGCCGAGCAGCAGCGCCCCGAGCAGGCTGGCCCACAAGGTCGCGGCGAGCGGCGACAAGGTTTTTGTCGCACGGCGACCGATGAAGGTGTAGGCCGTCCAGCACAGCGCGCAGCCGAGAATCAGCCACTCGCCGGTGCCGACCGCGCCCTGCAGCAGGGCCAGCGGATCACCGTTGCCGACCACGGTCAGGCAGCCGGCCAAGGCGACAATGACGCCGGCCAGCTTGCGCGGCGTCATTCTTTCCTGGCCGAGAAACCAGGCGGCCAGTGCGACAAGGACCGGGTTAAGGGCGACAACCAGCGCGCCGCGTCCGGCGGTGATGTATTTCAGGCCGTAGAAGAAGCACAGGGCGTAGATGAAAATCCCCGTGACGGCCAGGCCGGTGACGATTCCCCATTCGCTGCCGGTCCGTGGCCGCGGGATGCGGCCTTCGCTGGCCAGCGCAACGCCGGCCAGAACCAGCCCGGCGAGCAGGAAGCGGAAAGCCGGCACGGCCAGCGGCGCAGTCAGTTCCTGCGCTACGACCCGCCCGGCAATCCAGGTTCCACCCCACATGAACATGGTCGCGATCAGCTTGAAATAGGTAATCGACCCGGCCCGCTGCGGCACTTACAGCAGTTCCACCGCCAGCGCCGTCGCTTCGCCGCCGCCGATGCACAGCGAGGCAACGCCGCGCTTCAGGCCGTACTGCTTCAGCGCGCCGAGCAGCGTGACGACGATGCGGGCGCCGGATGCGCCGATCGGGTGGCCGAGCGCACAGGCGCCGCCGTGGATGTTGACCTTGGCCGGATCGAGCTTGAGGTCGTGCAGCGCGGCCATGGTGACGACGGCGAAGGCTTCGTTGATTTCATACAGATCGACGCTTTCGGCCGTCCATCCGGTCTTGGCGAACAGCTTCTGCATGGCGCCGACCGGGGCGCTCGGGAACAGCGCCGGGACGCCGGCATTGGTGGTGTGGCCGACGATGCGGGCAAGCGGCTGCAGGCCGAGCTTGGCGGCTTGCGAGGCGCGCATCAGGACCAGGGCGGCGGCGCCGTCGGAAATCGACGATGAGTTGGCGGCGGTGACGGTGCCATCCTTCCGGAAAGCCGGCTTCAACGTCGGAATTTTTTCGACATTGACGGCAAACGGGCCTTCATCCTTGTCGACGACGACATCGCCCTTGCGACCGGCGACGGTGACCGGGGCGATTTCCCAGGCGAAGGAACCGTTGTTGCTGGCTTCGATCGCGCGAGTTGTCGAACGGACGGCGAACTCGTCCTGCGCTTCGCGGGTGAAACCGTAAGTGGTCGCACACTCTTCGGCAAAAGTGCCCATCAGGCGGCCGCGCGTTTCCTTGCCGTAGGAGTCTTCCAGACCGTCGAGGAACATGTGGTCCATCAGTTGGCCGTGGCCGAGGCGGTAACCGCCGCGCGCCTTGGGCAGCAGGTAGGGGGCGTTGGTCATCGACTCCATGCCGCCGACTACGGCGACGTTGTACGAACCGGCGAGGATGCCGTCGTGGCCGAGCATGGTGGCTTTCATCGCCGAGCCACAGACCTTGTGGATGGTGGCGCAGCCGGCGGTGATCGGCAGGCCGGCCTGGAGCGCGGCCTGGCGGGCCGGGGCCTGGCCCTGGCCGGCTTGCAGCACGCAGCCCATCAGCACTTCTTCGACCAGGTCGGCGTCGAGGCCGGCGCGTTCGACCGCCGCCTTGATGGCGACGGCGCCGAGGTTGGCGGCGGTCAGGCTGGCAAAGCCGCCCTGGAAGGCGCCCATGGCGGTACGGGCGGCGGAAACGATAACGATCGGATCATTCATGCTGTTTTCTCCTGCGTGCTTGTTATGAAATCAGACTTCCAACGCCTTCAGGGCGGCGTCGTAACGGGTAAGTAAATCTTCCGGACAATCGATGGTGATGCCGAGGTCGTGCACCAGGCCGTCCTTCAGGCCGTAGACCCAGCCGTGGATGGTCAGCTTCTGGCCGCGCATCCAGGCATCCTTGACGACCGGCGTGTGGCACAGGTTCACCACCTGTTCGAGGACGTTCAGTTCGCACAGGCGGTCGTGCCGCTCGCCCTCGGGCAGGGCATTGAGGTGGGCGAGATGCTTGTTGTGCACTTCGGTGACGTTGTGCAGCCAGAAATCGACGATCCCCACGCGGTCGCGGCGCAGCGCGGCCCCGACGCCGCCGCAGCCGTAGTGGCCGACGACCATGATGTGCTTGACCTTTAGGACATCGACGGCGTACTGGATCACCGACAGGCAGTTCATGTCGGTATGCATCACCAGATTGGCGACGTTGCGATGGACGAAGACCTCGCCCGGCAGCAGACCGACGATCTGGTTGGCCGGCACCCGCGAATCGGAGCAGCCGATCCACAGAAATTCGGGGGCCTGCAACTCGGCCAGCTTCTTGAAATAGGTCGGGTCGACTTCACGCATCTGGCTCGCCCAGGCGCGGTTGAAGTCGAACAGGTGGGAGAGGTTCTCGCTGCGGATTTCCTCTTCCGACCAGTTGTCGAGGTCGAGGGCTAGGAACATCGTGCCTTCGACCGGCGTCTGGTAATAGTTAGGCGCTTCGGTGAAACCGAGTTCGCGGTAGAGCTTCACCGCCATCCGCATGTTGGGCAGAGTGTCGATCATCAGCTTGCGATAGCCGATTTCCTTGGCCGCCTTGATCGCCGCCAGCGCCAACTTGGCTCCGACGCCGTGGCCGCGTTCCTCGGGCGCCACATAAAGACGCTTCATTTCGCAGACGCCATCGCTGCCCGGTAGCGGGCGGACGCCGACGCAGCCGGCCGGGCGGCCCTCGACTTCGGCGAAAAACAGCCGGCCCTGCGGTGCGACGTAGGCACCGGGCAGCGAGGCCATTTCCTGATCGAAGTTCTGATAGGACAGGTCGACGCCGAGCCAGGCCGCGTAGTTGCGGAAGAACTGGCGGACGTCCTCGAGGGCATCGGTATCGTTGGCGGTGAGAGTGCGCAGGGTGGCGGGCATGCTGTTCGGCTCCATGTAGCGGCGCCCCGTTCCGGGGGCGCCGGCGGGAGCTTGTTAGGCGGTTTCGGCGAAAAGTTCGCGACCAATCAGCATTCTACGGATTTCGGAGGTGCCTGCCCCGATCTCGTAAAGCTTCGCATCGCGCCACAAACGGCCGGTCGGGTACTCGTTGGTATAGCCGACGCCGCCCAGTGTCTGAATCGCCTCGCCAGCCATCCAGGTAGCCTTTTCGGCCGAATAAAGGATGGCGCCGGCGGCGTCCTTGCGCAGCGTGCGCGAATGGTCGGTCGTGTCGCAGGCCCGGCCGACGGCATAGACATAGGCGCGGGTGGCCTGCCAGGTCGAATAGAGGTCGGCGACCTTGCCCTGCATCAGCTGGAATTCGCCGATCGCCTGGCCGAACTGCTTGCGTTCATGGACGAAGGGCACGACAACGTCCATGCACGCCGCCATGATGCCGAGCGGGCCACCGCACAACACGGCGCGTTCATAATCGAGGCCGGACATCAGCACTTTGGTGCCGTTGCCGACGCCGCCGAGGATATTTTCTTCCGGCACTTCACAATCGTCGAAGAACAGCGGGAAAGTGTTGGAGCCGCGCATCCCCAGTTTGTCGAGGTGGCTGCCGTGGGTGAAGCCCTTCATGTCCTTCTCGACGATGAAGGCGGTCATCCCCTTGGCCCCGGTGGTCGGGTCGGTCTTGGCGTAGACGACCAGGGTGTCGGCGTCGCCGCCGTTGGTGATCCACATCTTGGAACCGTTCAGTACGTAACGGTCGCCTTTTTTCTCGGCTTTCAGTTTCATCGACACGACGTCGGAGCCGGCGTTTGGCTCGGACATCGCCAGTGCCCCGACATGCTCGCCGGAAATCAGCTTGGGCAGATATTTCTGGCGTTGCGCGGCGCTGCCGTTACGGCGAATCTGGTTGACGCACAGATTCGAGTGGGCGCCGTAGGACAGGCCGACCGACGCCGAGGCGCGGGAGATTTCCTCAAGCGCGACGATATGGGCCAGATAACCCATGTTGGTGCCGCCGTACTCCTCGCCAGCGGTCATGCCGAGTAGGCCCATGTCACCGAATTTCTTCCACAGATCGGCCGGAAATTCGTTTACGCGGTCGATTTCTGCGGCACGGGGCGCGATTTCGGCGTCGGCGAAGGCCTTCACCGCATCGCGCAGCATATTGATGTCTTCGCCGAGGGCAAAGTCGAGGCTGGGAATGTTCATGGGTTTGTCTCCGTTCTAGGTTTGTTTTTCAATCCCGAATGGGGATTGGATATTCCGGGCATGGCGTGATTGTATTTACGTTGACGTTAACGTCAACTGATTGCCCAAGTTTTTTACGCGGCATCCCGGCGAGCCAACTCCAATTGGCACTGCTCTTCGAACTGGGCAATTTCGGCCTGCATGGCTTCGATGTCCTCGCGCTGCTGTTCCAGGGCCTCCCGTCGTTTCGACATGACGCGCAGACATTCCATCAGCTGTGGCGTCTCGTCCTCGGTCGAGTTGTACATGCCGATCAGGTCCTTGATTTCGGCCAGCGACAGACCGAGGCGTTTGCCGCGCAGGGCCATCTTCAGCCGCGCCCGGTCACGCCGGGTGAACACCCGCTTGCTGCCCTCGCGGTGCGGCGCCAGGATGCCCTGATCTTCCCAGAAACGAATGGTGCGCGGCGTGATGCCGAACTCGCGGGCGAGGTCGGAAATGGCGAAGATGATGGCCGGCTGGTTCACTTGACTGTCCTTGAAGAAGTCGGCCAAGTAAATCAGAAGAAAGAGGTTTTTTCAATCCGCTACCGTATGGTAATTTGCAGTTCCCGATTCCCGAGTTTGGTCATGTCCCTGCACTACCCGCACGCTGTTCCGCCGTCTGCCGGCGAGTTGATCGAGGTCGCTCGCGGTGTCTTCTGGTTGCGCATGCCGCTGCCGTTTCAGCTCAATCACATCAACCTCTGGCTGCTGCGCGATGGCGATGGGTGGACGATAGTCGATACCGGTTTTCCCGATGACGCGGTGCGGACGACCTGGCAGCAGATCATCGAACGGCTCGACGGGCCGGTGAAACGCTTGATCGTCACTCATTTCCATCCCGATCACCTTGGTCTGGCGACCTGGTTGATGGAACTGACCGGTGCGCCACTGTGGATGACCAGCGGCGAATTTCTTACCGCCCATGTCGTCTGGCACGAAGTTGCCGGACACGGCGCGCGCTTCATGGTCGAGCAGTTCCGCCAGCACGGGCTGGATACCGATCACCTGGCCAAATTCGAGAAACGCGGTTCGGGCTATCGCAAGGCCGTGCCGGCCTTGCCCGAGTACTATCACCGGCTGAAGGCCGGCGATGTGGCGATGGTCGATGGCAAGGGATGGCAGATTCTGATTGGCCACGGGCATGCCCCGGAACATATGGCGCTTTACTGCGCGGAACTTGACGTGTTAATTTCAGGCGACATGCTTTTGCCGAAAATTTCCACTAATATCAGTGTGTTCGCGGCAACGCCAGATGCAAACGCCTTGTCGTGGTTTCTCGATTCGCTGGATGAGCTGGCAGATCAAATGCCAGCCAATACCTTGGTGTTACCGTCGCACGGACTGCCATTTTTT
Source organism: Azonexus sp. IMCC34842 (assembly GCF_050368855.1). GTDB lineage: Bacteria > Pseudomonadota > Gammaproteobacteria > Burkholderiales > Rhodocyclaceae > Azonexus > Azonexus denitrificans_A. The sequence goes on along the minus strand of NZ_CP178449.1, from coordinate 3,823,713 downwards.
GGCGTACAGCCCCGGGTGGCGGCTTTGCGCGCGCACCATGAAGAACGTCTGCGCGCTCTGGAGATCAGTTGTGAACATGCGCCGAAGAGCGCAGCCGAGTTGCTTGATGTCCTTTTTCAGCGGGCGCTCGATACGCACCAAACGATGTTTGCGATGGGCGAAGCAATTGCTCATCTGAATTACCTTGAACAAGCCGGACGGTTGTCGCGCAGCACAGGCTCCGACGGTGTAATTCGATTCTTGCGGTTGCAGCATCAACCTACCGCGCACTGACAGAGGGAGTTTCAAGTATGTCGCAGCAATCCGAAGAACAGGGCCTGAACCAGCCCAATCCGGCTGAAATAGCCAAAACCTATGCCGAGGTCGCCCAGCGCGCTTCGCGCCTGATCACCCAGTTCATGGAAAAGAAGGCCAAGGACGGCGTCAGTGCCCCGACTGACGAGCTTGGCGTCGCCAAGGCCTTCATGGACCTCTCGTCGCGTCTGATGGCCAATCCGTACAAGATGGCGCAGACCCAGATGAACATGATGTGGGACTACTTCTCGCTGTGGCAAAACACCTCGATGAAAATGCTCGGCATGCCGGTACATAATCCGGTGGCGACGCCCAGCAAGGGCGACAAGCGCTTCAAGGACGAAGAGTGGGAGCAGCATTTCCTGTTCGATTTCGTCAAGCAGTCCTATTTGATCACGGCCCGTCATCTGCATGACACGGTGGCCGGCACCGACGGTTTGGACGAAGCAACCCAGCAGAAGGTCAACTTCTTTACCCGCCAGTACATCGACGCGTTGTCGCCGTCCAACTTCGCGCTGACCAATCCGGAAGTTTTCCGCGAAACGGTCAAGAGCCATGGCCAGAATCTGATCAAGGGCCTGAACAACCTGTTGCATGACGTCGAGTCCGGCGATGGCCAGCTGCGCATCCGGATGACCGACACCTCGGCCTTCGAAATGGGCAAGAATGTCGCGACGACGCCGGGCAAGGTGATTTTCCAGAACGAACTGTTCCAGCTCATCCAGTACAACCCGAGCACGCCGGAACAGAACAAGAAGCCGCTGCTGATCGTGCCGCCCTGGATCAACAAGTACTATGTGCTCGATCTGCGCGAAAAGAACTCGCTGGTCAAATGGGCTACCGATCAGGGGCACACCACCTTCATCATTTCCTGGGTGAATCCCGACGAGCGACTGGCCAAGAAGTCTTTTGAAGACTACATGCTCGACGGCTCGCTCGAGGCCATCAACCAGGTCTGCGCCCAGACCGGCGAAGATAGCATCAACGTCGCCGCCTACTGCATTGGCGGCACCCTGCTGATGTCCACGCTGGCCTACATGACCGCCAAGAAGGACAAGCGCGTCAGTTCCGCCACCTTCTTCACCACCATGCTCGACTTCTCCGAGCCGGGCGAACTCTCGGTCTTCCTCGACGAAGGCGCCATCGAAGGCCTGGAGAAGAAGATGAGCCAGCGCGGCTTCCTCGAAGGTTCGGAAATGGCCGGCACCTTCAACATGCTGCGTGCCAACGACCTGATCTGGTCCTTTGTGGTCAATAACTACCTGATGGGCAAGGATCCGTTCCCGTTCGACCTGCTCTACTGGAATTCCGATTCGACGCGCATGCCGGCCGCGATGCACAGCTTCTACCTGCGCAACATGTATCTCGAGAACAAGCTGGTCGAGCCGGGCGGCATTACGCTGGGCGGCGTCAAGATCGACATCAGCAAGGTCAAGACCCCGTGCTACTTCATCTCGACCATCGAAGACCACATTGCCCCGTGGAAGAGCACCTACATGGGGGCGCGTCTGCCCTCCGGCCCGACCAAGTTCGTCCTGGGTGGCTCCGGCCACATCGCCGGCATCGTCAATCCGCCGGCCGCCAACAAGTACGGCTTCTGGACCAATGAGGCGACCGACGGCAATCTGCCGGCCAGTCCGGAAGATTTCCTGGCTGGCGCGACCCAGAACGCCGGTTCGTGGTGGACGCACTGGGACAAGTGGGTGACCAGCCTGCCGGGCGGCGCGGCCAAGGTCAAGGCCCGCAAGCCGGAAGACGGCACGCTGAAGGTCATCGAAGAGGCGCCGGGCAGCTATGTCAAGTTCCGTCTGGATACCCAGAAGAACGACTGAACAGGCTTGTTCGCCTGAAACGATGAAGACGGGAGGCTGCGGCCTCCCGTTTTTTCGAACTCGATTTGAGCCAGGGTGTCTGACCGGTAACATCCCTGAGGAGAACGATCATGCTTTCCGAGTTCCCTGTGGTTACCGTACACATTCCGCCCATCTTGCGTCAGTTTGCCGATGGGCATCAGGAGGTCATGGCCAGCGGCGAAACGGTCGGCGACATTCTGCAGGCGATCGGTCGCGAATATCCGGCTTTCCATTCGCGCTTGATCGGGAACGACGGTCGCCTGGCGGCCGGCTTGAACGTCTATCTTGGGTCGACCAGCATCGGCCGGTTGCAGGGTTTGGCGACCCCTGTCCTGCAGGAGGAACTGGTCAGCATTGTGCCGACCGGTGAGCTTCCCGCCGGCTTAGCGGCTGGTCAGGGGCAAACGTGGCAGGCTGGGCCACTCGACGGCGTCGAGCATGTTCTTGACGACCAGTCCCAGTTCGGTATCGCCAGTAATCTCCAACTCCCGGTTGAAGAACAGCGTGTCGGGGTCCTCCTGGCGGGCGAGCAATTGCAGGTAGGCGGAGAGGTTTGCGGCAAAGGCGAGGTCGGGCTCGCGGTCGGGGTGGAAAACCGGCCGGAACATGCCATTTCTATAGGTGTATGAAGCCTCGCCGCCGGTATCGTTGATGCGCACCCGGAAGAGCTTGTCTTCGAGCAGGCTCAAGCCGTCTTCCGCCAACAGTTTCATCTTCAGCGCGGCATTCAGCCCGGCGACCAACACGATGACGTGCGGCCATTGCGGTAGGCGCTGACCGAGGCTGGCGACGAAGGTCGGCAGGCGAAATTTCGGGATGGTGAAACTCGGACTCATGGTCATGCTCCCAGTTGGGCGAGGGCTTGCGTGTGGCGCTGGACGATCCCGGCGTCGCCGAACCAGTAGCCATCAACCAGACCGCTGGCGTTCCAGGACGTGCTGTCGACGCTGACCGGTTTGCCGTGGCGGGCGCTATCGAAGGCGTCGATGATGGCATCGATGTGTTGCTTCTGCGGGCTGATCCGGACGATATCGATGCCCATGCCGAGCATCTCGGGAATTTCGTGCAGCAGGTTGTAACACTGGGCCGACATTGTCTGGATGCCGTTGATGGTCAGGAAATCCTGTCCGTCGCGGGTTTTCAGGGTCAGTCCGTCAGCATGATCGAGGCACTTGAACTGGCAGTCGTCCTTGTTCAGGTCGTAATGCCGGGCGGTAAAGCAGCGGGCCGAGAAGGCGAGCGGGATCTTGCCGAAGACGAAAACCTCGGTTTCGACCCCGTCCGGCTTGCTCCGGTGCAGCGTTTCGACCAGCGTCCGGGTCGCTTCCAGCGGCGGCACCCAGCGCTTCAGGCCGTAACGGGCGAAGGTGGCGAGCGTCGTTTCGTTGTAGATGTTGAGGTGCGGGCCGGCGACGAAATCCTGGCCATGTGCCAGATTGACCGCCCCGAGGTCATTCGCTTCGAGCATGCAGCCGGCGTCGTCGATCAGCCGGCGCAGCGCCTTGAGGTCGCTCTCCGATTCGAGTAAGGCCTGGGCCGAGACGACGACCTGTTTGCCGGCATCGGTCAGGTCGCGGGCCAGGCCGATCCAGTCGGCCGTGCGCAGTTGCTGGCGGCGCGAGCAGACGACCTCGCCGACGTAGATGATGTCGAGAGCCGGGTTCTGCGCCATTTCGGCGTAAAACTCCATGACTTCCGCCTTGGACCAGAAGTAGAGCAGGGGACCTAAAGATAATTTCATCGGGGGTTTCCTCAGCGCCAGGGCCGGTTGTAGGCGCCCAGCGTCGCCTGGCTGCCTTCGGAGACCTTGGCCAGTTCGGCTTGCCAGGCGGGTTTCACGTGGAACCGCTCACTGCCATCGGCCAGCGAATCGAGTGCGGCGCGCAGGGTGCGGGTGACCTGGGTGACGTAGGCTGGGCTGCGTTGGCGGCCCTCGACCTTGATCGCCCGGACGCCGATCTTGATGATTTCCGGAAGGATCGGCAGCACGTTCAGACTGGTCGGTTCTTCCAGTGCGTAATAGGTTTCGCCCTCGACCTCGAAGCGGCCCTTGCACAGGGTCGGGTAACCGGCCGGTTCGTCATCGCCGAAGCGGTCGATCAGGATGCCGTTGAGGCGGGTTTCCATGGCGCCCGGTTTCTTGTCCCACTTGACGTACTTGGCCGGCGAACAGGCCCCGACGGTGTTGGGCGATTCGCCACAGGCATAGGAGGAAAGCCAGCAACGGCCTTCGTTCATGACGCACAGGCTGCCGAAACCGAAGACTTCGATTTCCACCGTGGTGTTTTTGATGACGTTCTCAACCTGCGCCAGCGTCAGGACGCGTGGCAGGACGGCGCGCTTGATGCTGAATTCGCGCTGGCAAAAATTAATCGCCTCGTAGCTGGTCGCCGAACCCTGAACGGAAAGGTGCAGGCGTTGCTGCGGATGGCGGTTGCGCGCGTAGTCGAGCAGCCCGACATCGGCCAGGATCAGCGCGTCGACGCCGTGGTCAACCGCCGCGTCGACGGCCTTCTGCCAGTCGGCGACGCGGCCGGCCTGGGGGAAGGTATTGATGGCCAGCAGTACTTCGCGGCCCTTGGCATGGGCGTAACGGATGCCGTCGGCCATACTCTTCGGGTCGAAATTGAGGCCGGCGAAATTGCGGGCGTTGGTATCGTTCTTGAAGCCGAGATAGACGGCATCGGCGCCGTTATCTACCGCAGCTTTGAGGGCCGGCAGGCTGCCGGCCGGACAGATGAGATCGGGCAGCGAGCTCATGGGAGATATCCTGAAAGGCAAGCAGGGCAGTATAGCCAGCGACTACGTCAGGCCATTGATCCTGGTCAAACGGAGACGCTGAATTAGCGGCTGACGACCGTCGGCTTGTAACCGAGGGCGGTGCGAATCTTGTCGGCGATCCGGTCGGCATCGTCGCGACTGGCGTAAGGACCGAGCTGCAGGCGATGGATGTTGCCGCCCGGCTGGACGCGCATCGGTTCGGCCAGCCAGTCGAGTTCGCGGGTCAGGTGATTCTTCAGGTTTTCGGCATTGTCGGCATTGGCGAACGCGCCGAGTTGCAGATAGATTCCCGTCTGCTTTGTGCTCGGCACGGGCTGTTGCTCAACCGGAGAGCGCGTCGCCAGGCGCTCGATTTGGTCGTTTTCAGCCGCCGCCGTTTTTGCCGGCGGCGTCAGTTGCGCATAAGAGGTCGTGCCGAGTTCGCCGGGGATAACGGCTTCGACCTCGACCTGGCCGCTGCCGCCGTTGACCAGCCCGAGTTTGTAAGCGGCGGTATAGGAAAGGTCGATGACGCGGTCGGCATGGAAGGGGCCGCGATCGGTGACGCGCACGACGACGGCCTTGCCGCTCTGGGTATTGGTGACCCGGACATAGGACGGCAGCGCCAGCGTCGGATGCGCGGCGGTCATCGCGAACATGTCGTAAGGCTCGCCGATCGAGGTCTTCTGGCCATGGAATTTCTTGCCATACCAGCTGGCGATGCCGCGCGCCCGGTAGGGCTTGAGCGCGGTATTCGGGACGTATTCCTTGCCGAGAACGACATAGGGTTTGGTGGCCGGTTTGTGTAACGGCTCCCATTTCGGTTCGGCATCCGGAATGTCATCGAGGCCATCCGGGATGTCGTCGGCCGGACCATCGTCCTTGTAGAAGCCGCCACCCTTCTTCAAGGTCACTCCCGGCTTCCGGGTCGGCGTTGGCGTTTTCGACGATGCCGTTTTCTGACCATTCGCCGCGACATCGTCAGGCGTCCTCGGCGAACTGCCGCAACCGGCCAGCAGCAGTAGCGCGATGGCAAAGGGGGTCAGGCGCAAGATCATTTCTTGACCAGCATCCGATGAGTGTGAATGGACATCAGCATACCGATGCCGAGGAACAGTGTCACCAACGCTGTGCCGCCATAACTGATGAAAGGCAGCGGGACGCCAACCACCGGCAGGATGCCGCTGACCATGCCCATGTTGATGAAGGCGTAGCTAAAGAAATTCAGTGTGATCGCCGCGGCCAGCAGGCGAGAGAAAATGGTTGGCGCGGCGGAGGCGATGATCATGCAGCGTCCGATGAGCAGCGTGTAGAGAAAGACCAGCAGGAGATTGCCGAGCAGGCCCCACTCTTCCGAATAGACGGCAAAAATGAAGTCGGTGTGTTTTTCCGGGATGAATTCGAGATGGGTCTGGGTGCCGTTCAGGTAGCCCTTGCCGGACAGCCCGCCGGAACCGATGGCGATGGTGGACTGGATGATGTGGTAGCCGGAGCCGAGCGGGTCGGTGGTCGGATCGATCAGGGTCATGATCCGGCGCTGCTGATAGTCGTGCAGGGCATTCCACAGCAGGGGGGCGGCACCGGCCGCGGCGGCGGCGAGGCCGAGGATTATTTTCCACGGCAGGCCGGCAAAGAAAATGACGAAAAATCCGGCCCCGCCGACCAGGATCGCGGTACCGAGATCTGGCTGCTTGGCGATCAGGCCGAACGGTATCAGCAGGAGCAGGGCCGCGACGGCGAAATGCTTCAATTTCAGCGTCGCTTCGTATTTCTGGAAATACCAGGCGAGCATCAGCGGCATCGCAATCTTCAGGATTTCCGATGGCTGGATACGGGTGATGCCGATCGACAACCAGCGCCGGGCGCCATTGACCTTGATGCCGAAGAGAAAGACCGCGATTAGCAGCAGAACCCCGATGATGTAGAGGGGAACGGCAAAATTCATCAGCTTCTGCGGCGGCATGCGCGAGACGATCCACATGATGACCAGGGCAATGCCCATGTTGCCGGCCTGGGAGAGCATCCGGTGGGCGCTGTCGATGGTTGCCGAATTGACCGTGGCCAGCCCGACCAGCATGATCGCAGCGGTAATCAGCAGCAGCGGAAAGTCGATGTGGGCCGTGGCGTTGAGCCACCAGCGCTTGAGGGTGCCACTGATGTCCATCATTCGACCGGGTCCTCCTCGAGCGCCTCGGCATCCTCGGGCGCGGCGCCGGCCGGCAGTTTGCCGAGCAGGTAGTAGTCGAGCACCATGCGGGCAATCGGCGCCGCCGACTGGGCGCCGAAACCGCCGTTTTCGACCAGGACGGCAAGGGCGATCGTCGGTTTTTCGATCGGGGCGTAAGCGATGAACAAGGCATGGTCGCGCAAGTGCTGCTTGACCGAGGATGTCTTGTAGTCGGAGCCTTTCAGCGAAAAGACCTGGGCCGTCCCGGTCTTGCCGCCGGCCAGGTAAGGCGCGCCGGCAAAGGCACGGGTGCCGGTACCTTCCTTGATGACACCGAGCATGGCGCGATGAATCACCTCGAGGTTTTTTTCCTTCCATTGCAGGTCGCGGACTGGCTTCGATTCGACCGGACGCTTTTCGGAAGTGCGGGTATCGATGATGTGACGAACCAGATGGGGGCGGAACATCACGCCATTGTTGGCCAGGGTCGCCGTGGCGTGGGCAAGCTGCATCGGCGTGTAGGCGTTGTAGCCCTGGCCGATGCCGATGGAGATCGTTTCGCCGGCATACCATTTCTGCTGTTCCGGCCGCTTGAAGCGCTGCTTCTTCCACTCCTGCGAGGGCAGCACCCCTTTCGATTCGGCCAGTTCATCCTTGCCGAGATCGATTCCGGTGCGCTGGCCGAAACCCATCTGGCCCATGAAGCGGGCAATGGTGTCGATGCCCATGTCGTTGGCCAGCGAGTAATAATAGGTATCGCAGGAATGGACGATGGATTTGTACATGTCCACCATGCCGTGGCCCCCCTTCTTGTCGTCGCGGAAGGTGTGGTTGCCAAAGGTGAAGAACCCGGGGTCGCTAATCGCCTGCTGCGCCGTGCGCTTGCCGGTCTCCAGCGCGGCCAGTGCCATGAAGGGCTTGAAGGTCGAGCCGGGCGGATAGGCACCGTTGATCGCCCGGTTGATCATCGGCTTGTCGGGATGGTCGTTCAGTTCCTTCCAGTTTTCCGGCGAAATGCCATCGACGAAAAGGTTCGGATCGTAGGTTGGATTCGAAACCAGGGCGAGAACACCGCCACTGGCCGGGTCGATGGCGACGAGCGCACCCTTGCGATCACCGAAGGCTTTTTCGGTGATTTCCTGCAGCTTGATATCGAGCGTCAACTGCAGGTTGTTGCCGGAGACCGGCGGAATCCGCTTCAGGCTGCGTACGGCGTGGCCGCCGGCGTCGATTTCGACCTGCTCGTAACCGGTTTCCCCGTGCAACTCGAATTCATAACGCTGCTCAAGGCCCGTTTTGCCGATATGGTCACTGCCTTTGTAGTTGGCCTGTTGTTCAGCTTCCTCGATCCATTTGAGGTCGCGGTCGGTAATTCGTCCGATATAGCCAAGCGCATGCGAAGCCACCGTGCCCATTGGATACTGACGGAACAGCCGGGCCTTGACCTCGATGCCAGGGAAGCGGTAACGCTGGGCGGCGAAGATCGCCACTTCGGCGTCGGACAAGCGGGTTCGGATGGGAATCGATTCGAAGTTCTTTGCTTCTTCAAGCAGGCGCTTGAAACGTTTGCGATCCTTGGGCTGGATTTCGATGATCTCGGCCAGCGAGTCGATCGTTTCTTCCAGGTTGGCGGTCAGCGAGGGGGTTATTTCCAGCGTGAAGGCCGAATAGTTGTGGGCCAGCACGATACCGTTGCGGTCGGTGATGACGCCGCGGTTGGGGACTATCGGAATCAGCGCGATTCGGTTGTCTTCGGCACGGGTCTGGTAAAAGTCGTGCTGAATGACCTGCAGCCAGAAAAAGCGGGCGATGAGCAGGCCAAAGGCGAGCAGTACGACAAACACCGCGATGCCGAGGCGAAAGCGGAAACGTTCGACGTCGCCTTCAGGATTGTGAAAGTTGCCCACTGACCGCTCGGCTTAAATCGGTCGGTTCGGATCCTGGTGAACCGGCCGGTATTGCGGCAGGAGCAGGATGAAGGTGGCAGGAATCCAGAGCAGGGTGGCGATCAACGGGCCAATGAAATAGCCCCAGCCCGGAAAGTCGGCCCCCACGGCAAGGCGCATCAAAGCCTGAATGACCTGGGCGGCAACGAGCAGCGGCATGACCTGCAGGGCCTGCTGGAACAACGGAAACCAGAGCAGGCGCCGGGACAGCGAGGCGGAAACGTAGGCGAGCAGGACATAGGCGAAGCAGTGCTGGCCGAGTACGGCACCATCGGCGACATCCATTACCAGGCCCAGCACAAAGGCCCAGCCCATGCCGACCCGCCGGAATTCGCGCACGCTCCAGAAGCACAGCACCAGTGCCACCCAGTCCGGCATGCCGGGCCAGTGTGCGGTCGGCAGGAAGTTCAGCAGGGCCGCGCCGATCAGGCTGAAAAAAATGAACCAGGGCCGGACCGGCAGCAGGATGCGGGAGGAAGAAAAAGTCGGTTGCATCAGTTTGCGTTCATCGCCCGTCGTTTGTTCAGGCGGCTGCCTTCGCCACCGACCGTGCCGCGACTGGCGGCTGCCGGCGGCGCGGGGGGAAGCGGCTGGCGCCGGTCAAGTACCATGACTTCGCCAAAGTTTTCAACGCCGGCCACCGGTAGGCAGAAGATGCGAGCGAAAGAGTAGGCGCTGTCCCGTTCGATATTGACCACTTTGGCGACCGGGAAGCCCGGCAGATAGACGCCGTCAAGACCCGAGGTGACCAGTACGTCGCCGACCTGAATATCGGCGTTGGTCGGCATATAGCGCAGTTCGAGCTGGCCGTTGCCGAGGCCGAAGACAACGGAACGCTGGCCGCTGCGGACAATCTGCACGGGGACCGCCTGATCCTTGTCGGTGATCAGTGTAATTTCAGCCGAGAAGGCAAAAACCCGGGTCACCTGACCGACGACACCCGCTTCATCGATCGTCGGTTGACCGGCAATAATCCCGGACTGCTGCCCCTTGTCCACAATCACTTTGCGCGAGAAGGGGTCGCGTGCCGTATAGAGAATCTGGGCAACCTGTCCCTTGGCCTTTTCGCGCTCCTTGACCTCGAGCAATTTGCGCAGGCGCCCGTTTTCCGATTCGAGTTGGGCCACGCGCTCCAAGTCGGGAGCGCTCGTCAGCTTGGCATGCTTCAATTCGTTGTTTTCGCTTTGCAGCGCCCGCATGCCCTGCAGGTAGGTCGCCGCATAGTCGACCAGGCTGCCCGGTGTCTGGGCGATGCGCTGGACCGGGTCGACGATGAGGGCGATGCTCTGGCGCAACAGATCGAGGCTGCGGAAACGCAGGTCCACGACAAAGATCGCCAGGGAAATGGCGATGTAGAAAGTCAGAAGAGCCAGCGGTGCTGGCCCTTGCTTGAAGAACGGCGGTGGTGCGTGGTCGATTCCGGCCATCGCAATCAATCCTGCTCGGCTGCGGTCGATGGGTTAATCCGAGGCGAAAATACTGCCCAGTTTGTCCATCTTTTCCAGTGCCATGCCGCAACCGCGGGCAACACAGGTCAATGGCTCATCGGCAACGATCACCGGCAAGCCGGTTTCTTCCATCAGCAGACGGTCGAGATCGCGCAGCAGGGCGCCGCCACCGGTCAGTACCATACCTTTTTCGGCAATGTCGGCACCGAGTTCAGGCGGGGTCTTTTCCAGCGCGGATTTCACGGCGGAAACGATCTGGTTCAGCGGGTCGGTCAGCGCCTCGAGGATTTCATTGGAGGAAATCGTGAACTTGCGCGGGATGCCTTCGGCCTTGTTGATGCCGGAAACTTCCATTTCCTTGACCTCGGCGCCCGGGAAGGCGGAACCGATGTTCTTCTTGATGTTTTCGGCGGTGTTCTCGCCGATCATCATGCCGTAGTTGCGGCTGATGTAATTGATGATCGCCTCGTCCAGTTTGTCGCCGCCGACCCGCACGGAACCGGCATAGACCATGCCGCCGAGCGAGATGACGCCGACTTCGGTGGTGCCGCCGCCGATATCGACCACCATGGAGCCGGTTGCATCGGAAACCGGCAGGCCGGCACCGATGGCGGCAGCCATTGGTTCTTCGATCAGATAAACCTGGCTGGCGCCGGCGCCGATCGCCGATTCGCGAATGGCGCGGCGTTCGACCTGGGTCGAGCCGGAGGGTACACAAATGATGATGCGCGGGCTCGGACTGAACAGCTTCGAGTCATGCACTTTCTTGATGAATTGCTTGAGCATCTGCTCGGTGACGGTGAAGTCGGCGATTACGCCATCTTTCATCGGCCGAATGACAGTGATGCTGCCGGGGGCCTTGCCGAGCATATCCTTGGCTTCTTTACCGACGGCCTGGATGGTTTTCTTGGCATTGGGACCGCCTTCAAGGCGGATGGCGACGACTGATGGCTCGTCGAGCACGATACCGCGGCCACGCACGTAAATCAGTGTGTTGGCCGTACCGAGGTCGATAGCAAGGTCGTTGGAGAAGTATTTACTGAGGAAACCGAACATCTGTGACTCCGCGAGGGGGGGTGCGGTAGGGAAAACTTTTATGATACCTTATAACGCTTTCCATTTTAAGACTTTGTGCACTGCAATAAAGTCTTTGGGTCCAATGTCGCTCACATTAGAACAGGTTCAGCGTATCGCTCATCTCGCCCGTATCGAGGTCAGCGAATCCGAGGCTCTCAGCACGCAGGGCCATCTCAACGGTATCTTCCAGCTTATCGAACAAATGCAGGCCGTCGATACGGCGGGCATCGAACCGATGGCACACGCTCAGGATCTCAGTCAGCGTCTGCGCGACGATGTGGTCAGCGAAGGCGATCGCCGCGCCGCCTATTTGGCTGTCGCGCCGGAAACCGAGGCCGGTCTCTATCTTGTGCCGAAGGTAATCGAATGATCAACGCCAGTCTCAAACAACTGTCGCAGGCGCTGGCCGCGAAACAGATTTCCAGTGTCGAACTGACCCAATTATTCCTTGACCGGATCAGCCGCCTCAATCCGTCGCTGAACGCTTTTGTCACGATTGATGCCGAAAAAAGCCTGAATTCGGCACGTGCCGCTGATGCCCGTCTGGCGGCCGGGACTGCCGGCGCCCTGACAGGTATTCCGATTGCCCAGAAGGACATTTTCTGTGCCGAAGGCTGGCGCACGACCTGCGGTTCGAAGATGCTCGCCAATTTCGTCTCGCCTTACGATGCGACGGTGATTCGCAAGATGGAGAGCGAAGCCGGTCTGGTGTCGCTGGGCAAGACCAATATGGACGAATTCGCCATGGGCTCGTCGAACGAAACCTCGTTCTTCGGCCCGGTGCGCAACCCGTGGGATAGCGAACGGGTGCCCGGCGGCTCGTCCGGCGGTTCGGCGGCAGCCGTCGCCGCGCGTCTGGCACCGGCGGCAACCGGTACCGATACCGGTGGTTCGATCCGTCAGCCGGCCGCGCTGTGCAATCTGACTGGCCTCAAGCCGACTTACGGTGTCGTTTCGCGCTACGGCATGATCGCCTTCGCCTCTTCGCTCGACCAGGCGGGCCCGATGGCGGCCAGCGCCGAAGATTGTGCGCTGCTGCTCAACAGCATGGCCGGTTTCGACGAACGTGATTCGACGTCGCTGGAACGCCCGCTTGAAGACTACAGTCGTCACCTGGAGGGGCCGCTCGCCGGTTTGCGCATCGGCCTGCCCAAGGAATTTTTCGGCGAAGGCTGCGATGCTGCCGTGATGGCCGCCGTGCGCGCGGCGATTGCCGAGTACGAAAAGCTCGGTGCGACCATCGTCGACGTCTCGCTACCCAATTCGCACCTGTCGGTGCCGGCCTATTACGTGATCGCGCCGGCCGAGGCCAGTTCCAACCTGTCGCGGTTCGATGGCGTGCGTTACGGCTATCGGGCGCCGGATTATGACAGCCTGGACGACATGTACTTGAAGAGCCGCGCCCAAGGTTTCGGTGCCGAGGTCAAACGGCGCATCATGATTGGTGCCTACGTGTTGTCGCACGGCTATTATGACGCCTATTATTTGCAGGCGCAGCGTATCCGTCGGCTGATCGCCAACGATTTCGTCGAAGCATTCAAGGTGTGCGACGTGATCATGGGGCCGACTTCGCCGTCCACCGCGTTCAAGCTGGGTGAGAAGGCGGCCGATCCGGTACAGATGTATCTTTCCGATATTTATACCATTGCCGTGAACCTGGCTGGCTTGCCCGGCATGTCGGTGCCCTGCGGTTTTGTCGGCGGCCTGCCGGTCGGACTGCAACTGATCGGCAATTATTTCGCCGAGGCACAACTGCTCAACGTCGCCCATCGTTATCAGTTGGCGACGGACTGGCATCAACGTCGGCCGGCCGGCCTCGAGTAAAATGCGGCGGTCTTGGGCACTTCTGGCGGTGCTGCTCGCGGCGGGGTGTGCCGAGGTCGAGAAGCAGCCGGAAGCCACCCCGGAAGTCGAATCGAATGCCGAAAGGTCACCGGCCGCAAGCCGCGAGCCGAAGCTCAAGAATTCGACGCTGAAATATCTGGCCAACCGCAAGCTCAAGCCGCAGCCGACCCGGCCACTCAACGTCAAGTCGCACTGTGCGCACAAGGATGCGATCGGGACGACGACGAAGCTCGATCTGCTGGTCAAGGAAGCGGTCGTCAAAACCTTCGACGCGCGGGTAACGATGAAGGGCTACGGTTCCTGTCACTTTGATCTGAAGGATTTCGACCAGACCGAGCAGTTGCCGCAGGCCTTGCTCCGGCACAAGCGCGATGCCGGGTGTCTGGTCCGCATGTGGGAAGAGGGCCCCCGGGTGACGGTGGCGTTCAATAGTTGCCCCAAGTCCTGCGAAGGGGACGCTTTCAGTTACCTCTGGCCAATCATGGTCGAGGCGAAATCAGGACGTTGTTTCTGAACGGATGAAACTATGAATCAGTGGGAAGTAGTGATCGGCATCGAAACGCACGCGCAACTGGCGACCGTTTCGAAAATTTTCTCCGGTGCTTCGACGGCTTTTGGCGCCGCGCCAAATACGCAAGCCTGCGCAGTCGACCTGGCTTTGCCTGGCGTTTTGCCGGTGCTAAACAAGAAGGCCGTCGATTGCGCCATCCGCTTCGGGTTGGCGATCGGTGCCGAGGTGGCGCAGAAATCGGTATTCGCCCGCAAGAATTATTTCTATCCCGATTTGCCCAAGGGTTACCAGATCAGCCAGATGGACCTGCCAGTAGTCGTTGGCGGCACCATCACGGTACAGGTCGGCCAGGGCGACAAGGCTTATGAAAAGCTGGTTCGCCTGACCCGCGCCCACCTGGAAGAGGACGCCGGCAAGTCGCTGCACGAAGATTTCCACGGCAAATCCGGTATCGACCTCAACCGGGCCGGTACGCCGCTGCTCGAAATCGTTTCCGAACCCGACATGCGTTCCTCCGACGAGGCCGTCGCCTACGCCAAATCGTTGCACGCGCTGGTCCGCTGGATCGGCATTTGCGACGGCAACATGCAGGAAGGCTCGTTCCGCTGCGACGCCAACGTCTCGGTTCGCCCCAAGGGACAGGCCGAATTCGGTACCCGGCGCGAAATCAAGAACCTCAACTCCTTCCGTTTCCTCAAGGAGGCGATCGACTTCGAGGTCCAGTGGCAGATCAACGAAATCGAGGAAGGGCGACGGATTCAGCAGGCTACCGTACTGTTCGATCCGGATACCGGTGAAACGCGGATGATGCGGAGCAAGGAAGATGCGCATGACTACCGCTACTTTCCCGATCCAGATCTGTTGCCGCTGGTTATTTCCAGCGACTGGATCGATCGCGTCAGGGGCGAGTTGCCGGAGTTGCCGGGCCAGATGCGCGAGCGCTTTATCAACGATCTCGGGCTGTCGGCCTACGATGCGCGGACGCTGACCGCCAGCCAGGAGATGGCCGATTATTTCGAGGCCACCGTCGCGCTTGCCGGCAAGGCCAATGCCAAGCCCTGTGCCAACTGGGTAATGGTCGATCTGGCCGCCCGCCTGAACAAGGAAGGCAAGGATCTCACCGAGTCGCCGGTTGGCGCTGCGCAATTGGCCGGGTTGGTGCAGCGCATTGCCGACAACACCATTTCCAACAACATCGCCAAAAAGGTTTTCGAGGCATTGTGGAATGGTGAAGGGGCAACGGCCGACGAGATTATCGAAAAGCAGGGGTTGAAGCAGATCACCGATACCGGCGCCATCGAGGCGCTGGTTGATCAGGTCCTCGCCGCCAATGCGACCAATGTCGCTGAATTCAAAGCCGGCAAGGAGAAAGCCTTCAACGCATTGGTCGGTCAGGTGATGAAGGCGGCGAAGGGCAAGGCCAATCCGCAACAGGTCAATGATCTGTTGCGTCAGAAACTGACGGCCTGATCAGCGTCGGTCGGGTGTCGCCGGCGCCGCGCCGCCAGTCGGCGCGGGGGCCGGCGAGCGTCCGGTCAGCTCGAAGTAGCGTTTGCGATCGGCGTCGTATTTTGCCTTGATCGCGGCGAAATCGTGTTTTTTGACGTCCATCAGTTCCTGCTGGACCTTGATTTCGTGGTCGAGCGCTCGCAACTCCTTGGCAAGTTCGGGCGGCATGGCTTTTTTCTTGTAAAACTCGGCCTCTTGCTCAAATTTCTTGCGCTTGTTAACCGCCGCATCAATGCGGCCTTGCGTATCCCGCATTGCCAGATTGACGTCGGCCTCGGCCTTGCGCTGGGCCAGGTCGATATCCTGCGGTGTGGCGTAGGTATCAAGCAAGGCTTGATCCCTGCGCCGCAATTCCCGGGCAGCTTCTTCGAGTTGCTTTTTACGCCGGTTTTCGGCGGCGAGTTCGATTTTCTGCTCGGCCGTCATCGGCGGGCCGACTTCCTTGACGATGTTGCCCCCGCTGTCGAGGACACGATAGGCGCGCCCCCGGCACTGTTCGGGCAGCGTGTCGCCACAGATCCGGCGTCCGCTGGCCGGGTCCGGGCAGCAATAAAACTCGCCGGCGGCCTGGGTCGAACTGGCTGCAACAAAAAGCAAAAGAGGAACGAGCAGGCATTTAGGCATTGATGCCGTATTGCTCCCGGTAATTGGCAACTGCCGCGCGGTATGCGGCAAATTCAGGGTGGTGTTCGAGGTAGGCCATCAGGTCGCCGAGACCAGCCACGGCAACGACCGGAATGCCATAGTCGCGTTGCACTTCTTGGACGGCGGAAAGTTCGCCCTGTCCGCGCTCCTGCCGATCCAGCGCGATCAGTACCCCGGCCGGCGTGGCGCCGGCGGCACGAATCAGTTCGACTGATTCACGCACCGAGGTGCCGGCTGAAATCACGTCGTCCACGATCAGGACGCGACCGGTGAGCGGGGCGCCGACGATGCTGCCGCCTTCCCCATGGTCCTTGGCTTCCTTGCGGTTGTAGGCGAACGGGAAGTTCTGTCCGCGCTGAGCGAGGGCGATGGCAATCGCCGCGACCAGCGGGATACCTTTGTAGGCGGGGCCGAACAGCAT
Organism: Azonexus sp. IMCC34842; assembly: GCF_050368855.1. Classification (GTDB taxonomy): domain Bacteria; phylum Pseudomonadota; class Gammaproteobacteria; order Burkholderiales; family Rhodocyclaceae; genus Azonexus; species Azonexus denitrificans_A. The sequence goes on along the minus strand of NZ_CP178449.1, from coordinate 3,807,237 downwards.
ATCAAAGCGGATGCCGCCAGCCTCGGTGGCTTTGGCGTAAAATTCGGCCAGGCGACCAAGAGAGTTGCCGTCATTGAACAGGCCGGCATTGAAGAAATAAGGCGAAAGCCGCCCCGCCTTGGTCTTGAACTCGCCAAAACGCAGCACTTGGTTGGCGAGGGCAAACTCGATGAAATCCTGACGAAAATCCATATTTTCCCAATTAACGTGTCCGGCAAAACAAGGCCAATACTCGCGCAATGTTACGCATCATCTCCCTCAATCTCAATGGAATCCGTTCCGCCTGGAGCAAAAAAATGCTCCCCTGGGCGGCCGCCCAGCAGGCAGACGTCATTTGCCTCCAGGAATTAAAAGCCCAGTTGCCGGACCTTACGCTGGAAATGCTTGCGCCCGATGGCATGCATGCCTTTTATCACTGTGCCGAAAAGAAAGGTTACAGCGGTGTCGGCATCTGGAGCCGGCGGGAACCGGATCGGGTCGTCGAAGGTTTTGATGCCGGCGAATTTGATGCCGAAGGGCGTTATATCCGGGCCGATTTCGGCAATCTGTCGGTGATTTCGCTCTATCTGCCCTCGGGGTCATCGTCGCCGGAACGGCAAGAGGCAAAGTTCCGTTTTCTCGATGTCTTCTTCCCGCAGATGCTTGCGCTGCGGGCCGAGGGCCGGGAGATCGTGCTCTGTGGCGACTGGAATATCGCGCATCAGCAAATCGATCTGAAAAACTGGAAGTCAAATCAGAAAAACTCCGGCTTCCTGCCCGAAGAGCGCGCCTGGTTGAGTCGGGTGTTCGACGAGATGGGCTGGGTCGATGTCTATCGCCGGCTACATCCGGATGCGACCGGCGATTCCTACACCTGGTGGAGCAATCGCGGTCAGGCTTGGGCCAAGAACGTCGGCTGGCGAATTGACTACCAGATTGCTACGCCCGGTCTCGCGGCGCTGGCCCGACGAGCTGAAATATACAAGGCCGAGCGATTCTCCGACCACGCGCCGTTGATCATCGATTATGAAATTGCATAAATGCCGGATGCGAATTGATTTCGCCGCACGGACGGGCTAACCTGTAGTCCTTGTTTAACTGACTCCGACGAGGTTCAAAATGGCTGAACAATTCACCACTGCAAATAAAGACAAGCTGGTTTCCGACTTGCGTGTCGTTATTTCCGATACCGAAGAGTTGCTGCGTGCTACGGCTGGTGCTGCCGGTGAGAAGGTTGGCGATCTGCGCGAGCGTCTTAGCCTGCGTCTGCGCGATGCCAAGGAGCGCCTGATTGATCTCGAAGCGGCCGTGGTCGAAAAAACCAAGGCAGCGGCTCGCGCCACCGATGATTTCGTCCATGAAGAGCCGTGGAAAGCCGTCGGCGTTGCCGCTGCTCTGGGTCTTGCCCTCGGCGTGCTGATCGGCCGTCGCTAAGCGAATGACTGATCAGGCAGGCGGCGAAGGAAGCCGGGAGGGGCTTTTCGCCGCCTTGAAAAATATCGTCGCGACACTGATCGCGATCGGCCGGACGCGTGCCGAATTGCTGGTGACCGAGCTGGAAGAGGAGAAGTATCGCCTCATGTCGCTCTGGTCGAAGGCCATCGGCGCAGCGTTCATGCTCTGTCTCGGCATCATCATGGCGGTATTTTGTCTGGCGCTGGCTTTCTGGGAGCAGCGCGTATTTCTCTTTGGTGTCTTTGCCGTCATGTTTATTGGCGGCGGGTTGCTCCTGATCGGCTCGCTGAAAAGCCAGGCCAGCCAGCCGAGCAAACTTTTTCGGACAAGTCTGTCCGAGCTCGAAGCAGACATGGCGCAACTGCGCCGGCGGGCCAAAGAGGCCGAATGAACAGCAAGCAGCTTGATCTGGCGACACGGCGGGGTATGCTCAAGGCGCGCATCGACGAGCAGCGGCGTGCTCTGGGCCAGCACGCCGTGCCTTTGCAGGCTGCTCTGGCCCGTGGAGATAGCGTGCTCCAGGGTGTGGACTGGCTCAAACATCATCCACTGGCAATTGGCGCAGCTGTAGCGGCCGTCGTGGTGGCGCGACCGAAACAAGCGTGGCGCTGGGCAAAACGCGGATTTTTGATCTGGCGCGGCTGGCAGGTTGTCCGCAGTTCGCTCGCTGCAATACGCTGACCGTGGCTGAAGCGGAACGCGTCGCCGCGGAACTGCCGGGCTGGTGGCGGCAGATGTGGTCCGCGCAACGTCGCGAAGCGCGACGGGTTTTGGCCGAATTGATGGTGACGCGCGGCATGATGCCCTTGCTGATGAAGGCGCGTAACGGCGAACAGTGGACCGCCGAAGAAAAAGAGGAACTCCTCAGCCATCTACGCCGGATGGTTCATCTTTCGCCTTACCTGATTGCCTTGCTGATGCCCGGTTCGGTATTGCTTCTGCCAGCCTATGCCTGGTGGCTGGATCGACGTCGACTCAAGCGCGGTGAGTGATTGCCTCGGCACGCTTGTGCCAGGGCGCCACTTTCAGCAGCAGGAGCATGCCCGGTACGGCGAGCGCGGCGCATAACCAGAAAAAGCTGTACCAACCGAGCATCTCAACCAGCCAGCCAGCCGAAGCATTGATGAAGGTGCGCGGGACTGCGGCCAGGCTGGTGAACAAGGCCATTTGCGTCGCCGTATAAGCGGGATGCGTGGAGCGGGCGATGAAGGCGACAAAGGCCGCCGTCCCCAGCCCGACGCCGAGCGCTTCGAGGCCGATGACGAAGGCCAGGGCCAGGCGTTCGCTGACCCCGATGCTGTCGTAGTGGCCTTGGGCGGCGAGCCAGGCAAAGCCGAAGATCGACACCAGTTGAACCACGCCGAATAGCCACAGGGCCCGGTTGATTCCCAGGCGGACCATCCACAGGCCGCCCAGCAAGGCACCGATAACCGCCGGCCATAGCCCGGCGTGTTTGGCGATCAGGCCGATATCGGTCTTCGTGAAACCCATGTCGAGGTAGAACGGGGTGGCCAGGGCGGTGCACAGGCTGTCGCCGACCTTGTAGAGGAAGATGAAGCCGAGCACCATCAGGGCGCCGCGCCAGCCCTGCCGGCCGATGAACTCGTGGAAAGGCTCGGTCACCGCCTGGCGCAGGGTTTTTGGCGCACCCTTGACCAGCGGTTCGCTGACCAGCCAGGCCATGGCCATGCCGGGCAGCATGAAGGCGCTGGTGATCCAGAACACTTCATTCCACGGCAGGCGGTCGGCCAGGATCAGCGACAGCGAGCCGGGTATCAGTCCGGCGATCCGGTAGGCGTTGACGTGCACCGCGTTGCCCAGGCCGAGTTCCTCATCGTTCAGGATTTCCCGGCGGTAGGCGTCGACGGCAATATCCTGGGTTCCCGAGAGGAAGGCAAGCAGCGCGGCCAGCCACAGGATGGGCCAGATGTTATCCTGCGGATTCAATCCGCCAAGCGAGCCGATGGTGAACAGCAGGCCGCCTTGGGTGAGCAGCATCCAGCCCCTCCGGCGGCCGAAGCCGGGGACGCTGAAACGGTCGAGCAGCGGCGACCAGAGGAATTTCCAGGTATAGGGAAACTGGATCAGGGCGAAGAAGCCGATCGTTTTCAGATCGACGCCCTCACTGCGCAGCCAGGCCGGCAGCAGGTTGAGCAGCAGATAGAGCGGCAGCCCGGAACTGAAGCCGGTGAAGATGCAGATCAGTATCTTCCGGGTGAGCAGTGCTGCGAGCCAGGCCGGCATCAGCGGGCGCGCGTCAGGCGATAGACGGCGAGACTGCCGAGGAAATTGACTTCATTCTCGACCGGGTTGCCGGCTTCGTCGAGGACGCTCCGCTCGCGGACGATCAGGCCCATTTGCGCGCACAACGCCTCGAAATCGAGCAAGGTGAAAAAGCGCACGTTGGGCGAGTCGTACCACTGATAGGGGAGGTCTTCGGAGACCGGCATGCGGCCATCAAGCACCGAGCGCAGATTCTTCCAGTAAGCGAAATTGGGGAAGGAGACCACCGCCTCGCGGCCGACGCGCAGCATTTCGCGGAGGATTCCTTCGGTGTGCCGGACGGTCTGCAAGGTGCGCGACAGAACAACGTGATCGACAGCCTGGTCGGCAAATACGTCGAGGCCACGCTCCAGGTTGCCCTGGATGACGTTGATTCCGTTGCGGATGGCGGCCAGGATGTTGGCATCGTCGATTTCAACGCCCCAGCCCTGCACGCCACGGGTGTCGATCAGGTGGCGGAGCAGTGTGCCATCGCCGCAACCGAGGTCGAGGACGCGGTGGCCCGGCTCGATCCAGCCGGCGATGACGTCGAAGTCGGGGCGGCCCAGGGTATGCGTCATAGCTTGATGTTCCGCAGATAGGCATCGACCACGCCGTGATAGTGCGCGTCATCCATTAGGAATGAGTCATGGCCGAAGTTGAGATCGATTTCCGCATAGGAGACGTTGCGGCCGTTGGCCAGCAGGGCGGCGACGATTTCCTTGGAGCGGGCCGGTGTAAAGCGCCAGTCGGTGGTGAAGGACGCAATCAGGAAACCCGCCTTGGTACGGGCCATGGTGGCCTTCAGATCACCGTTGTTTTCCCGCGACGGATCGAAATAATCGAGTGCCTTGGTCATCAACAGGTAGGTGTTCGCATCGAAATAGCCGGCGAACTTGTCGCCTTGGTAGCGCAGATAGGATTCCACTTCGAATTCGACGTCGAAATCGAAGGAGAACGAGCCGTTGCGCAGTTCGCGGCCGAATTTTTCACCCATCTGATCGTCTGACAGGTAGGTGATGTGGCCGAGCATCCGGGCCAGACGCAAGCCACGTAGCGGCCGGGTGTTGTGTTCGTAGTAATGGCCGCCGTGGAAATCGGGGTCGGTCAGGATGGCCTGCCGGGCGACGTCGTTGAAAGCGATATTCTGTGCCGAGAGTTTAGGCGCTGCCGCGATCACAATGGCGTGACGGACACGCTCCGGATAGGTGATGGTCCAGCGCAATGCCTGCATGCCGCCAAGACTGCCACCCATGACCGCTGCCCAGCTGTCGATACCGAGCAGATCAGCCAATCGAGCCTGGGCATGGACCCAGTCGTTTACCGCAACGATCGGGAAGTCGGCCCCCCACGGCTTGCCGGTGGCTGGATTGGGCGAGGACGGGCCGGTCGAGCCATGGCAGCCGCCGAGATTGTTCAGGCCAACGATGAAGAATTTATCGGTATCGAGCGGGCGACCGGGGCCGACGATGTTGTCCCACCAGCCAATATTCTCCGGCTGTTCGGCGTAATGCCCGGCCACGTGGTGGTGGCCGGAAAGCGCATGACAGACCAGGATGGCATTCGACTTCGCGGCATTGAGCGAGCCATACGTCTCATAGACCAGATCGTAGGCCGGGAGGACCCCGCCGCTGCGTAGGTGCAGCGGCTGATCAAAGTGGGCGTGCTGTGAATGGACGACGCCGACGGATTGTCCTGACATGTGCTTCCTGAAAACAAAAACCCAGTTGGCCAAAAACGCGAACTGGGTGGTTCCCGTTTTAGCAGCATTTATGTGGCGCCCGCAATCAGAGCTCAAATCGGCGCGGCTGGCCTAATGCCAGTGTGTGAAAGACAATACCCAGCGAGCCGCGAAAAGTCAATAAAACAAGATACCTGCGGCAAGGTGGTTAGAGTGTTAGATTTTGTTAAACTGCCGAAAACGACAATTTTCGATGAGCGAGGAGTAGCCGACCAATGCTGGATCAAAGACGGCATCAGAGAATTCGTTTTAGTGTGCCACCTTTGGTCAGAATCGGCCACGGCGGAGCCCTCGGTGAGGGTTGGATCGAGAATCTCTCGGTGTCGGGACTGATGGCGCGTAGCAACCTCGCCCTTGAGGTTGGTCACACGGCGGGTTGCGAGTTCTCGCTGTTCGGATCGCCGATCATCGATGTCCCGGCAATGGTTGTTAGTCGGGTTGGCGACCTGTTCGGTGCTCGCTTTCAGACCGGGCCGATCAACCAGGTCCTGATCGACGATGCGATCAACGCGGCGCTGGCCAGCGGCCAGGCCTCGATTCTCGCTGTCCGCGAACTCGCCGGGCGCCGGGTCATGCGCATTTCAGGCGGTCTGAACGGTGCATTGCGCAATGACTTCATGCATGCCTTGACGCGGGTTGGTGTTGATGAAATTGATCTTGAGGGCGTTACGGCCGTCGATCAGAGCGGTCTGGCCCTATGCCTGGTGGCGACAGGTCGGCATGGGGTAGTTATCGGAGCTCAGTCGGAATGCTTTGCCGGTGCGTGGAAATTGGCGCTGGCGATACCGGGTGCAACGGGGAATATTTGAATGGTGCTGGTACAACAACCGTTTCGTCGGCGATTCAACCCCCTGGTTCTGGCCCTGGCTGGTGTCTGGCTGGCGGGGCCTGCCGCCGCCGCAGAGGACGATGAAAATCTCTACTTCAGCGATCTGCCGATTGTCGCTTCGGTCAGTCGCTTGCCACAAAGGCTCTCTGAGGCACCAGGGGCTGTTACAGTAATTGATCGCGATATCATTCGGGCGTCAGGTGTACGCAATGTGGCGGACTTGTTACGCCTCGTGCCCGGATTTCAAGTTACACCACCTAATCAGGAAGGTGCCATCGTTGCCTATCACGGTCTTAGCAACGAGGAGTATACGCCTCGGGTTCAAGTGTTGCTAGATGGCCGCTCTCTGTATTCTCCGCTTTTCAAGTCCGGCGCTAATTGGAACCTTTTGCCCTTAGCCATAGAAAATATCGAGCGTATTGAAGTGATGCGGGGGGCCAATGGAGTTTCCTATGGATCCAACGCCTTGCTCGGGGTGATCAACATCATTACCCAAGATGCCACCCAAACGCAGGGGTGGATGCTATCAACCAATCATGGTAATAACTCCATTCGTGACACAACCGTCCGTTGGGGAGGAAAGGTTGGCGAGAGCGACATCCGGGTGACCGCTCGACAATATGGCGATGCAGGCTTGCAGAAAATGTTTGATGGAAGCTTGGGGTGGTTTGATCCGCATGACAGTCGTCACGGTAATGTCTTTGATTTTCTTGCGACCATTCCATTAACTAATCGCGACGAATTGAAAGTCGTGCTTAGTCACGTCGACGATGTTTCTCAATTTGGTCGGCCAAAGAGCGTAAGCGATCCTTTTCGGGATTCTAGCCAAAATAGCACTGCCGTCAGTTTCGAGTGGCGTCGGGCAGTTAGCCAAGACGAAGAGATCAAGGTGCGTTATGGACATGTTGAGGACTGGGCATCTGCGGCTTATCGTGAGAACGTTTCTTTTGACAATGCAGCGGGCGTCGGCGTCAATTTTATAAATCTAAACAACAGTGGTGGTAATTCCCGGATCGACGAACTTGAATTCCAACACTTGCTGTCAATTTGGCCTGATGTCCGCATGGTATGGGGGCTGACGGGGAAAAATACCTCAATCGATTCTACAGGGCAGTTTTTTGGCGATCAAAAGCTCGAACGGACGACCTATCGGGTATTTGGGAACCTCGAATGGCGGGCAACGGATGCGTGGTTATTCAATCTGGGGGGGAGTGTTGAGCACGACAGTGTAGTCGGAGAGTTTTTTGATCCACGAGCTAGCGTCAACTATCACATCACGCCTCAAAATACGGTGCGATTCATTGCTTCACGGGCTCACCGAACGCCAAGCTTGTTCGAAGCTTATGGAGACAGCCGGAAATTGCCAATTGGTGCCGTCTCGCCGGTCGATCGTACCTATCTTGCGGTTCCAGGCTTGAAGGCTGAACGTGTCGACACACTGGAATTGGGTTATCTTGGGGAATGGAAAAGCCAGCGGGCCAGTCTCGATGTCAGAGCTTTTCACGAGAGAATTCCCAACCGGATACAGATCGTCCCCTATCCGTTGGATGCAGTTCATGCGGATGATCGCGACCCACTGAATGTAATGAACCGACTTCCGATTTATCCCTATGGCCGAGCAGATGCTGCCTTGAACCTCGAGAAAGTCGTCATTCAGGGTTACGAGTATCAGTTACGCTGGCAGCCGCTTGATCGCACACAGTTTCTTTACAATTCCGGTTATATTCGAACCTATGCGAATCTACTGGACGAGTCGGTAATTGCCGATACCGCTGGGTCCAATACCTTGAAAATACCGCGGCAGACGAGCGAATCCGCGCCGCGTCATTCGCAGTCAGCGATGCTGATTCAGAAACTTCCCTACGATTTTGAGGCATCGGTCATGTACTACAAGAGTGGCTGGATGCGCTGGTTGCGCAACTCCTTTACCAGCCCTTACGAGCGAGTGGATTGGCGCCTGGCAAAGGCCTTCAATGTTGGCTCGGCCAAGGCTGAAATAGCCTACACCGCCCAGATGTCCAACCATGATATGGAAGGTAGGCGGGAGACGCGGGTCGCCAAGGAGCTTCACTGGGTGTCGTTGCGTATCGATTTCTAATCCTTATATAGCGCGGAAGACTGCGCCTTCCAGCCAGACCTCAAAGGGTTCGCAAGGGGCGACGGCGCTGCCTTGGACGTAGCTGATGCCGAGGTCTTTCAATTGCTTGATGGCCCAGATGTCGTCGATGCCTTCGGCGATCGAGTAGATATCCTGGTCGGCGGTGATTTCCTGGATGGCGCGCAATAGTGCGGTCGACGCGCGGTTTCCGCCGAGATCGCGGGTCAGGCTGCGGCTGAGCTTGACGTAGCCGGGGGAAATGCTGCGCAAGTGGCTGAACGATGACAGACCGCCACCGAAGTCATTGAGGCCGATCTGGCAGCCGAGGGCGCGGACTTGCCGCGAAAATTCGATGGCCTGGCTGGTCTGATGTGTTGAAACGTCTTCCGAGAAGATCAGGCATAGCCCGTTGCCGGAAAGATTATGGCTGGCCAGGCTGGCGGCGATGCTGTCGACCACCTCGCTGCGGCCGAGCGAGGCACCGGACAGCGGCACCAGGCAGTGCAGTGACTTGTTCTGGCGCTGGGCGCGCGCCAGGGCGTTGATTGCCGTTTCGACAAAACGCAGGTCGATGGTCGGCGCCAGATCGTAGCGCTCGGCGGCATCCATCAAGGCCGACAGGGCCACCGGCGGTTGTCCCGGTTCGTGCAGGCGGGCCGTCAGTTCGACCAGGTGTCCGGTCTGCGCATTGCTTTGCAGTGCGTGTAGCGGCATGGCTTCGATGTGCAGGCGATCGTCGGCCAGCGCGCAGGCAATCCGGGTCGACCAGCCATTGGTTTCATGGCGCCGTTCTTCGGTATTGAGCGGCTCCTGCTCACAAACCTGGTTGCGGCCGGTTTCCTTGGCGCGATAACAGGCGGAATCGCCGGCGGCAAGAATTTCGGTGATGTTGCGGACCCGACGGCTGAGCGGCGTCAGTCCGATACTGGCGCCGATGGCGAAGACCTTGTCTTGCCAGATAAAGCGATAGGCGGCGGCCAGGCCGCAGATATCCTCGGCCACCTGGCGGGCGCGCGGCCCGCCGCAGTTGGCCAGGATGATGCCGAATTCGTCGCCGCCGAGCCGGGCCAGGGTGTCTTCTTCGCGCAGGCGGCCCTGGAAGAGTTGCGATATCTGGCGCAGCAGTTCGTCGCCGGCCAGGTGGCCGCAGGTGTCGTTGACCGGCTTGAAACGGTCGAGGTCGATGAACAGGACGCTGCATTCCTCGCCGCCGGCCTGCACGCTGGTCAGTGCCTTGTCCAGTCGGTGCTCGAATTCGCGCCGGTTGAGCAGGCCGGTCAGGGCATCGTGGCGGGCCTGGAAGGCAAGCTGGGCGGTCGCTTCCTCGATGCGGCTCTGCATCGATTGATGCGCTTCCTGGATATGCGTGGCCATTTCGTTGAAGCCCTGCTCGAGTACGCCGATTTCGCCGCTCGAAGTGACCTGGACGCGACTGTTCAGATGGCCGGAGGACATTTCGCGCACGGCGTGCACCAGCTGCATGACTGGTTTGGCGAGGTTGTCAGCCATCGTCACGGCAAGAATGGCGAGGACCATCAGCCCGAAAAGCACGATAAGCAGGCCGCGATTGAGCAGGTCGCGCTGGCGGGTGGCGAGTTCGCTCTTGTCGAACTCGACGAAGATGTGGCCGATGACTTCTGGCGGAGTGTTCTTGTCGGCCGCGCCGGCCGGTTCGAACAAGGCATCGGTCTCGTTCAACGAACGTCTGACCGGGGCGCCGAACGCCACCCAGCGGTCGGTCTCGGCCACCTGGGTCGGCTCGTCGAGCGCCTGGCGCAGGGTCTCGCTGGCCAGCGAGACGCGGCCGCTGACGGCGATCGCCCGGCCCTTCTGGTTGACGATGATGGCCGCCTTGACGCTGGGTTCCTGGACGGTCGCCTGGGCCAGCCCGTGCAAACTCTCGATTTGCCCGGCAATGATGCCGTATTCGCTGATCGGCGCCAGGTAGCGAACAGTCGCCATGCCTTTGGTGCGCAGCTCCCCTTCCAGGGTGTGAATGCCGGAGATGGTGAAATAGGCGACCAGGGCGATGGCGATCACGGCGCTGGGAAGCAGTGTGAGCAGCAACAGGCGGTGGCGTAGAGTGAGTCGATTCATCGAGACTCCCGGTCGGCGAGCATGGCTTGCCGGATGGTGGCTTCGTCGGGAACGGAGAGGCCGAGGGCCTGGGCTACGTTCTGGTTGATGGCAATGGCAAAGAAGTTGGGTGCCGTCGGGGGCGGCAACGTTGGGCCGAGGCTGTTAACGATATCGGCCGTCTGGCGGGCGATCTGGGTGGGCGTCGAGTAGAGCGCGGCAAGTGCCCCGGCATTGACGAAGGCGGCCGAGAAGGCGATGACCGGCCGCTGGTGCCGGTAGGATGTGATCAGGATGGCCTTGATGTTGTCGCGCTTGAAGATCGTCCCGTCCGGGATGGCCAGCAAAGCGTTGATCCGGGGCAGCAGGGTGTTGAGGGCTGGTAGCAGGGTGCTGCTGGTATCGCTGTCTTCGCTGTCGAGGGTCAGGCCGGCATTGGCGAAGGCCTGGCGGAACTGCGTGGCGCTCGCCCGGGTTTCGCTGCTGAATAGCATGCCGATGCGTTTCTGGCCGGGCAGCAGATGACGCAAAAAAGCCGCCTGACGGCCGGGCGGCTGATCGAGATAAATGGCCGTGCTGCGGCTACGCCCCTTGTTGGTCTCGGCCAGGATCTTTTCGTAAGTCTGGCGGGGCAGCAGCGTGGCGATGATCGGCGCATTCGGGGCGCGCGCCAGCGTCTGACGCAGGGCCTCGCCGCCGGCCGTGACGATCAGGTCGGGCGCCGCGCTTGGCGGATCGCCGGCGGTCGGTTTTCCGCTCGTGGTGATTTTCCAGCTGCCGCCTTGCAGGGCTTCGCCAAGCGCACTGGCAAATTCGGCGTAGGGGCCGCCGTGGTCGCTGAGTGCCAGCGTAATGCTTCCCGCCCAGGCAATGGAGAGCGTGGCGGAGAATACGACGAAGGCGCGCAGCAGAAGGCGAAGCATCGCCCGAATATAGCTGCCGGGCTATGCCATGGCAATGGCTGTTTTCAGCGCCTAGCGAGCGCCCAGATAGCCGCTGATTCGGGCGGATAACTCGTCAACGGGGGTGGCAAAGGCAAATTTGGCGATGAAGCTGCCATCCGGGCCGAGCAGGAACATGCCAGCCGAGTGGTCGACCGCGTAATGCGCCGGGTCGCCGCCGGGTTCGCGAACCTTGGCGTAGCGGATCTTGAAATTGTCGGCGGCACGCCGAATCAAGGCCGGCGAGCCGGTCAGGCCGACGATGCGCGGGTCGAAAAAACCGGTATAGGTCTTCAGCACCTGGGCGCTGTCGCGCTCGGGGTCGACGGTGATGAAGATCGCCTGCAGGCGGCCGGCCTGGTCGCCAAGCTGCTTGAGGATGGCCGCCATTTCGACCAGCGTGGTCGGGCAGATGTCCGGACAGTAAGTGTAGCCAAAGGCGATCAGCTGAAAGCGGCCACGGAAGTCCTCGCTGGTCACCGAACGACCATTCGGGTCCTGCAGCAGGTAACGCGGATTGATCCCGACGTTTTCCTCGGCCACCGGCAAGGACGCCGTCTGGGCGGCTAGCGGGCCGCTCAGCGCGAGGGCCAGGAAAAGCGCGGGGAGGCGGCTCATCGGCTGGTCGGGAAGGCATCCTGCAGCTGTTTCTCGGCATCGCCGAGGCGGCCGGCCAGGGTCGCGGCATCGGGGCAGGGGGCGCCCTTGCCTTGCTCGAGATAGGCGGCATTGGTCGCCGCTTCGAAGGCTTCGCCGTTGGCCCGGGTTTTCGGTGCGCTGGTCTGTACGGCATTGCGCGCCCGGCTGACGATCGCCGGTTGCTGGCAGGCGAGGGCGATGCCGTTGATCTGGCCGATGGCGGCGATCGCCGCGCTGCCGGCGTCGGCGGCAAGGCTGGCGGTGCTGAGGCCGGCCAGCGTCAGCATGAGGATGGAGGCAGCAAGTTTCATGAGCGGTTTCCGGAAAGTGGACAGTGGATTATAGGCGGCGGCCTGGCGCTGGCTTTTTCACAGATCAAAAATAGCGAGTAATTGCGGCAAGCCTTCGCTGATGGCGACCGGCCCGGGCGTCAGGATGATCGCCGACTTGATTTCATGCATCCGTCCGCTGCGCACGGCGCTGACGTCCGTCCAGCCGGGGCGGGCGGCAATATGTTCAGGACGGAAGTGCTTGCCGCACCACGAGCCGATGATGATCTCCGGGTCGCGGCCGACGACTTCCAGCGGGTCGGCCAGGATGCGGTCGCGGGCCAGTGGCAGGGCGGCGCGCTCGGGGAAGATGTTTTCGCCGCCGGCGATCGCGATCATTTCCGAGACCCAGCGCACGGCGGTGATGTTCGGCTCGTCCCATTCCTCGAAATAGACGCGCGGCCGGTGCCCGGTGCGGGCGAAGCGTTCGGCGGCGATGGCGCGGGTCTGGTCGATCTGCGCTTCGAGCTCGCCGACCAGCTCGGCTGCCCTGGCCTCGGCGCCGACCAGGCGGCCCAAGGTTTCGACCATGCCGAGAATGTCCTCGACGCTGCGCATGTTGAAGGCGTACACCGGCACGCCGGCCTTGATCAGGTCGCGCGCGATGTCGGCCTGGAGGTCGGAGAAGGTGAGCACCAGGTCGGGCTGCACGGCGAGAATCTTGTCGATGTCGCCGGTGGTGAAGGCATAGACCTTGGGCTTTTCCTTGCGCGCCTGCGGCGGCCGCACGGTATAGCCGGAAATGCCGGCGATGCGGTCCTGTTCGCCGAGGGCATAAAGGACTTCGACGGTCTCGGTGGTCAGGCAGACGATGCGTTGCGGCAGGCGGCTCATTTGGCCGGCCGCCGGCTGCGTGCGACATCGAGGTCGGCGCACAGCTTCTCGGCGCCGTCGAGGATGCGCGGCGTGTGGCGCTGCATGATGTCGGGGTTGATGTGGAAAAGGTTGCCGCGCTTGACCGCGGTCATCCGGGTCCATTTGTCCCAGTCATGCAGCCACTCCGGCCGGGCATCGCCCATGCCGGTGGCGATGATGACTTCCGGGTCGGCTTCGAGCACGGCCTCGACGCTGACCGTCGGCGCCATGTGCGCCAGGTGGCCGAAGACATTGTCGCCGCCGCACAGCTTGATCGCGTCGCTGATGATTTGCGGCCCGCCGACCGTCATCAGCGGCGCTTTCCAGATCTGGTAAAAAACCCGTACTTTCGGTTTGTTGGCATAGCTCGCGCGCAGTCCCTCAAGTCGTTTGCGGAAACGTTCGGCGGCGAGCTTGGCGCCAGCCTCGGTGCCGGCCAGCCGGCCCATCTGCTCAAGTTGATAGGCGATATTGGCCATGGTGTTGGGCTGCGAGACATAGACGGTGAGGCCGAGTGCCTTCAGCTTGTCGACCTGCGTCAGGTTGTTGCCGCTTTCCCAGGCGAGGACCAGGTCCGGCTTGAGTGCCGCCACCGCTTCCAGGTCGACGCGCGAATAGCCGCCGACCCGCGGCACTTTCTTCGCTTCCGCCGGGTAATCGCTGTACTCGACGGTGCCGACCAGCTTGTCGCCGGCCCCCGCGGCATAGAGGGTTTCGGCGGCATGCGGGGCGAGGGTGATGATGCGCTTGGCCGGCCCCTTGAGGCGGACCTCCTGGCCGGTGTCGTCCTTGACGACGAGATCGGCGCGGGCGACCGGCAGCAGGGCGAAGGCGACGGCGAAGGCCGCGACGTGACGAACAAGCGGACGGTTTTTCATGCGGGTTTCCAGGTGTCGAGGGCGCCTGCCAGGCGTTGCCATTCGGCTTCGCTGCCCGGCAGGCCGAAACGGAGCAGCGGCTGTTGTTCGTAGCGGCGAACGAGAATGCCCTGGCTGGCCAGCGCTTCGTGCAGTTCCACTGCATGCGGGGTGTTCAGCGTGGCGAACAGGGCGGCGGATTTTGCTTCGCCGAGCGGCGCCAGCAATTGCTGCAGGCGTTGCCCAGCCGCCACCAGACGGGGCCGCATCGCGCTTTGCCAGGCACTGTCGGCGAGCGCCAGACGCACCGCCTCGCGTGACGGACCGGCGACGGTCCACGGACCCATCGCATCGTTCATCCGGTTGAGCAGGTCGGGCGCCGTGAACAGGAAGCCGACGCGGGCCCCGGCTAGCCCGAAGAATTTGCCGGGCGAGCGCAGCACGATCAGATTCGGCGCTTCGGCGGTGCCGGCCAGCGGCGTCAGGCTGTCCTCCGGCGTGGCGTCGATGAAAGCCTCGTCGACGACCAGCCAGCCGCCGCGTTTTTTCAGCTGCTGCGCGGCATCCACCACCAGTTCGCGCGGGTGCCGGTCGGCCGTCGGGTTGTTCGGATTGCACAGCAGCACATAGGGCGTCGCGGCGGCCAGGGCGCGCGGCAAAGTGGCGTTCTGCAGAAAGCGCAGGCGGTGCCCGGCGCGGCTCCAGGCCTGCGGGTGTTCGGCATAGATCGGGCTGATACAGGCGACGACGGCGCGTGGCAGCAGCATCGGCAGGAGCTGGATGGCGGCTTGCGAGCCGGCCACCGGCAGCAGCTGGTCGTTGCCGTAATAGGCGGCGGCTGCCGCTTCCAGCCCGTCACCGGCTTCCGGCAGGCGCTGCCAGCAACTGGCCGGCAAGGCCGGCACCGGCCAGCCTTGCGGGTTGATGCCGGTGGACAGGTCGAGCCAGTTGGCCAGCGGAATAGCGTAGTGGACTGCGGCTTCGCGCAGACGGCCACCATGTTCAAGCATGCAGGAATCCGATCATCAAAAAGACCGTTAGCCAGAGCAGCACGCTGCGCCGGATCAGGCTAATCGCCCGACCGAGGTCGGCCGCCATTGGCGGCGGGCCGTCGCCGAGCGGCGGCCGGATTTCTTCCTGGCCGTGGTAAATGGCGGCGCCGCCCAGCCGCACGCCGAGGCTGCCGGCCCCGGCCGCCATCACCGGGCCGGCATTCGGGCTGTCCCAGCCCGGGGCTTGCGTCCGCCAGCAATTCAGGGCGCTGCGCGTCCGGCCGAGCAGGGCGTAGGTCAATGCGGTCAGGCGGGCCGGCAGCCAGTTGAGGCCGTCATCGAGGCGGGCGGCGGCCCAGCCGAAATGCGTAAAGCGTTCGGTGCGGTAACCCCACATCGCATCGAGCGTGTTGGCCAGCCGGAACAACAGGGCGCCGGGGCCGCCGAGCAGGGCGAACCAGAACAGCGCGCCGAAGATGCCGTCGTTGCCGTTTTCCAGCACCGATTCGACGCCGGCCTTGGCGACGCCGGACTCATCGAGTTGCGATGTTTCACGGGAAACAATCCAGCCTACCCGCTGCCGGGCCTCCTCCAGCCGGCCTTCGCGCAGCGGTCGGGCGACGGCTTCGGCGTGCTCGGCGAGGCTGCGGGCGCCAAGCGCGAAGTAGAGCAGGACGACATCGACGATGAACGGGGCGAACGGACGGAGCAGGGCCGCCAGGGCGACGCCGGGGCCGACTGCGAGCAGCCAGGCGAGAAGGCCGGCGAAGCGCGTCCGCCGGTTCAGCCGCTGCTCGATGGCCGCCGCCAGATGGCCGAAGCCGACCAGCGGATGCCAGCGCCGCACCTCGCCAAACAGGCGGTCGAGCGCGACGGCGGCGACGGCCGCCAGCGGCATGGCGAAGGCTGCGAAGCTCAGGCTCATGCGGGGAAAATGCCTTGTGTCTGGATCTCGCTCTGCATGGTGCGCAATGCCGTGATCAGCGGCGCATTCTGTCCGGCATCCGTGGCACCCCACTGATCGAAATAGAGCAGTTCATCGATCGGCAGGCGCGGCAGCCAGCCGGCCTGTTCCAGCTCCGGCTTGTCCTTGAAATGGCTGACCTGGCCGATGCACAGGTAGGCGATCGGCACGATGTGCTGTGGAATACCGAGTGCGTCCTGCAGCGCCTTCTCGTGAAAGATGCTGACCCAGCCGACGCCCAGCCCTTCGGCGCGGGCCGCCAGCCAGAGGTTCTGCACGGCGCAGACGCTGGAGTAGAGATCCATGGTCGGCATGTGGGTGCGGCCGAGGACGACCGGGCCGCTGCGCGAGCGGTCGCAGGTGATGCACAGGTTGAGCGGCGCTTCGACGATGCCCTGAAGTTTGAGCCGGCTGTAGATCTCGCGTTTCTCGTTCGGGAACATCCGCGCCGCTTCGCCGTTCGCCTCGGCAAAGACATCATGGACGCGCTGCTTGACCTCGGGCGAACGGACCAGCAGAAAGTTCCACGGCTGCATGAAGCCAACCGACGGCGCATGGTGGGCCGCCATCAGCACGCGGCTGAGCACCTCGTCCGGGACCGGATCGGGCAGGAACTGGCCGCGCACGTCGCGCCGGCTGAAAATCGCGTGATACACCGCCGCCCGGTCGGCGTCGGAAAATGCGTGCGCCATTGGCGCGAATGGGTTTTCCATGGATTCCCCTTCTGGAAAAACGGCAGCTGCCTGGCCGTGCAGCCTGAACTGATCTCCCGGCCGGTCTTCTGACTTGGACTCAGCCGGCCGATGCGCCTTCCCGGCTGGCGCCAGTGGCTTGTGCATCGCCCGTCATCCATACAGCGCTGGGCACGTGGCGGATTCGCACCGCCTTCCCGATTCTCCGTTCAACCTGGGCGGAACGGCACCTGGAGACACTCCCCCGATCGAAATCGGGCGAGGGCGATGCTAAGCGAGCGTGCGGCAAGTGGCAAGTGCGATTATCCTCGCCCTTTTGTTCAAGGCTTTCCCCCATGTCCTGCCTGTCGCTGATGGTCCAAGGCACTACCTCCGATGCCGGTAAATCGACCCTGGTCGCCGCCTTGTGCCGCATTCTGAAACGCCGTGGCGTGCGCGTCGCGCCGTTCAAGCCGCAGAACATGGCGCTCAATTCGGCGGTGACGGTGGATGGCGGCGAGATCGGCCGGGCCCAGGCATTGCAGGCGCTGGCCGCCGGGCTGGCGCCGCATACCGACTTCAACCCGGTGCTGTTGAAGCCGACCACCGACAAGAAGGCGCAGGTCATCATTCACGGCCAGGTCGCCACCGATCTCGATGCCAAGGCTTATCACGCCTACAAGCCGCGGGCGATGGGGGCGGTGCTTGAGTCCTGGGGGCGGCTGACCGCGGCCTACGAGTGCGTGGTCGTCGAAGGGGCCGGTTCGCCGGCTGAAATCAATCTGCGCGACCGCGACATCGCCAACATGGGCTTTGCCGAGGCCGTCGACTGCCCGGTGATCCTGATCGCCGACATCGACCGTGGCGGCGTGTTCGCCCATCTGGTCGGCACGCTCGATCTGCTCTCGCCATCCGAGCAGAACCGGGTCAAGGGCTTCGTCATCAACCGCTTTCGCGGCGACATCGGCCTGCTCGAATCCGGCCTGACTTGGCTGGAAGAGCGGACCGGCAAACCGGTGCTCGGCGTCTTGCCCTATCTGCACGGGCTAATGCTCGATGCCGAGGATGCCATCGCGACGGCCGCGGTGGCGGGTAAAAAGACGGCCAAACTGAAAGTAGTGGCGCCGGCCTATCCGCGCGTTTCCAACCACAACGATCTCGACCCGCTGCGGCTGCATCCGGAAGTCGATTTTCGCTGGATCGGGCCGGGCGAAACGCCGCCGGCCGCCGACCTGATCGTCTTGCCCGGGTCGAAGGCGGTGCGGGCCGATCTCGGCTGGCTACGCGAACAGGGTTGGGCGACGGCGATCCAGAAACATCTGCGCTACGGCGGCAAGGTAGTCGGCCTGTGCGGCGGCTACCAGATGCTCGGCCGGATGATCGACGATCCGCTGGGACTGGAAGGTCTGGCCGGCAGCACGCAGGGGCTGGCTGTGCTCGACGTCGAAACGACGCTGGAAACGGAGAAGCAGCTACGTAATGTGAGCGGTCACTTGGCGCTGCCGGGCCGGCCGACGATGACCGGTTATGAAATCCACCTCGGCGTGACGGGGGGCGCCGGGCTGGCGCAGGGCGCCGTGCAGTTGGCCGATGGCCGTAGCGACGGCGCCATTTCGGCCGACAACCAGATATTCGCCACCTACTGCCATGGTGTATTCGACCACCCCGATGCCCTCACCGCGCTGCTGGCCTGGGCCGGCATGACGGAGAGCGAACAGGTCGATTTCGCGGCCCGCCGCGAAGCCGATCTCGACCGTCTGGCCGATTCGGTCGAGGCGGCGCTCGACTGGGGAAAACTGGCGCCCTACCTGCCGGCCGGGCCGGCGCAGACTCAGGCCGACGTACGCAGCGTGTAGGCCAGGCAAAGCCGCATCGGAATGTCGGCGGCCGTGAACAAATCGGTCAGTTCGTTGGCGCTCAGGGTATCCGGGGCGACGCTGACGCGCCCGTTGCCGGCTTCGAAGACCGGCGTTTCGAGCAGG
Source organism: Azonexus sp. IMCC34842 (assembly GCF_050368855.1). Taxonomy (GTDB): domain Bacteria; phylum Pseudomonadota; class Gammaproteobacteria; order Burkholderiales; family Rhodocyclaceae; genus Azonexus; species Azonexus denitrificans_A. The sequence continues at coordinate 3,788,567 of NZ_CP178449.1, read as the reverse complement.
GCGGCGCGCGAACTTTCGAGGGCCAGAAACACCTCGGCTTCGAGGCTGGTGCTGGATAGCACGAGGAAGTGAATCGCCGGGGCCGGGACGCGGGCCAGCGGGGTGTCGCCGAGCAGGCGCGGCAGCGGCGTGCTGCGGACACGCGCATCCTCTTCCAGGCGCCAGGGCCAGACATAGAGTCCGCCAGCCTCGTCCGGCCGGCCAATACGCACCGGCAGTCCGGCGCTCTTTTCGATCAGTGTGCACAGCGCGGTCAGGCGGGTGTGGAGCGGCATGGCGTTCTCCTGAATAGGCCAGATTGAAATTCAGGTTAGCACAGCGGGCTAGCCGCTGCGTCAGTTAGCGGCCGGCTTCAGGCTGAGCGGCAGGCCGGCGGCGACCAGCGTTACGCGCTCGCAGACGGTGGCGACGCGCTGGTTCAGCCGGCCCTGCTCGTCGGCGAACAGCCGGGAGACCGGATGCATCGGCACGATGCCCCAGCCGACTTCGTTGGAAACGACAATGATCCGCCCCGGCAAGCGCGGCAACAGCTCGATCAGCGCCGTCGTTTCGGCATCGAGCAGCGGGCAGCCGATGGCCTCGCCGGCTTCGGCCTGGGCGGCGGCCTGACCGGCGAACAGCAGGTTGGACAGCCACAGCGTCAGGCAATCGACCAGGATGCAGCGATCGGCCGCCGCCAGCTCGCGCAGGCGGGCGGCGAGGTGCAGGGTTTCTTCGGCGCAGCCCCAGTCGGCCGGGCGGCGCTCGCGGTGGTGGGCGATGCGGCGGTTCATTTCGCCGTCGCGCGCTTCGGCCGTCGCCAGATAAACGACGTGCAGTCCGCATTCCGCTGCCCGCTTCTCGGCCAGCAGGCTCTTGCCCGAACGGGCGCCGCCAAGGATCAGTTCTTTCATGGCCGGAACTGTAGGTGATTGCGTGGCTTCCCGGCAAGCCGGATAATTCGCCCCGATTCGATAAAACGGAACACGGTGCAAATCCGTGGCGGGCCCGCCGCTGTAATCGGGGACGGATGTCGTGAAATGCCACTGCCTATGGGGAAACAGACCCGGCGGGAAGGTACGACGATCCGGCTGATCCGAAAGCCAGAAGACCTATCGCATCATTTTGGGCTGGAAGCCTGTGGACAGGGCTTCGCGGTGGCGTTTTCGCAAACGTTGCCGCGAGGCCCTTTTGTTTTTTTGAACAGGAAGAATCGGATGCATTCAAAATTCACCATCACCGCCCCGGACCAGGGGCTGGCCGCTGCGCTGCAGCAGAAGATCGACCAGAAGACCAAGCCGCTCGGCGCGCTCGGCCAGCTTGAAGCGGTCGCCAAGCAGATCGGCCTGATCCAGCAGCGCCTCGACCCGGAATTCGGCCAGCCGCACATGCTGGTCTTCGCCGGCGACCACGGCGCGGCCAAGGCCGGCGTGTCGGCTTACCCGCAGGACGTCACCTGGCAGATGGTCGAGAACTTTCTCGCCGGCGGGGCCGCGATCAACGTTTTCGCCCGTCAGAACGACCTCCATCTGGCGATCATCGATGCCGGCGTGGCGCATGATTTCGGCAAGCGGCCGGGCTTGATCAACGCCAAGGTGGCGTCCGGCACGGCCAATTACCTCGAAGAACCGGCGATGACCGCCGCGCAATGCGCCGTGGCCGTCGAGCGGGGGGCGGAATTCATCCGCAATCTGGCGGCCAACGGTTGCAATCTGGTCGGTTTTGGCGAAATGGGCATCGGCAATACGGCCGCCGCCTCGCTGATCACCCATTGCCTGACCGGCGTCTCGCTGGCCGCCTGCGTCGGGCGCGGCACCGGGCTCGACGATGCCGGCCTGCAGCGCAAGCAGGGCCTGCTTGAACAGGCGCTGCGGCGTTACCGGGCGGCCGGCGGCGGCGACCAGCCGGCGGCCGTGCTGGCCGAGTTCGGCGGTTTCGAAATCGCCATGATGGTGGGGGCCATGCTGGCCGCCGCCGAAGCCAAGATGGTCATGCTGATCGACGGCTTCATCGTCGGTTCGGCGGCGCTGGTCGCGGCCCGTCTGGTGCCGGCGGTCGCCGACTACTGCATCTTCTGCCACCGCTCGGCCGAAGCCGGTCATGCCGCCCAACTGAAGGCGCTGGCTGCCGAACCCTTGCTCGATCTGGGCTTGCGCCTGGGCGAAGGGACCGGCGCGGCACTGGCCTATCCGCTGGTCCTGGCGGCGATCAATTTCCTTGGCGAAATGGCCAGTTTCGAATCGGCCGGCGTTTCGGATAAAGAGTGATGCTGCGCCGCGAGCTCGCGTATTTCTTCGGCGCCATCCGCTTCTTCACGAGGCTGCCGGTGCCCGCCTGGGTCGGGCATTCGGGCGAGGCGCTGAACCACTCGGCCCGCTATTTTCCGGCCGTCGGCCTGCTGATCGGCGGCCTCGGCGGGCTGGTCTATCTCGCGGCGGCAGCGTTCTGGCCGGCGCCGGTCGCCGTGCTGCTGGCCATGGCGGCAACCATCTACGCGACCGGCGCCTTCCACGAGGACGGCCTGTCGGATACCGTCGATGGTCTGGGTGGTGGCTGGGAAAAGCAGCGCATTCTGGACATCATGAAGGACTCGCGGGTCGGCAGTTACGGCGCGGTGGCCACGGTGCTGGCCTTGCTCGGCAAATTCACGCTGCTCGCCGCGCTCGATCCGGCACTGCTGCCGCTCGCGCTGCTGGCCGGCCATGCCTTGTCGCGCTTCTGCGCGACGCTGCTGCTGGCCGGCATGGACTACGCCCGCGACGACCAATTGTCGAAGGCCAAGCCGCTGGCCAACCGCCTGTCCGGCGGCGCGTTGCTGGTCGCGCTGGCCTTCGTGCTGGCGGCGCTGGTCTGGCTGCCCTGGCCCCAGGCCGTCGCCGGCTGCGCCCTGGCCGCGCTGGTCACAGTATGGCTGGCCGGCAAATTCAAGCGCTGGCTCGGCGGCTATACCGGCGATTGTCTCGGGGCAGTGCAGCAGGTCAGCGAGATTGCCTTCTACCTTGGTCTGCTGGCGCACTGGCCGAATTGACTCAGCCGAAAATGATGATTTTCAGCCGCTCGAAAAAATCAAGACTGGCCCACCAGACGAAGCCGTTTTCGCGGAATTTTGCCCCGGAGGGGGTCAGCGCGAGCGTTCTGGCCCCCAATTCGGTCAGCCCGGCCTCGGCAATGAAGCCTTCGTCCATCAAATAGCGGGCGATGACCGGCTGCACCTGTTGCCCATCGAGAATCCAGCGCGTGCCAAAGCCGTCATCGGCGCCGTGCAACATCAGGATCGGCTGATGGGCGCCCATCAGCTGCAGCACCTTGAGCGTTTCGGCGCGATTGGGGATGAAGGATGTCAGATGCGAGCCCATGGGCAATTCGATTGTGTCGTCTATCCGAAATTCCCTGATTATTTGCATTGTCAAACAGATAATCTTGGTCAACCGTGCATCAAGTCGCGGTTCATCAACTGAAGCCTGGTTTTTTACCATGATCCTGCACCTGATCCGTCACCCGAAACCCCAGATCGAGCCGGGCATCTGCTATGGCCGGCTGGATATTCCGGCCGAAGATCCGGCGGCCGTCGCTCGCAGCCTGCTTGGCGAACTGCCGGCCGGTTTGCCGCTGTGGAGCAGTCCGTTGCGCCGCTGCCGGATGCTGGCGGAGCAGTTGAGCAGCCAGCCGAGCTTTGACGAGCGGCTGCTTGAAATGGATTTCGGCAGCTGGGAGGGCCGGCGCTGGGACGATATTCCGCGCGCCGAACTCGATGCCTGGGCGGCCGATGTCGCTGGCTATGCCCCGCCGGGCGGCGAATCGCCCCGCCAGTTGCAGCGCCGGGCGCTCGATTTCGTGGCCGGGCTGGCCGTGCCGGAAGCCGTCATCGTCACCCATGCCGGGGTGATCCGCACCTTGTTGGCGCATTGGCAGGGTTTGCCGCCCGAGCAATGGCCGCAACTGGTTTTCGCTTACGGATCGCGCACGACTGTCGAAGTCCCCCGGTAAAATGCTGCCCATGGAAACTTTCAATCCTTTGCGCGATGCCGTGCCGCTCGCCGAGATCAAGCGGGTGCTGGTCATCAAGTTGCGTCACCACGGCGATGTGCTGGTCAGTTCGCCGGTCTTCTCGGTACTCAAGGCGCATGTTCCGCAGGTCGAGATCGATGCGCTGGTTTACGCCGATACGGCCGAGATGCTGACTTTCCATCCGGCCATTGCCAGCGTGCACACCATCGACCGCAAGTGGAAGCAGCTCGGCGCCATCGGCCAGCTCAAGGCCGAACTGGCGCTGTTCAACAGCTTGAAGGCGCGCCATTACGATCTGATCATCCACCTTACCGAACACTGGCGCGGCGCCTGGCTGTGCCGCCTGCTCAAGCCGCGCTGGTCGGTCGGGCCGGCGGTCGGCGGGCGCAGCAAGCGCTGGCGGCAGAGTTTCACCCATCTCCAGACGGCACCGCGCAATGCCTTGCGTCACATGGCCGAGACCAATCTCGATGCGCTGCGCCGGCTCGGCATCCAGCCCGGCGCGGACGAACGGCGCCTGACGCTGGTCCCGGGGGCGGCCGCCGAGGCCAGCGTGGCGGCGCATCTGCACGGCTTTGGTTTGGCCGGCGGCGATTTCATCCATGTCCATCCGGCCTCGCGCTGGTTCTTCAAGTGCTGGCCGGTCGAGCACATGGCGGCGCTGGTCGGGCGCTTGCAGGCCGAGGGCCACGCCGTGCTGCTGACCGCGGCGCCGAGCAAGGACGAGCAGGCGATGCTGGAAGCGATCCAGGCCCGGCTCAGTCAGCCGGCCTTGGCGCTTTCCGGCCAGCTGTCGCTGAAGGAACTGGCGGCGCTGACCCAAGCGGCAAAACTATTCATCGGCGTCGATTCGGCGCCGATGCATATTGCTGCGGCAGTCGGCACGCCGACCGTCGCCTTGTTCGGGCCGTCCGGCGACAAGCAGTGGGGGCCGTGGGGCGTGCCGTTTCGCGTCATCAGCAGCCAGCAGCATCCCTGTCGGCCGTGCGGTATCGACGGCTGCGGCGGCGGCAAGGTCAGCGACTGCCTGACTTCGCTAAGCGTCGATGCCGTGCTGGACGCCGCCCACGAACTGCTCGCCCGGTGAAGATCGCCATCGTCCGTCAGCGCTACAACCCCTACGGCGGGGCGGAGCGCTTCGTCGAGCGGGCGCTCGGCGCACTGGCCGGCGAGGGGGCCGAGGTGACGCTCATCACGCGCAGCTGGGACGGTGCGCCGCGTGAAGGTTTCCGGCAGATCACCTGCGATCCGTCCTATTCCCGGCTGTTCGGCGGTCGGGCGGCGCGTGACCGGAGTTTCGCCAACTGCGCCCGGCGGGAAATGGCGCAGGGCGGCTTCGACATCACCCAGTCGCACGAACGGATTCCCGGCTGCATGATCTTTCGCGCCGGTGACGGCGTGCATGCCGCCTGGCTAGATCACCGGGCCCGCGTGCTGACGCCGCTGCAGCGGCTGAGCCAGCGCTGGTCCGCCTACCATCGCTACGTGCTGGCCGCCGAGCGGGCGATGTTCGCCGACCCGGCCCTGCGCACGGTGATCTGCAATTCGCAGATGGTGGCCGATGAGATTGAGCGCTATTACGCCGTCGACCGCAGCAAGTTGCCGGTCATCTACAACGGCGTCGATACGACGGTTTTCCATCCCGGGCTGGCCGACGAATTTCGTCAGACGATGCGGGCGCAGGCCGGCATTGCCCGGCGGGCACCGGTGCTGCTTTTCGTCGGCAGCGGTTTCGAGCGCAAGGGCGTGCCGCAGCTGCTGCGGGCGGCGGCCAGGATGCGCCGGGTCGAGACGCGCCTGGTCATCGTCGGCGCCGACCGCAAGCTGGCGGCGATGCAGGCCCTGGCCGCCCGGCTCGGGCTGGCCGGCCGCGTTCACTTTACCGGCCCGCTGAAGGATGTCCGGCCCTGGTATGGCGCGGCCGACGGTTTCGTCCTGCCGACCCTCTACGACCCCTGTCCGAATGCCGCGCTGGAGGCGCTGGCCTGCGGCTTGCCGATCGTCACCTCGACGACCTGCGGCGCGCAGGAGTGGGTACGGCCGGGCAAAAATGGCTGGGTGGTCGATGCCGTCGATAGCGCCGAACTGGCCGACCGCCTCGACGATCTCGCCGCGCTGGCCGGCGATCCGACGGTCCGGGCGGCGGCCCGGGCGGTTGCCGAACCGCTCACCCTGCCGGCGATGGCCGACCGGCTGCTGGCGCTCTACCGTTCGCTCGGCTAGGGCGTTCTTGCGCAGGTATAATCCTGCCCTTCACTTTTAGCTTCAAGGATTTGCATGTCGAATGACATGACCAGCCGTGAGCTCTACCTCCGGCTGCTGACCTATGTTCGCCCGTACTGGAAAGTTTTTGCTGCGGGTCTCGCGGCAATGGGCCTGTCGGCACTGGCCGAGCCGGTGTTTCCGGCGATGATGAAAAAGCTGCTGGATGACGGCTTTTCGCAGTCGGCCGGAGAATGGGACTGGCTGATCTATCCGCTGGCCATCATGGGCATCTTCCTCGCTCGCGCGGTGTTCGGCTTCATCGGCGAATATGCGATGAGCTGGGTTTCGAACAATGTGGTGACCGAATTGCGCCAGGCGATGTTCGCCCGCATGGTCCGCTTGCCGACCCGCTATTACAGCGACAACCTGTCCGGTCGGCTGATGTCGCGCATCGCCTATGACGTGACCGGTGTAGCCGGTGCGGCGACCAATGCACTGACTTCGCTGATCAAGGATTCGCTGGCCATTGTCGGTCTGATGGCCTGGCTGCTCTACCTGAACTGGCAACTGACGCTGATCACGCTCTCCGTCGTTCCCTTCATTGCCTATGTCGTCCGTACCTTCAGCAAGCGCTTGCGCGCAGTCGCCAAGGGGCAGCAGGAATCGATGGGGCGGATTACGCAGGTCTTGCAGGAGGCGATCGAGGGCCACAAGGTGGTCAAGATTTTCGGCGGTCAGACCTACGAGGAAGACCGTTTTTACAAGTCGGTACGTGAACAGCGTCGTCTGGCAATGCGGGCCACGATGGCGGTGGCGGCACAAAGTCCGATCGTGCAATTCTTCGCCGCTGCTGGTGTTGCCATCATCATGGGCGTCGCCTTGAAGCAGGCCAATACCGAGCAGACGACGGTCGGCAGTTTCGTTTCCTTCATCACCGCGATGCTGATGATCCTGCCGCCGCTGCGCCGGATCACCGACGTCAATGCCCCGATTCAGCGTGGCCTGGCTTCGGCTGAGAGCGTTTTCTCGTTGATTGATGAGGCCTCTGAGGCGGATGAAGGTAAGGAAGAGTTGGGGCGGGCAAGGGGTTTGGTCGAGTTCGACAAGGTTTTGTTTACTTACCCTGGTGCCGAGCGCCCCGCCCTGGATGCGCTGTCCCTGACCATTCGCCCCGGCGAGTGTGTCGCGTTGGTTGGCCCTTCGGGTAGCGGCAAGACGACGGCGGCCAATCTGCTGCCGCGTTTCTATGCCATCGAAGGCGGTGAAATCCGCGTCGATGGTCATGCCCTGCCCAACATCCGTCTGAACAGCCTGCGCGACAACATCGCGCTGGTCAGCCAGGATGTCGTGCTGTTCAACGACACCATCGCCGCGAATATCGCCTATGGCGGCAAGCGCGATGCGACGCTGGAAGAAATCCGCGCCGCCGCCAAGGCCGCGCACGCGCTGGAATTCATCGATACGCTGCCGGAAGGCCTCGACACGATGATCGGCGAAAACGGCGTCAAGCTGTCCGGCGGTCAGCGCCAGCGCCTGGCCATCGCCCGCGCCATCCTGAAGGACGCGCCGATCCTGATTCTCGACGAAGCCACCTCGGCCCTCGACACCGAGTCGGAACGCCATGTCCAGGCGGCGCTCGACGAGCTGATGCGCGGCCGCAGCACGCTGGTCATCGCCCACCGGCTGTCCACCATCGAACGGGCCGACCGCATCGTCGCGCTGGCCCACGGCCAGAAGCAGGAGGAAGGTTCGCACGCCGAACTGCTGGCCCACGACGGCCTGTACGCCCGACTCTACCGGATGCAAAAGGCGGAAGAGGGCGCGGCGTAATGCGCATCCTGCACACGGAGTCCTCGACGGGCTGGGGTGGCCAGGAAAACCGCACGATCAACGAACTGGTCAGCATGCGCGACCGGGGGCATGAACTGGCCGTGCTCAGCCGGCCTGGGGCTCGCATTCTCGAGCGGGCGAAGGAACTGGGCTTTCCGACCTTCGCCGTCGACATGCGCGGCGCCATCGATTTGCCAAATATCCTGCGCTTGCGCGGTGTCATCAAGCGGTTCGGGGCCGATATCGTCAATACGCACAGTGGTCGCGATACGCAACTGGCTGGTATGGCGGCGCACACGCTATTCAGGCGGCCACGCATCGTCCGGACCCGCCATTTGGCGCTGCCCATCACCTCCAAATTCACCTACAGTGTGCTGCCGGATCACGTGGTGACGGTCAGCAAGTTTGTCGAGAATTTTTTGGTTGCGTCCGGCGTGCCGCGAGAGCGTATTACAACAGTCCCGACCGGCGTCGATTTCGCCCGTTATGATCGGGCCAGCATGGCCGGTCACCTGCGCGAGGAGTTGGGGGTGTCGGCCGATACGCTGTTGGTCGGTACGGTGGCCATCCTGCGTGTCAAGAAAGGGCATAACGAAATTCTCGATGCTGTTCCCGCCGTGCTGCAGCGTTTTCCAACTGCACACTTTGTCTTTGCCGGGGATGGGCCGCAGACGGCAAATCTGACCAGGCGTATTGCCGTCGAAGGCCTTGGCGATCGCGTGCATATGCTGGGCTTGCGTCGCGATGTAACCAATATCCTGGCTTCGCTTGATGTCTTCGTCCTGCCCACGCATCAGGAAGCTTTGGGGACAGCATTCATCGAGGCTGGCGCGATGGGCTTGCCCGTTGTCGCGACCGATGTGGATGGCGTTCCGGAGGTGGTCCAGGATGGGCGGACCGGATTGCTCGTCCCGCTGCAGGATGGTGCGGCGGTTGCCGAGGCGATTTGCCGCTTGTTGGCTGATCCGGTCTACCGCGAGAGCATGGGCAGAAATGCTGCAGAGTTTGTGCGTCGGGTGTTCTCCCGCGAAGTTATGGCGCAAGGGATGGAGCAATTGTATAAACGCTTGCTGGAGAGGCGCTAATGCTCGGGCAGCCTTTGCCCGTGTTGATGTACCACCATGTCAGCCCTCAACCCGGGTTGGTTACCTGCTCGCCGGAGAACTTTCGTGCGCAGATGGAATGGCTGGCGAAGAATGGCTGGCGCACGCTGTCTACGGCAGCATTCGCGGAATCGCTGGCTAGTGGCGTGTTGCCGAAGAAGAGTGTGCTGATCACCTTCGATGACGGTTACCTTGACAATTGGGTGTACGCCCATCCAGTGCTGCAGGAGTTTGGTCTGCGAGCAACAGTTTTCCTGATTACCGGTTGGGTCGGCAACGGACCGGTGCGGCCACATGTTGGCCAAGCCGGCGTGCCGGCGGTGCCGAACCACAAAAAAGCCATGACCGATGCCGGTGCGGGGCGGTTCGACGATGCCTTCCTGCGTTGGTCGGAAGTAGAGATGATGCTTGCCGCCGGTACCGTCGATTTCCATTCGCATACGCATACGCACACGCGCTGGGACCGTATTATCGCTGACCCGTCGGCGCGGGATGCGGCACTGACGGACGATCTGAATGCTTCGCGCGCCTCGCTGGCGTCGCGTCTGGGTGAGGCGACGTCGCACCTGTGCTGGCCGCAGGGGTATTTCGATGATCGGTACCGGCAAGTTGCCTTGGCTACCGGATTCACTCACCTGTACACCACGGAGCATGGTGTCGTGCGTTCCGGCTGTGAGCCAGCCCGCCTGCCACGCATTGTGGCCAAGGATAAAGGGGGGCACTGGTTTGGCCGCCGTATGGGGATTTACGGACACCCCTTGCTGTCGGCCTTGTACCTTGCCGTCAAGAATCGCTGATATGGCCCATTCGCTGATTTCCCGCGATAACCCACGTTTGCTGGTGATCTGCGTCGCACGTTTCGGCGACACGCTGTTGATTACACCGACGGTTGCGGCATTGAAAGAGCGATGGCCGAATTCGCACCTAACCGTCATGGCCCACCCGGGGCGCGTCGAGGTGCTGCGCCATCTGGATTGCATTGATCACCTGGCCGGGATCACCAAGCATCGTGCTCGTTGGCTCGGTTGGCGGCCGGGGAGGCCGTTTGACGCGGCTTTGATTTACGGTGAGGAGCCCACGTTGGCCCGGTTCGCCCGGCGTGTGGCGCGGCAAGTGATCGGGTTCGCGGGACGCAATAAACCGGCTTACGATGCAGCGCTGACCATCTCTGTAGCTCGTCCGGAGCAGCCGATGCTGGCTGCGGCGGAACGAGCCTTGCTGCTTGGGCCTTTGGGGGTCGTAGCCCGGAGTCTGCACCTGTGTTATGTCAGTAGTGCTCGCGAGCAGGCGGAGGCGCTTGATTTTATTGAGCAGCGCGGCTGGAAAAATCGACGCCTGGTTGGTTTTCAGTTGCAGAGTTTTCCGACCAAAGCTTACCGAGATTGGCCAGTGGGCCATTTCACTGAATTGGCTCAACGCTTGTTGGTACGTTATCCGGACATTCAGATTGTGCTGCTGGGAGGGCCGGAAAGTCAGGGTTTGGCAATTCAGCTTGCCCATGCCTTGGGTGAACGGGTGAACAGTTTGGCCGGCAGTTTCTCGATGCGCCAGAACGCCGCGCTGATCGCGCAATTGGCTCTGTATGTGGGGGTCGATACCGGACCAACTCATTTGGCTGGAGCGCTGGATGTGCCGATGGTGGCGATGTACCACTGCTTCCACCCTGGGCGTTTCCTGGCGCCGCAGGCGCATCCGGCGTTGACCGTTGTCGAACATCCAGCTGTGCAGATTAGTCGCGATGCCTGTATGGCGGAGATTTCCGTGGATACGATTTTTTCCGCGGCATGCGCCTATTTGGACAAGAAATGAAAATTGCATTCATTGATGTAACGACAACGGTTTTTGTCGGAGGCATCCAAACTGCGGTTTGGCAACTCGCCATGGCGCTGGCCGACATGGGGCACGAGGTCACCGTTTACGGCGGGAGCGGAAATGCAGTTCCGGATTTTGGCGGGCGGGCTATTACCGTCCGAACCTTCCCGTTTACGCCACGCAAGCGTTTTCTAAATTTGGGTGTTCGTTTCCGCAAGTTGGCCGAGCGTCTGAGTTTTGCCCGGCATGCCCGTCATGAGGTTGCGGCAGCGAACAACGATTGGGTCATCCTGACCAAGCCCTTCGATTTTGTTTGGCCGTGGCTTATGCCAAAAGGCAGCAAGACGCGTTTTGCCTTCATGAGTGGAGGTACTGACTTCTTTCGCGGCGATCGTTGGCTGGCCAAAGGCGTTGATGCTTTTGTTGCCTGTAGCCATTTCAATGCATGGCAAATTTCTGCTCATTTCAAACGCTTTCCCGGTGTGATCTATAACGGTGTCGATGTAGAGCAATTTCAACCGGGGCTGCGTAATGCCGAGCACCGGCGGCAACTGGTGAGCGGCGATAACGAGATATTATTTGCTTTTGCCGGCCGCGTCGTTGGTTGGAAAGGCATGGAAATCGCGGTCAGGGCGCTGGCCGAACCCGTTTTAAGAGACTTGGCGGTTCGTCTTCTGATTATCGGTGAAGGCGATGCCAAGCCGGGATTGGCAAGATTGGCTGAGCAACTTGGTGTCGCGGAGCGGGTCGTATTCCAGGGCGCGGTGCCGCACAAGGAACTACCTGCCTGGTACGCGCTGGCGGATGCCGGGGTGTTCCCGAGCATTGCCGATGAAGCTTTTGGCATTACGATTGCCGAAGCAATGGCTTGCGGCCTGCCGGTGATCGGTAGCTATATCGGCGGCATTCCCGAAGTAATCGGTAACGAGGAAGTTTCCGGCTTGCTTGTCCCGGTGGCCGACTGCCGGGCGCTGGCCGGGGCGATGGCCCGGCTGGCAACAGATGCCGAATTACGTATGAGTCTGGGGCGAAATGCCAGGCAGCGAATTGAGCAAAGATTTACTTGGCGCCAGTCAGCCGAGCGCCTGCTGGGCAATTTGCAGAGATGACGCAGCCTGTTAGCAGGAAGGCTGCTGTGAAGGAGCGCGGAGGCGAGACAAAAGCCATGGCAGGGCTCCGCATGCTTTACGTTTTTCCGGAGCCACTACCCTTGCCGAGGGCGCGTGGTTTGCAGGTTGCACATTTTGTCCGGGCACTTGCCTTGCAGGGTGTGCAAATTACCTTGGCGTACGTGCCCAGCGAAGGCGGTCATCCCTTTACACCGATTGGGCACGAAGTACCGGAAAATGTGACTTTGTTGCCATTGTCGCGCCAGTTGTGGGTGACCCGCATCAAATCGAACCGCTTGTTCATGTGGCGTCTTTCCCGCTGGCTAAGGCGGCAGGAAAAAACAGAGCGGTTACCGTCGATTGTGTTTTTCCGCCACATCAAGGCGGCGGCTCAGTTCGCGGGAGCCTTTCCCCGCATCCCTTTCCTTTACGAAGCACATGAGGTATTTGCCCATACGGCCAAACCGACTCAACGTGCCCGGCTGCATTCCCTGGAAAATATGGTTCTGGAAAAGGCAGCTCTGATAGTCGCGAATTCCAGAGGGTCGGCTGATGGGTTGAGAGAAACCTTTGGCTTGAGCAAACCGATATGGGTGTTGCCAAATGGAGTGGATTACCCGGATGCCTTGCCGCCAAAGCCTTGGTCGGAAAGCCGCTGGCATCTGATATACGCCGGCAGTCTGTTTGGTTGGAAAGGTGTGGACGATCTTGTCGATGCGATGGATCTCCTGCCGGAATATCATCTGACGGTAATTGGAGGCAGTCGGGAGCAGATAGAGCGCCTGAAGATGCGCCCAGGCTACCCCGATGGGAGGATTTCTTTCCTCGGGCACCTTCCCCAGCACGAAGTGCAATCGTTGTTGGCTAAAGCCTGTGTCGCAATTTTGCCGAATCGTGCCGATACGGATAGTGCATTTACCTCGCCGCTCAAATTGTTCGAGTACATGGCGGCAGGTTGCGCCGTGGTCGCCACCGACCTTCCGGCAATACGCGAATTGCTGGGGAGCGATGGGGCGGGCTGGGCGGCAGCAAATACTCCCGCATCATTGGCACAGGCGATCCGGCAAGTGTGTGAGCGGCCGGATGGAGGGGCTCGCCTCGGCGAACTTTCGCGTAACAGGGTGCGTAAATTCACTTGGCAAAATCGCGGAAAAGAGCTGATTGAGCTTATTGCCGGTCTCGGCTGAAAAGCAGATTACGATGAATTGGGCCGGTTACGCCCAAAGTTCATACCGCCTCAACTTGCTTTTCTTTGTTCTTGCTCCGAGGGTTTGACGCCAGGGCCGCCAGCATCAAACCAATCAAAATGCCGAGGGCCTTCCAGTTGATCGACTCGACAGTGCCGTGAATCATGTATTTCACGAAAATCCCCGATCCTGTTGCAGCGAGCAAGAGGTTGATTGGTCGGGGGGACAAGAAAGTGTTCCTGATAACTTGACTGTAGAAATATAGCAGCAAGAACAATCCGATTACGCCACCGCCCGCCAATGCTTCAAGATAATTACTATGAGGGCCGAGATGAACATAGTAATCTTGACCCCCTTTGTCAATTTCCGTTAGCCAGTCAGCATTGTTTTTGGCTAATTCATTAGCTTTGTCTTGGAAGGCATCGCTGCCGAAGCCAATTCCAGCAAAGGGTGATTGCTCCCAGAATTGAAGGGCCGGACCCCACGTGTAGTTCAGTCGGTCAGACATATAGGTGATATTGGATAATCGCTCTTTAAGCGGATTTTCCGGAATTAAAAGCGATAGACCGAAGATCAGACATAAGCTGCCTGCAACGACCGCTAATTGCTTGCCCTTCTTAGTCAGTATTGCCCAGGAAACAATGCAAAAAATCAGTGCCAGCCAGACTCCCCGGGCGCCGGTAACGATCATCAGGCAGGCAAAAATCAGGACCAAGGACTTAATAACCGACTTGATGATTCTCTTGTCAGCTAGCTCGCCAGAAAACATCAGGAAGGGAAAGCAAAGAATAAGGCGGTCCCCCCAGGATCTCATACTTGGATAGGGCGGGATTAGTGCGCCCACCGCCTTTGATACGGAAATCCATTCGGCAATATACATGCAAGCGAGCACAGCACTGAGTGGTACGATAAATTGCCAGAATCTTTTTTGGCTGCCACGATCCTGAAAAATGACCGCGTAAATGCAGCCAGTCATCACAGCTATACCGGGATTGCCCCACCATTGAGCGACGGCTTGCTTGGGCAGCGGTGCCCACGTGCAACTTAGAAGGTTCCAGGCCGAGAAGACGCAGAACCCGAAGGTCAGCGCTTTAGGGGGCCAAGTTAATGCTGTGCCTCTGCTTAACAAAACATATGCGAGTCCAACTAGCGGTGCTCCAAATAAGCCAAGGTTATAGAGAGCATTTGCGTGAGGTAGTACTAGCCCTGTCAACCAACAATAGAGAAGTGCCTCGCTTATGCCGTGAAGATAGGCGATGCATTTCGGTTCACGCGACGTCGTTGCGAAGGAGTTGGTCATAAATCTCGGAAAGGTTGGCGGAAACAAAACTCCAGTCATGATTCTCTCGGGCATAAATCTGTCCGGCCGCAGCGATGTCCCGCATCTTGTCAGGCATCTCCAGGATGTTTTCTATTTGGGCTGCGAGAGATGGCGCATTTCCGTATTCGCCGATTAGAAATCCTGTATTCCCGGGCTGGACAAATTCGGGCAGTCCCCCGTTGGGCGCAGCCAAAACAGGAATTCCGGCGGCCATGCCTTCAAGGCATACCATGCCGAACGTTTCAGAAATGGAAGGCACGACCAGCAGATCTCCTGCTTGGTAATGCCGATACATTTCCTCTGGGTGGACCGAACCAATCAGGTCGACCTGATTGGAGAAAGGCTTGAGAAACTCCTCAAGGCGGTCTGCATATTTTGCGCGATCATGTGTGCCAAAGCTTCTTTCTCCGATGACGACCAACTGCAGTTCCGGATGCCGCGGTACCAAGAGAGCAAAGGCCTCCGCTAAAAGGTGAACGCCTTTTTCACGAGAAATTCTACCGGCATACAATATGACTTTCTTTGATGCGGAAAGCCGCTTTTTCCATTCCGGCGGGGTTGTTGTTTGATGGTAAATGTCTTTGTCGATACCATTGGTTATGATCTGAATTTTGGCATCGGGAAGTCGTTCTTCGTACCACTGAGCTAGGTAGTTGGAAACAGTGAGTAACAAGTCTGCATGGAAATTGCCTTTCGGCTGTTTTTCGTTATGCATATGCAGGATTGTTTTACGGCCAGAAAGCCGTTGGACCATTTGCCGGTGAAGTTCCGGGGAGTTCTGCGTGTGGACGATCTTGGCATCAATCTCCCGGCAATAACGAGCAGCGCGCGCTGCATAGCCGTAAGGATCAAGGCGGGTCCATTTTTGGAACAGGCGCTTATATGTTCTCGATAAATTTATCCGGTAGAAGTGGACGCCTTCCCGAATTTCATGTTCGGGGGATGGATCGTCTTCCCCTGTGCAAATGATATGCGGCACATATTTTTCGGAACGGGCGAGGTGGCGTGCTACCTGCCATGTCCACCATTCGACCGCAGCGCCTCCGGTTGGCGGGATACGCTGAATGGGTTGCGCAACCAGCGCGATGTTTTGCTTAGAATCGACTCTTTGCTGCTTCAAAACGAAAATCCTTACATTGGAGCCCGTACTCGGTGGCGAATTATCCCTCAATGGGATGCCGCGGCACGGGCGGAGGGTGCGAAACTGGGTAAAATCTGCCGCCTTCGTTGTTGGATTCTTTAGGCTTGGTAGCCAACGGCGATAGCCCCTGTGACGAGATTGATCTTACGGCCATTAGATATGCATAACGGAACTCCCGCGATCTTGATTATTCGTCGCGATAACATCGGTGATCTGATTCTTACTACCCCGCTTTTCGAAGCCTTGCGCCGCAAGTTTCCGGAAGCCTATCTGGCGGTTTTGGCTAATAGCTACAACTGCCCCACGGTGGCGGGTAACCCATATCTAGATGAGATCTTCGCTTATACGAAGGGCAAGCACGCGGAAAGCGAGTCTCACGTTTCGGTATATCTGCGAAGGTTGAAGCTATTGTGGCAGCTACGCCGAAAACGTTTTGACTACGTCATCCTGCCAAATAGCGGTTTCGCAAAAAGGGCGTTGGGTCTGGCTCGATGGGTGGCACCCAAGCATATTGTCGGGTTCGTCAATGATGGTGCAAACGGCGAAAAGATCGATTTCGCGGTTCCGCATGGCGATGGCGGCAACTTACATGAAACTGAGGATATTTATCGACTTCTGGAACCGCTCGGGATCTCAAGTCCGATTCCTCGGCTGAGCGTTGTTGCTGATCAACTGCGGGTGTCAGAGCTGCTTGCTGCCTTACCCGCTCGAGTTTGCGACTCACAAGGCCCTCTGGTGGCACTGCACATCAGTGCCCGCAAGGAAAAACAGCGCTGGCCGGTAGAACGCTTCAGCGAACTGGCGCATCGGCTACACGCGGCACATGCCGCGCGTTTCCTAGTCTTCTGGTCGCCGGGCGACGAGAACAATCCCTTCCATCCCGGCGATGACGGCAAGGCCGCTCGCCTGCTGGCGGCGTTGTCCGACCTGCCGGTCGCACCGATGCGGACTGAGCATCTCTCCGAATTGATTGCCGGCCTGTCGCTGTGCGATGCGGCGGTGCTTTCCGATGGCGGGGCGATGCACGTCGCGGCCGGCCTCGGCAAACCGTTGGTCTGCTTTTTCGGCAATTCTTCAGTCGAACGCTGGCACCCGTGGGGTGTGCCCTACGAACTATTGCAAAAGCCGTCGCGCGATGTCGCCGACATCAGCGTCGACGAAGCCGTCGACGCCTTTGGCCGGCTGCTGTCGCGGCGCTAGTGCGCCGCCTCCCAGTTCGGTCCGACGCCCAGTTCGACGACCAGCGGCACCTTCAGTTCGGCCACCTGTCCCATCAGCCGGGGCAGGTGAGTGCGGATTTCGACTAGTTCGTCATCCGGCACTTCGAGGACCAGTTCGTCGTGCACCTGCAGCACCAGGCGCGATTTCAGGCCTGATCTTTCCAGCCAGTTCTGGACGGCGATCATCGCCAGCTTGATCAGGTCGGCGGCGGTACCCTGCATTGGCGCGTTGATGGCGGCGCGTTCGGCGCCCTGGCGGCGATTGCCGTTGCTCGAGCGGATATCGGGGAACCACAGCCGGCGGCCGAAGGCGGTTTCGACGTAGCCCTTCTGGCGAGCGGTTTCGCGCGCTTCTTCCATGTACTGGGCGACCCCCGTGTAGCGGGCGAAATAGCGGTCGATGTAGATTTGCGCCGCACTGCGTTCCAGGCCGAGCTGGCGGGCCAGACCGAAGGCGCTCATGCCGTAGATCAGGCCGAAGTTGATGCTCTTGGCGACGCGGCGCTGGTCGGGACCGACTTCGAGCGGCGTGACGCCGAAAATTTCGCCGGCCGTCGCCCGGTGCACGTCCTCGCCATGGGCGAAGGCATCGAGTAGGCCGGGATCGCCTGAGAGATGCGCCATGATGCGCAGTTCGATCTGCGAATAGTCGGCCGAGACGATGCTGCTGCCGGCCGGGGCGATGAAGGCGGTACGGATTTTCCGGCCTTCCTCGCTGCGTACCGGAATGTTCTGCAGGTTGGGATCGCTCGAGGCGAGGCGACCGGTGACCACGGCGGCCTGGGCAAAGTGCGTATGGACCCGGCCGGTGGCCGGATTGACCATGCGCGGCAGCTTGTCGGTGTAGGTGCCCTTGAGCTTGGACAGGCTGCGGTGCTCGAGCAGCAGCTTGGGCAGCGGGTAATCGAGGGCCAGTTCGGAGAGCACTTCCTCGTCGGTCGACGGGCCGCCTGATGGCGTTTTCTTCTTGACCGGCAGGCCGAGCTTCTCGAATAGGATCTCGGCCAGCTGCTTGGGTGAGGCGAGGTTGAAGGGCTGGCCGGCCAGCTCGAAGGCCTGCGCTTCGAGGGCCATGATCTTCTGGCCCATTTCGTGGCTTTGCCGGGCCAGCACGGCGCTGTCGATCAGGATGCCGTTGCGTTCGATCCGCCAGATGACCTGGCGGGCCGGCATTTCGATGGCGTGATAGATGTAGGACAGGCCGGGCTCGGCGGCAAAGCGCGGATGCAGCGCCTGATGGACGCGCAGCGTGACGTCGGAATCTTCCGCCGAATAGGTCGCGGCGCGCTCGATATCGACCTGATCGAAGCCGATCTGCTTGGCGCCCTTGCCGCACAGGTCTTCGTAGGCGATGGTGGCGAGACCGAGGTGGCGGCTGCACAACTGGCCGAGATCGTGACCCTTGTCAGACTCGATGACATAGCTCTGCAGCATCGTGTCGTGTTCGATACCGGCCAGCGCGATGCCGTGGTTGGCGAAGACGTGCTGGTCGTACTTGGCGTTCTGCAGCACTTTCTTGTGGCTGCTTGCTTCCAGCCAGGGCTTCAGCTTGGCCAGCACTTCGTCGCGCGGCAACTGGTCGGGGGCGCCGGGAGCGGTGTGGGCGAGCGGGATGTAGCAGGCTTCGCCGACCTTGACCGACAGCGAAATGCCGACGATGCGGGCGGCAAACGAGTCGAGACTGGTCGTTTCGGTGTCGAGGGCGGTCAGTTCGGCGGATTCGATCCTGGCCAGCCAGGCATCCAGTTGCGCCCAAGTGAAGACTGTCTCGTAGGTGACCGGAATCGCCCCGGCCGGGTCTTGCTCAACGGGCGCCGGGCTGTCCATCGCCTGGCTTGGCGCGGCGGGGACGGCCGGCGCATCGAGATCGCGCAACCAACTCCGGAATTCATAGCGGGTGTATAGGCGGCGCAAGGTTTCGCTGTCGCGCGGCGTGGTGGTCAGCGCATTCGGGGCGGGCAGATTGGAGAGGTCGCAGGCGACGGTGACCAGCTTCTTGCCGAGCGGCAGGAAAGCAAGGTGAGCGCGCAGGTTCTGGCCGACCACGCCGCCGATTTCATCGGCATGGGCGACGATGGCGTCGAGCGAGCCATACTGGGCCAGCCATTTCAGGGCCGTTTTCGGGCCGCACTTGGCAACGCCGGGCACGCCGTCGACGGTATCGCCGACCAGCGCCAGGTAATCGACGATACGGCCCGGCGGTACGCCGAACTTGGCCTCGACTCCGGCTTCGTCGAGCAGTTCGTTGCTCATCGTGTTGTACCAGCGGACCAGGGGGCTGACCAGCTGGGTCAGGTCCTTGTCGCCGGTCGAAATCAGCGTTTCGATGCCGTCCGCAGCGGCCTTGGTCGCCAGCGTGCCGATCACGTCGTCGGCTTCGACGCCATCGACCATCAGCAGCGGCCAGCCGGCGGCCTGGATGGCGGCGTGCAGCGGTTCGATCTGGCCGATCATTTCGTCCGGCATCGGCGGCCGGTGCGCCTTGTATTCCGGATACCAGTCGTCGCGGAAGGTCTTACCCTTGGCGTCGAAGACGACGGCCTTGTAGTCTGCCTTGTAGTCGCTTTCCAGCCGGCGTAGCATGTTCAGGACGCCATAGATGGCGCCGGTCGGCTCGCCTGCCTTGTTGCGCAGGTCGGGCATGGCGTGGAAAGCGCGATAGAGATAGGACGAACCGTCCACCAACAACAAAAGAGGCATGAGAAGTGACGGAGAATGACAAACTGGTGATGGGCGTGGAATCCGAGGCCCTGCTGCAGGCGGCGTCGGCCCGGGAATCCTGGCGGATTTTCGGCATTATGTCAGAGTTCGTCGAGGCGACCGAACGTCTGGCGGCGATCAAGCCGGCCGTCACCGTCTTCGGCAGTGCCCGCGTCCGGCCCGATTCGCCTTATTACATGCTGACGCAGCAGACGGCGCGGCTGCTCTCCGATTCCGGTTTCTCGGTGATCTCCGGGGGCGGTCCGGGGATCATGGAGGCGGCCAACAAGGGGGCGTTCTTCGGCAAGTCACCCTCGGTCGGCCTGAATATCCAGTTGTCGCACGAGCAGCAAACCAATCCTTACCAGGATATTTCGCAGACTTTCCGCCACTTCTTCGCCCGCAAATACATGTTCGTCCGCTTCGCCAGCGCCTATGTCGTGATGCCCGGCGGTTTCGGCACGCTGGACGAACTGATGGAAGCGCTGACCCTGATCCAGACCGGCAAGTCCCGCAAGATTCCGTTGATTCTGGTCTGTTCCGATTTCTGGAAGGGCATGATCGACTGGTTCAAGGAAAAACTGGTCGAGGAAAGAATGGTCGATCCGGAAGACATCAACCTGATCCAGATGATCGACGAGCCAGCCCTGGTCGTCGAAGCCATTTTCAAGCATTACGAAGCGCGTCCATTCGGGCCGTTGCCCAACGAGCGCGAGTTGATGCTCAACCTGTAATAAAATTGGCCCTAGACCAACGAGGAAAACCCCATGCGCCGTCTTCTCCCCATCCTGCTTCTCGCCGCCTTGCCCGTCTGGGCGCAGAACGATCTGCAGCCGCTACCCGCCGTGCCACCGCCGCCGCCCGGCATGGAGGCCTTCGACGAAGCGCTTGAGCCGCAGGTGACGATCGTCAAAGCCGAAAAGGAAACCCGCGAGGAATACCGCGTCAAGGGCAAGCTGTACATGGTCAAGGTGACGCCGGCCATCGGCCCGTCCTATTACCTGGTCGATCGTCTCGGCGACGGCAATTTCATCGAGGCGGACATCGGCAAAAACCCGGTCAAGCCACCGATGTGGATCCTCCATAGCTGGTAAGTCTTGTCCGTCTATACCTCGGTCGGGCGCGACGAACTCGCTGCCTGGCTGCAGCCGCTGGCTCTCGGTGAGTTGATCGGGCATGCCGGCATCGCCGCCGGCATGCAAAATTCCAACTATTTCGTGACGACGGCCAGCGGCCGCTTCGTGCTCACCCTGTTCGAGCGCATTGAGCCGGCGGCGCTCGATTTCTACCTTGGCCTGATGGATCATCTGGCACGCCGCGGCATTCCCTGTCCGCAGCCGCTGGCTGACCGGCAAGGCCGGCGCTGGCGGCTCTTGGCCGGCAAGCCGGCGGCGCTGCTCAGTTGCCTGCCGGGCACCATCGAAGAATCGCCAAGCCCCGCGCAGTGCGAAGCGCTCGGCGAAATGCTGGCGCGTATGCATCTGGCCGGGGCCGACCTGCCGAATCCCCTGGCCAATCCCTGCGGCGCCGCCTGGCGCCAGGCGACCGGCGAGGTCCTGATGCCGATGCTGGCGTCGGCCGAGCGCAGCCTGCTGGCCGACGAACTGGCCTTCCAGGTGGCCCAGGATTTCTCGGCCTTGCCGCGCGGTATCATCCACGCCGATCTCTTTCGCGACAACGTGCTGTGGGATGAAGCGGGGCGGCTTTCCGGTGTGCTCGACTTCTATTTCGCCGGCGAGGACTGTTTATTGTTCGATCTGGCCGTCGTCGCCAACGAGTGGTGTTTCAATCACGCAACATTGTCCGAACTACTCGCCGGCTACCGCCGCCGGCGCCCGTTGAGCGAGGCCGAGATGGCCGCCTGGCCGGCCATGCGGCGGGCCGCCGCGCTGCGTTTCTGGCTGCTCCGGCTGGACGCCCGACACCGGCCGCGCGATGGCGAGGTGGTGACGATCAAGGATCCGGAGCATTTTGGCCAGATGCTGGCACGTTTCCGCCTTGCCCCCGAGGCGCTCCCCCGTTAGCATCCGCGCATGAACGAAACTACCGAATTTCCGCTGGAGCCGGCGCCTTTCAACGGTGAAAGCCGTGAAGTCGACCCCGGCGCCTGTTTTGACTGGCTGCAACAGGGCTGGACGATGTTCCTGGTCAACCCCGGGGTATGGATCGGCAGCACCATGCTGCTGCTGATCATGCTGATGGCCATCTCGATCGTGCCGTTTTTCGGTCAGATCGCCGCCCATTTGCTGGTCCCGCTGTTCGGCGCTGGCATGGTGCAGATCTGTCGGCATATGGGCGACGAGCCCCAGGCCGAAATTGCCGACCTGTTTGCCGGTTTTCGCCATAACGCCGGTCAGCTGGTAATGGTCGGCGTCTTCTTTGCCGCCGGTGTTTTCGGACTCGCCTTCATCGCCTTCCTGCTGGTCAGCGGCGGCGTCTTCGGCGGCGTCGTCACCGGCAAGATCGCCGGCTTCGGCATTGCGCTGGGCGGGGTGATGCTGGCCGGGCTGGTCGTCGCGATCTTGTCGGTTCCGGTCATCATGGCCACCTGGTTCGCGCCGGCCCTGGTCTTCTTTCACGACATGAAGCCGGCCGCGGCGATGCGGGCGAGTTTCGATGCCGGCGCCAAGAACTGGCTGGCCATGCTGATTTTCGGCGTCTTTCTCGTCGTTGCGCTGTTCTTTGCCATGCTGCCGCTCGGTCTCGGCTTGCTGCTGCTGCTGCCGATATTTTCCGGCGCGGTGTACGCGTCCTACCGCGACATTTTCGTCGGGACCTGACGGTGCGCGCCCAGACTCTTCCCGCCGCCGCCGGCTGGCGCTGGATCGTCGCCGGCTTGGCGATCTTCCGGCGCAATCCGCTGACTTTCTCGATGCTGGTTGTCACCTACTGGTTCACCGTGATTTTCCTCAACGTCCTGCCGCTGATCGGTGCGGTGGCGGCATCGCTGGTCATTCCCGGCCTTTCTGTCGGCCTGATGCAGGCGGCGCGCAACCTCGAGCGCGGCCAGCCGATCGGGCTGCAGACCCTGTATGGCGGGCTGAAGGAAAACACCAGGACGCTGATCGGCCTCGGCGCCCTCTATCTCTGTTGCACCCTCGGCATTCTCGGCGCCTCGACCTTGGCCGACGGCGGCGATCTGCTGCGCTACATGCTGGCCTCCAGCCGGGCCGAACGGGCGGCCGTCGAAGATGCCGATTTCCTGCTGCCCTCGCTGGTCGTCATGATCATGCTCGTGCCGCTGCTGATGGCCTACTGGTTTGCCCCGGTGCTGGCCGCCTGGCACCGCTTGCCGATCGGCAAGTCGCTTTTTTTCAGCTTTGTCGCCTGCTGGATCAACTGGCGGCCTTTCCTCGCCTACAGCATCGGCCTGCTGCTGTTTGCCGGGGTCATTCCGGGCCTGCTGCTCGGCCTGCTGCTGATCCTCTTTCCGGGTGCCGCAAGTTTGATCGCCGGGCTGGTCATGGTGCCCATCGCGCTGATTATCGCGCCGGTCATCTTTGCCAGCTTCTACGCCAGTTACCGCGATATTTTCGGCATCTCCGAAATTGTCTGAGCCTTTAGGCCTGTTCGGCGGCACCTTCGATCCCGTGCATTTCGGCCACCTGCGGCTGGCCGAGGAAGCCATCGGCCAGCTTGGCCTGGGCGGCGTGTGCTGGATTCCCGCCGGGCATCCGCCGCACCGTGGCCCGCCGCAGGTGACGGCGGAGCAGCGGCTGGCGATGGTGCGCCAGGCGACGGCCGGAAATCCCCGGTTTTCGATCGACCCCGGCGAGGTCGAAGCGAGCGCCCCGAGCTATACCGTGCATACGCTGGAGCGCCTGCGGGGCGAACTCGGCGCCGGGCAATCGCTGGTCCTGCTGGTCGGCGCCGATGCCTTTGCCGGCTTGACCACCTGGCACCGCTGGGCGGAGCTTTTTGCGCTGGCCCATATCGCCATTTCGCACCGCCCGGGCTTTCCGGTCGAAGCCGCCAGCCTGCCGCCGGAACTGGCCAGCCAGTTCAAGACGCGCCAGGTGAGCGATATGGCGCAGTTGAAAAGTGCGCCGGCCGGCCGCATTGCCACCTTTGCCATGACCCAGCTCGCCATTTCGGCGACCCAAATCCGAAAACTGTTGTCTAACGGCCTTTCCGCGCGCTATTTGCTGCCGGATAGCGTTCTCGACTATATTGACCTTCACCAACTCTACAGAAATAGGCTCTAAACCCTGATGGATATCCGCAAGCTGCAAAAAATCGTCGTTTCCGCCCTTGAAGACATCAAAGGCAAGGACATCGAAGTCATCAACACCACCAAGCTGACCTCGATGTTCGATCGTCTGGTCATCGCCACCGGCGACTCCAACCGCCAGGTCAAGGCATTGGCCGGCAACGTCCAGGAAAAGGTCAAGGAAGCCGGCGGCGAGGTGTTGTCCACCGAAGGTGAAGACGGCGGCGAATGGGTGCTGGTTGATCTGGGCGACATCATCGTCCACGTCATGCAACCGACCGTGCGCCAGTACTACAACCTCGAAGAACTCTGGCAGGCCACGCCCTCCCAGCGCCGCAAGGCAACGGAGCAGGCTGCGTCTGAATGAAACTGAGCGTACTCGCTGTCGGCCATCGCCAGCCCGACTGGGTGAGCGACGGCTGCGCCGAGTACCTCAAGCGCCTGCCGCGCGAATTGGCCGTCAGCGTCACTGAAATCAAGCCCGAGCCACGCGGCTCGAAAACGCGCGAGCAGTTGCTGGCCGCCGAAAAAGGGCGGATCCGCGATGCTCTGGGTTCCGGCTGTCGCATCGTCGTGCTCGATGAAAAAGGCGACGACCTGACGACGCTCAAGCTGGCCCGCCGGCTGGAGGCCTGGATGCAGGACGGCCGCGACGTGGCGCTGCTGATCGGCGGGGCGGACGGGCTGGATGAAGAATTCAAACAACAGGCCGACGACAAGTTGCGCCTGTCCAGTCTGACGCTGCCGCACGGCATGGCGCGCCTGGTGCTGTGCGAACAGCTGTACCGGGCGGTCAGCGTACTGAAAAACCATCCATATCATCGGGAGGGATGATGCGTCTTTACCTTTCTTCGCGTAGCCCGCGGCGTCGCGAACTGTTGACCCAGATGGGCATAGCATTCGACACCATCGTTTTTCGCGATGGCTTGCGCAGCGATTCGGCCACCGATGAAACGCCGTTTTCCGCCGAAGATCCGGTCATCTACGTCGAGCGCGTTACCCGCGCCAAGGCCGAGCACGGCCTGAAAATCGTCAATGAACGCAAGCTGCCGCTGCGCCCGGTGCTGGCTGCCGATACGACGCTCGAACTCGACGGCCAGATCATCGGCAAGCCGGTCGATATGGCCGACGCCGTCAGTATCCTGCGCCGCCTGTCCGGCCACACCCACCGCGTGCTGACCGGTGTGGCGCTCGACCACATGGGGCGGACCGAATACGTGCTGTCGCGCAGCGAAGTGCGCTTTCGCACGCTGGACGAGGAAGAAATCCGCCATTACGTGCTGAGCGGCGAACCGATGGACAAGGCCGGCGCCTACGGCATCCAGGGGCGCGGCGGGATGTTCGTCGAACATCTGTCGGGCAGCTTTTCCGGTGTCATGGGTCTGCCGGTCTGCGAAACCGGCGAGTTGCTCAAGCGTTTCGGCTGGCGCTTCTAAGTAGTCCGGGCCCATCCGGCGGCTAGCCTGGCCGGGCGCCGAGGGCGACGATCATTTCGGCCGCCTGGCGGGCGCCGCCGACCGCCGGCCGTGGCGGCCGCGGTTGTTGCCACAGGGCGCTCAGCGCTTCAGCCAGTTGCCCGTCGGCCAGCCGGCCAGCCGCGATCTCCAGACTGGGCGCATGGCCGGCCAGCCAATCGATCAGACAGTCCTGTTCCGGCCAGTCCTCCCGTCGTTGATAGAGCACTGGCGTGCCATTGGCGGCCGCTTCGGTGAAGGTGCCGTAGCCGGGTTTGGTGATGATCGCGTCGACCGAACACAGCAGGTCGGTAAAACTCAGCCCGAAGCTCTCGACGGTCAGCGCATCCGGGTGATGGCATTGCCAGTTGGCGGCGACCAGCCAGCGGAGGCCGGGCCGGCGCGGCCATTGGTCGACCGGCAGGTGGTGGGCGATGCCGCCCATGGCGACCAGCACGGCCCGGTCGCCGCCCAGGCCGAGGTCGTGTTTTTGGCCGAGCGCGGCAATCGGGCCGATGGCCCGGACGTTGCCCAAGCTGTCCATCGGCATGCCGGGCGTGACGCGCAGGAAGACCTTGGCCGCCCGGTAGGCGGCGAGCATCTCGGCATGTATCGCGGCGGCCCACGGTTCGTCAGCGAAGAAGTGGGCAAACAGATCGGCCCAGTTCAGCGAACACAGACTGAGCGCCGGAATGCCGGCCGCTGCGGCGCCAGCCAGCGGCAGATAGCTGACATTGGTCAGCACAAGGTCCGGCTTGAGCTGGCTCAGCCAGGCCGCTTCGGTGGCCACGCTGGCCGGCCAGTCGGCATGGGCCTGGCGGTAGGCGGCGGCGCTGGCCGGCCGGTCGATGCGGGTGGCGTCGAGCATCACGTAGCCGAAATCGGTGCGCTCTTCGATCAAGGTAAACGGCACGCCGATGCGTTGCCGGAGTTTGCTGGCGGGCAGCCGCGTCCGGATGGTCAGGCGGTAGTTCGGGACGATTTCCGCCAGGGTATTGAGGACCGGGGCGGTGATGGCGAGATGACCGAAGCCGTGGCTGGAGATGTCGACAAAAAGGTGCAGTGGATTGGGCATGGCGGCGCCATGGTAGCAGCTTGGCAACAGCGCTTTGTCATCTCCCGGAAGTGCGCCGGTGCTATGCTGCCCAAGGGAATGCTGGAGTGTGATTCCCGACAACCTACCGCGAAAATAAATAAAGGAGAGTTCCTTATGAATACGTTGCGCAGAGTCGTCGTAGCATCACTCGTTGGCCTGGGGGCCGGGCTGCTTGCCCCAGTGGCCATCGCCGTCGATAACAGTTCGCTGGATCAGCCGGCATTTCGCGAGCATAAGGCCACTTACGGCCTGGTTTACCGCTTGCCGCCGGAGGTTACGGCAGTTCTCGACAGCAAGATTTCGCCGCCGTTGCGTGAGCGCCTGATCAAGTTGGGCCTGGTAAACGAGGCGCGCACCTTCAATCTGCCGCACGTGACGGTGCTGCACATTCACAGTGCCGACCCGACGACCCCGGCAAAAATGCTCAAGGCCTTGCCCGGCATGCCGCCGCCAATCACGCTGACGCTGAAGAGTTTCTACAACACCGAGGCCGCCAAGGGAGCCGGTGCGCCCTGGTGGTTCGACTTGGGCGTCGTCAAGAGCGGCCCGGGCTATAGCGACATGATGTCCTTCAACACCGTGGCGACGGCGGCCTTGACGCCATTGCGCGATGGGCCGCTGCCGCGTTGTACCGGACCGGTGTTCGCCAAGATGAGCGAGGCAGCGAAGGAACTGACGCGCACGGTCGGCGTCAGCGGCGTCAATGTCTTCAAGGACGGCAAGGAAACCGCTTCGCATAATCCGCACACCACGCTGGTGTACAGCATGACACCTTACGACGAGCGGGTGCAGGCGGCCATGAAGGATGTCGCCGACGAAATGAACCGGATTTTGCCGAATGGCATCGACACCCAGTTCAAGGATGTTTCCATCGTCGAGATCGGCTTCATGGGCAACGTGCTGCGCGAGTTCTACCGGATCAGCCTGGAAAATGGCTCGGCCTGGGATGTGAGCAGCGGTAAGGCAGTGCCGGTCGGCAAATAACGGCCGGGGCATATAGCCAAAGGGTGCGCTCCCCGGCAATGGAGGGCGCACCCCGGTGCGGCGCCATGGCGTAGCCAGCGCCGGTGAACTCAGCGGTTCTTGAAACTCGCCTTGCGCTTCTCGGCGAAGGCGGCCATGCCTTCCTTCTGGTCTTCCAGCGCAAAAGATGAGTGGAAGACGCGGCGCTCGAAGAGCAGGCCTTCGTTGAGCGACGACTCGAAGGCGCGATTGACCGATTCCTTGATCATCATCACCACCGGCAGCGAGTAGCCGGCAATGGTCGTCGCCGCCTTCAGCGTTTCTTCGAGCAGTTGCTCGGCCGGGATGATGCGGGCGACCAGGCCGGCTTTCTCGGCTTCGACGGCATCCATCATCCGGCCGGTCAGGCAGAGGTCCATCGCCTTGGCCTTGCCGACGGCGCGCGGCAGGCGCTGCGTGCCACCGGCTCCGGGCAGGGTGCCGAGCTTGACTTCCGGCTGGCCGAACTTGGCGGTGTCGGCGGCATAGATCATGTCGCACATCATCGCCATCTCGCAGCCGCCGCCCAGCGCAAAGCCGGCCACCGCCGCGATGACCGGCTTGCGCGTCGTCTTGATGCGCTCCCAGTTGCGGGTGATGAAGTCGGTCTTGTAGGCGTGCATGTAGTCGAAATCCTTCATGAAGCCGATGTCGGCTCCGGCGGCGAAGGCTTTCTCATTGCCGGTGATGACGATGCAGCCGATCGCTTCGTCGGCTTCGAAGGCATCGATCGCCGCACCGATGCCGTCGACCACGTCGTTGTTCAGCGCATTCATCGCTTCCGGACGGTTGATGCGGATCAGGCCAACCTTGCCGTGGGTTTCAACCAGAACTACCTGTGTCATCTCTGCTCTCCAAAAAAACGGCCGCTCCGGGGTGCTCCCGGCGGCTCACGTTGAATCAATGCTTGTCCCGGCCATGGCCGAAAGGCGGCAGTTTAACCCGCCCCGGCCGGCCATGCCGATGGCTTGTTCAGCGATCGTCGAAACTGACCACCAGTTTCCGGGTCGTCGCCCGGGCCTGGCAACTGAGCACGAAGCCCTGTTCCATCTCGGCGCTTTCCAGCGTGAAGTTCTTGTCCATCACCACCTCGCCGCACAACACCTTGGCCCGGCAGGTACAGCAGACGCCGGCCTTGCACGAGAAGGGCAGGTCGAGGCCGGCATTCAGCGCGGCATCGAGGACATGCTCGTCGGCGCCGATCTGCAGCTCATGCTCCTTGCCGTCGAGCACGATGGTTAGCGCGATGTCCTTGGCGGCCTGCGTCCGGCTCGCCGCCGCATCGGTATCGGCCTGCACCTTGGCGGCCATTGCCGGGCCGCTGGTGAAGCGCTCGGCATAGACGCGGCTGGCCGGGACGCCGGCTTCGATCAGCGCCTTCTCGGTGGCTTCGATCATCGCTTCCGGGCCACAGATGAAGACTTCGTCCATGCTCTTTACCGGCAGCAGGGCATCGATCACCGCCTGCACCTTGGCGCCGTCGATGCGGCCCTGCAGCAGATCGACTTCCTGCGCCTGGCGGGAGAGGATGTGGATCAGCGTCAGGCGGTCCGGGTAGCGGTCCTTCAGGTCCTGCAGCGCTTCGTTGAACATCACGCTGGACATCCGGCGATTGCCATAGACCAGCGTGAATTTCGATTCCGGCTGCTCTTCCAGCGTGCTGGCGGCAATCGACAGGATCGGCGTGATCCCCGAACCGGCGGCGAAGCCGACGCGATGGATGGCGCGCTGCTTCTTGACGATGAAGCGGCCGTCCGGCGGCATCACGTCGAGCGTCGCGCCGGCCTTCAGGGTTTGCGCCGCCCAGTTGGAAAACAGGCCACCTTCGACCGGGCGGATGCCGATTTCCAGCTCGCCGGCCTTGGCCAGCCGGCTGCGCGGGCTGCTGATCGAGTAGGTGCGGCGAACATCCTGGCCATTGATTTGAGTACGCAGCGTCAGAAACTGGCCGGGCTGGAAGCTGAAGGCTTCGCGGGCGGCGGCCGGGATGGCGAAAGTGACCGCCAGCGAGCCGGCCGCTTCGGGGCTGACACGCTTGACGGTGAGTTCATGAAAGCGGGGGGCGGACATGTCGTTATGCTCCGAAAATCTAATATGGCTTGAAATAATCGAATGGTTCCTGGCAGTCGAGGCACTTGTAGAGCGCCTTGCAAGCCGTTGAGCCAAAGTGTGAGGATTCGACGGTGTGGCTCGAGCCGCATTGCGGGCAGGGCACGACAACCGCTGTGGCCGGGCGGGCCATGAAGCGCACCACCGTGCTGCCGGCCGGTGTCTGGTGGGGTGGGGCGATGCCGTAGGCGCGCAGCTTTTCCTTGCCGGCCTCGCTCATCCAGTCGGTCGTCCAGGCCGGGGCCAGCTGGGTGACGACGCGGGCGACTATGCCCCGGGCGAGCAGCGTCGCCCGCACGTCGTCCTCGATCTGGCCCATCGCCGGGCAGCCGCTGTAGGTTGGCGTGATGACCACCTCCAGGCCGTCCGGCCCCTGGCGCACGTCGCGCAGGATGCCGAGATCGCGCAGCGAAATGACCGGGATTTCCGGGTCGGCCAGATCGGCCAGCGCGGCCCAGACGGCCTCGACGCTCGTCGTCATCGCCTTACCAGTTCCCGTTCGGATGGGCCCGGGCCAGGCTCTGCATTTCGGCCAGGAGGAAGCCGAGATGCTCGGAATGCAGGCCCTTCTTGCCTTCCGGCACATAGCCGCCGAGCGCCGGGCGGTGCAGCGTCGCTTCGCCCAGCGCGGCATCGACGAGGCCGTCCCAGTCGGCCTTCAGGCTCTGCGGATCGATGCCGATACCGGCCGCGATGGCCGCCGCTTCGGCCGGGCTGCTCGCCCAGAATTCCTCGGTGTAGGGCAGCAGGTGATCGAGCGCCGCCTGGGTCCGGGCATGCGATTCATCGGTACCGTCGCCGAGGCGGACCAGCCAGTCGCGGGAATGGCGCAAGTGATAGCGAACTTCCTTCAGCGACTTGGCGGCGATCGCCGCCAGATCGGCATTGGCCGACTTTTCGAGCGCCTCCCAGAGCAGTGCCATCAGCGCGCTGTAGAGGAAGTTGCGGACGATGGTCGTGCCGTAGTCGAGGCTGGCCTGGGCATAGCCGGAGAGCGGGCCGTGGTGCGGCAGTTCGAGCAGCGTGTAGTTGCGGAACTCGCCGGTATCGCGGAAATAGGCCAGCTTGTCTTCCGTGCAGTCGCCGCCCTTGAGCGTCGCGACCAGCTGATAGAGCAGGCGGGCCTGGCCGATCAGGTCGAGGCTGACATTGGACAGCGCGATGTCTTCCTCGAGGATCGGGCCGTGGCCGCACCACTCGGCATTACGCTGGCCGAGGACAAGGGCATTGTCGGCGAGGTGCAGCAGGTAGTCGATGGCGGCGCTCATTACATGTGCCCCACTTCTTCCGGGATGTCGTAGAAGGTCGGGTGGCGGTAGATCTTGTCGGCCGCCGGGTCGAACAGTTCGCCCTTTTCGTCCGGGTTGCTGGCGGTGATCGCCACCGAGGGCACGACCCAGATGCTGACGCCTTCCTGCCGGCGGGTATAGACGTCGCGCGCCATGTCCAGCGCCTGGGCGGCATCGGCGGCGTGCAGGCTGCCGCAGTGCTTGTGTTCGAGACCCTGCTTGCTGCGGACGAAAACTTCCCAGAGCGGCCATTCCTTCAATGCGGTAGTCATGCTGCTGCCTCCTCATTCATCATCATCTGTTCCATGGCGCCTCGCATCGGAGGCAAGGCCGCATTCGCGGCCGGTCGCATCCCCGCGGCGCGGGGCCCCTGCTTCCTGCTCATGCTGCCTCCTTGGCGCTGCGTTGCTGCTGTTTGCTGTGGTGGGCCAGCGCGGCATCGCGCACCCACTGTCCTTCGTTGTAGGCCTTGACGCGGGTCGCCAGGCGTTCCTTGTTGCATGGGCCGTTGCCGTTCACCGTCGCCCAGAATTCGTCCCAGTCGATCGTGCCGTAGTCGTGGTGCTGGCGTTCCTCGTTCCATTTCAGATCGGGGTCGGGCAGCGTCACGCCGAGGACTCGGGCCTGCGGCACGGTGGCATCGACGAATTTCTGGCGCAGCTCGTCGTTGGTCACCCGCTTGATGCCCCAGCGCATGCCTTGGGCGCTGTTCGGGCTGTCGGCATCGGGCGGTCCGAACATCGCCAGGCACTTCCACCACCAGCGATTGACGGCATCCTGGACCATCGCCTTCTGCTCATCGGTGCCGGTCATCATCACCAGCAGCGCTTCGTAGCCCTGGCGCTGGTGGAAGGATTCCTCCTTGCATACGCGCACCATGGCCCGGGCGTAGGGGCCGTAGGAGCAGCGGCAGAGCGGGATCTGGTTCATGATCGCGGCGCCGTCCACCAGCCAGCCGATCACGCCGACGTCGGCCCAGGTCAGGGTCGGGTAGTTGAAGATCGAGCTGTATTTGGCGCGCCCGCTGTGCAGGCCGTCGAGCATCTGGTCGCGGCTGGTGCCCAGGGTTTCGGCGGCGGAGTAGAGGTAGAGGCCGTGGCCGCCTTCATCCTGGACCTTGGCGATCAGGATGGCCTTGCGCTTCAGGCTGGGGGCGCGGGAAATCCAGTTGCCTTCCGGCAGCATGCCAACGATCTCGCTGTGGGCGTGCTGGCTGATCTGGCGCACCAGCGTCTTGCGATAGGCGTCGGGCATCCAGTCCTGCGGCTCGATCCGCCCATCGGCGTCGATGCGGCTGTCGAACGCCGCCTGCAGGGCGGCATCTTCAATGGCTGGAGCCAGTGCGACGGTCTTCGCGCCGGGTGTGTCCGGGACGTTGAAAGACTGTGTGTACATGAGATTCTCCTTGGGGTTGGGCCGGTTCCGGGCGGGCCGGAACCGGTTTGTCGTTGTTGCCTGCTGCTCCGACGGCTTACGGGACCAGGGTCCAGTCGCCGTTCTTGACTTCGAGCATGCGGAAGGCGGTCAGGTCGAGGCCCATGTGGTCGGTCGCCGACATGTTCACGATGCCGCCGGTGCCGATGTAGCCCTTGGTCGCTTCGATGGCGTCGCGGACCTTGGCCTTGTCGGTGCTGCCGGCGCGCTTGATGGCATCGACGGCGAGCATCAGGCCGTCATAGGCATGGCCGCCGAAGGACGAGACGTCGGTCTTCCACTTGTCGCTGAAGGACTTGGAATAGGCGGTGACGATCGGCTTCTGCGGGTCCTTGGCATCGAGCTTGTTGGCCACCAGCAGGGCGGCGGCCGGCAGGCGGATGCCTTCGGCGGCCGGCCCGGCCAGCTTGATGAACTCTTCCGAGGCGACGCCGTGCGCGTGATAGAGCGGCAGCGTGATGCCCAGTTGCTTGTAGTTCTTGGTGGCGATCGCCGGACCCTGGCCGAGACCGAAGATGAACACGCCCTGGACGCCGGCGGTGTTCTTGATCTTGGTCAGCTGCGGGCTCATGTCGGTGTCCTTGGGACCGTAGGTCTCGTTGGCGACCAGCGTGATGCCGTACTTGGCGGCGACGCCTTCGGTCTCCTTCTTGCCGGACTGGCCGAAACCGGAGGACTCGGAGAGCAGGGCGACCTTGCTGATGCCGCGCTTCTTCATGTCCTCGAAGACCTTTTCAGCGGCCATCCGGTCGGTGTGCGGCGTCTTGAAAACCCACTTCTTGACCGGTTCGACGATGACCACGGCACCGGCCAGCGAAATGAACGGGATGCCAGCCTTGTCGACCAGCGGGGCGGCCGACATGGTGGCGCCAGTCGTCGTGCCGCCGACCAGGATGTCGACCTTGTCGTCGTCGATCAGCCGCTTGGTGAAGCCGTTGGCCTTGCCGGCATCGCTGCCGTCGTCGTAATGGACCAGTTCGAGCGGGCGACCGAGCAGGCCGCCCTTCTTGTTGATGTCCTCGACGTACATTTGCAGCGTCTTCAGTTCCGGGTCGCCGAGGAAGGCGGCCGGACCGGTGACCGACAGCACGGAACCGATCTTGATCGGCTCCGCGGCGATGGCGGCAAAGGCGCCGAGGACCAGGGCGGTACCGGCAACGAGCTTCTTGATGCTGTGCTTCATGGTTAGTCTCCTTTGTTGTAATGGGGTCAAACGCGCTCGATCACCATGGCGATGCCTTGCCCGACACCAATGCACATGGTGCACAGGGCGTAGCGGCCGCCACGGCGTTTGAGTTCATAGGCGGCGGTGGTGACCAGCCGGGCGCCGCTCATGCCGAGCGGGTGGCCGAGCGCGATCGCGCCGCCGTTGGGATTCACATGTGCCGCATCGTCGGCCAGGCCGAGGTCGCGCAGCACGGCCAGGCCTTGGGCGGCGAAAGCTTCGTTGAGCTCGACAACATCCATCTGGTCGAGCGTCAGGCCGGTTTGCGCCAGTACCTTGCGCACTGCTGGGGCCGGGCCGAAACCCATGATCCGGGGCGGCACGCCGGCCGTCGCCATGCCGACGACGCGGGCCAGTGGCTTGAGGCCATACTGGCTGGCGGCCGCGCCGGAAGCCAGCAGCAGCGCGCAGGCGCCGTCATTGACGCCGGATGCATTGCCGGCGGTGACGGTGAGTTCGGGGCCATTGACGCCCTTCAGCTTGGCGAGCATTTCCAGCGTCGTTTCCGGCCGCGGATGCTCGTCGGTATCGACCACTTTCGCCTCACCCTTCTTCTGCGGGATGACCACCGGCACCAGCTCGTCGGCGAAGCGGCCGGCCGCCTGGGCGGCGGCCCAGCGCTGTTGCGAGCGGACCGCGAAGGCATCCTGGTCGGCGCGCGAAATGGCGAACTCGGCCGCCACGTTGTCGGCCGTCTGCGGCATCGAATGCGTGTCGTAGAGCTTCTTCATCAGCGGGTTACTGAAGCGCCAGCCGATGGTCGTGTCGTAGATCGCCGCATTGCGCGAGAAGGCCGATTCCGCCTTGCCCATGACGAACGGGGCGCGCGACATGCTTTCGACGCCGCCGGCGATCATCAACGACGTTTCGCCGGACTTGATTGAGCGGGCGGCCAGGCCGACCGCATCCATGCCGGAACCGCACAGGCGGTTCACCGTGGTGCCCGGCACTTCGATCGGCAGGCCGGCCAGCAGGCCGGACATCCGGGCGACATTGCGGTTGTCTTCGCCGGCCTGGTTGGCGCAGCCGTAGATGATGTCATCGACGACCGTCCAGTCGACCTGCGGGTTGCGTTCCATCAGCGCCTTGAGCGGAATGGCGCCGAGGTCGTCGGCGCGCACGCCGGAGAGGGCGCCGCCGTAGCGGCCGATCGGGGTGCGGATGGCGTCGCAGATAAAAGCTTCAATCATTTTTTAGGATCCAGGATCGAGTTGTTAGGATCGAGTGGTTTTGCTAGTAGCTAATAGCTAGCAGCTAACTACTGCTGTTTGGGTCGTTCATCGAGCACGCGCTTGGCCTTGCCGGTCAGCGTGCGGGGGATGGAGTCGTGTTCCATGACGGTGATCCGCGTCGAGATGCCGATGATCGTCTTGATGTGGTGCTGCAGTTCCTTGCTGATCGTCTGGATCTCGCTCGGCGACAGCTTGCCGGACAGTTCGCGTTGCAGTTCGCAGCGCACTTCGACGTTGTCGAGATGGCCGTCGCGCGTCAGCAGGATCTGGTAGGTGCCGGCCAGCCGCGGGTCGCGCAGGATCTGTTCCTCGATCTGGGTCGGGAAGACATTGACGCCGCGGACGATCAGCATGTCGTCGGAACGCCCGGTGATCTTGCCGATGCGGCGGAAGGAGCGGGAGGTCGGCGGCAGCAGGCGGGTCAGGTCGCGGGTACGGTAGCGGATGACCGGGAAGGCTTCCTTGGTCAGCGAGGTGAACACCAGCTCGCCTTCCTCGCCGTCGGGCAGCACTTCGCCGGTTTCCGGGTCGATGATCTCGGGGTAAAAGTGGTCTTCCCAGATCACCGGGCCGTCCTTGCTCTCGATGCATTCGCAGGCGACGCCGGGGCCCATCACTTCGGTCAGACCGTAGATGTCGATGGCGTCGATGCCGAGCTTGCGTTCGATCTCATGGCGCATCCCTTCGCCCCACGGCTCGGCGCCGAAGATGCCGACCTTCAGCGAGATGTCGGCCGGCTTGATGCCGAGCCGCTCGAATTCCTCGGCGATGACCAGCGAGTAGGACGGCGTGACCATGATCGCGTCCGGCTTGAAGTCCATGATCTGCTGCACCTGCTTTTCGGTCTGGCCGCCGGACATCGGCACGGCGCAGCAGCCGGCGCGTTCGATGCCGTAATGGGC
Organism: Azonexus sp. IMCC34842; assembly: GCF_050368855.1. Lineage (GTDB taxonomy): Bacteria > Pseudomonadota > Gammaproteobacteria > Burkholderiales > Rhodocyclaceae > Azonexus > Azonexus denitrificans_A. The sequence continues at coordinate 3,752,999 of NZ_CP178449.1, read as the reverse complement.
GCCGAGGCCGCCAGTGAACATCCCGTAGCCGTAGGCGTTATGCACCATGTCGCCGGCCCGGACGCCGGCCGCGCGCAGCGAGCGGGCGATCAGGTCGGACCAGTTGTCGATGTCCCTGGTGGTGTAGCCGACGACCACCGACTTGCCGGTCGTGCCGCTCGAGGCGTGCAGGCGGGCCACCTTGGCGCGCGGCACGGCAAACAGGCCGAACGGATAGTTGTCGCGCAGGTCGAGCTTGGTCATGAACGGGAACTTGCCGATATCGGCCAGCGTCTTCAGGTCGTCCGGGTGGATGCCCTTGTCCAGGCACTTGCGGCGATACGGCTCGACGTTGTCGTAGGTGTGGCGCACCGACCATTTCAGGCGCTCCAGTTGCAGCGCGGAAATCTCGTCGCGGCTGGCGCTCTCGATCGGCTCGAGGTCGCCGGGCAGGGGTTTTTTGACAGTCATGGTTATCTCCTCTGTTGGTTGTTAGCTGTTAGTCGTTAGTAGCTGGAGTTGTTAGCGGGTTTGCCAGCAACTCTTGCCTCCTAACAACTCGCTGCTGCCGTTTGCAGTCCGGCGATGACTTCGCCGCTGATGCGATAGCTCTTGCCGCGGAACAGCGCAACGGTTCGGCCGTCGGCGGTGCGCACCGTGACGTCATAGACGCCGGTGCGGCCGGATGCCGACTGTTCTATGGACTCGGCTTCGAGCGTTTCGCCTTCGCGGGCCGGGGCCAGAAAGTCGATGTGGCAGGCCGAAGCCACCGTGTTCTTGTTGTAGCTGTTGCAGGAATAGGCGAAGGCGGTGTCGGCCAGGCTGAAGATCATGCCGCCGTGGCAGATGTGGTGGCCATTGACCATGTCGCCGCGCACCGCCATGGTGAGCAGGGCCTTGCCCGGCTGGACGCGGACGATCTTCATGCCGAGCGCCTGGGCGGCGCGGTCGCGCGCCCACATCGCCGTGGCGGTGGCGTCGGCCAGGGTCTGGGCTTCTTCGGCGGTCGGTTTGGGGTGATGTTCAGTCATGGATTTTCTTTCCGGCAAAAACGGCGCGCTGGATCAGCGGCGAGACGCGGTAGCGGTCTTCGCCATAGCTGGCGCCGAGATGGGTGAGGACATTGCGGATGTTCGGCAGGCCGACCTGGTCGGCCCAGGCGAGCGGTCCCTGGGGATAATTGACGCCGAGGCGCATCGCCGAATCGGCGGCGGCAGCCGAGCAGACGCCCTGATTGACGGCATCGGCCGCCTCGTTGGCGAGCATGGCGACGCTGCGCATGACGGCCAGGCCGGGAATGTCGGCGAAGCGCGAGACGGCGAAACCGGCTGCCTGGAGCAGGCCGCAGGCGGCGTTGGCGGCCTCCGGGTCGCACTGTTCGGCGACGGCGATGGCCAGGCGGGTGGCCTTGCCGTAATCGAGGGCGAGGTCGATCAGCACGGTGTTGGCGACGCCGCTCTCGGCCGCCCGTTGCGTGGCGCTGCGGCCGTCGGTGACGTAGAGCGCGGCGCGGCCGATCTCGGCGATCCGGCCGCCGCTTTCAAGGGCGCGGCTGAACGACAGGCTGCAGTGATGCAGCCGGTCGACCAGCGCTTCGGCGGCCGCCGATTCGCCGACGATGCTGATCTTGCCGACCGGCGTCTGGGGTGCTTCGCTTTGCGGCGCCGCTTTCACCGCGCCCTCGCGATAGTCGTAGAAACCGCGGCCGCTCTTCTTGCCGAAGAAGCCGGCATCGACCAGCTCCTGCTGCAGCAGCGAGGGCAGGAAGCGCTGGTCGTGGTAGAAGGCGCGCCACACCGAGTTGGTCACGGCGAAATTGACGTCGTGGCCGATCATGTCCATCAGCTCGAACGGCCCCATGCGGAAACCGCCGGCCTCGCGCAGCACAGCGTCGATCGTGGCGTAGTCGGCGGCGCCTTCCTGGGCCAGGCGCAGGGCCTCGGCGTAGTAGGGGCGGGCGACGCGATTGACGATGAAGCCGGGTGTCGACTTGGCATGCACCGGGGTCTTGCCCCAGGCGGCGGCGGTGGCGAACAGCGTCGCGGCGACGGCCGGTTCGGTGGCCAGACCGGAGACGATTTCGACCAGCGCCATCAACGGTGCCGGATTGAAGAAGTGCAGGCCGGCCAGCCGTTCCGGGCGCTGCAAGGCGGCGCCGATGGCGGTGACCGAGATCGACGAGGTGTTGGTGCCGAACAGGCAGTCGGGGCCGACGATGGCTTCGAGGTCGGCGTAGAGCTTCTGCTTGGCTGCGAGGTTCTCGACGATGGCTTCGACGACCAGGCCGGCATCGGCCAGCTCGGCCAGTTGGTCGACCGGGATCAGGCGGGCGCCGGCCGCCTGGGCGGCTTCGGCGCTCAACTTGCCCTTGTCGGCCAGTTTTGCGAATTGGGCACGAATGCCGTCGACCGCCTTTTCGGCAGCGCCGGGGCGGTTGTCGAGCAGCTTGACCGGGTGGCCGGCGGCGGCCGCGACCTGGGCGATGCCGGCGCCCATGGCGCCGGTACCGACCACCGCGATGACGGTCTGTTGGGGTAGGGGTGTTTGCATCACGCCTTCACTCTCCGGTGAAATTCGGCGCACGTTTGGCCATGAAGGCGGCGACGCCCTCGGCGTAATCCGGGCTCCAGCCCAGTTCGCGCATCATGCCGCCTTCGAAGGACAGTTGCTGCTCCAGCGTGTGGCCGGGGGCGGCATGCATCGCCTGACGGGTGCGGACCAGTGCCTTGGTCGGCGCGGTGGCCAGTTGTCTGGCGATGGCATCGACCGTCGCCGCGAACTCGGCGTCCTCGACGCATTGCCAGATCAGGCCCCATGCCGCGGCCTTCTCGGCTGGCAGCTTCTCGGCCAGCAGGGCGAGGCCCATGGCGCGGGCCATGCCGACCCGTTGCGGCAGGAACCAGGTGCCGCCGGTGTCGGGAATCAGGCCGATCTTGCTGAAAGCCTGCAGGAAGGACGCCGACTTGGCGGCGATCACCAGGTCGCAGGCCAGCGCCACCGAGGCGCCGGCCCCGGCAGCGATACCGTTGACCGCAGCGATGGTCGGCACGCGCAGGTTCTGCAGACGGAGCACCAGCGGCTTGTAATTGCGTTCGACGGTGTTGCCGATGTCCGGCATCTTGCCGGCCTGTATCTGCATGGCCCGATCGCCGAGATCCTGCCCGGCCGAGAAGCCGCGCCCGGCACCGGTCAGCACCAGCACGCGGATGGCCGTGTTGTCCTGAACATGGTCGAGAGCGGTGCGCAGCTCGGCGTGCATGGCGTCGGTGAAGCTGTTCAGCTTGTCCGGGCGGTTCAGCGTCAGGCGGGCGATGCCGTCGGCGATTTCAAAGGTGATGTTTTCAAAGTTCATGGGCTGTCCTCAAACGTGGTAACGGCGCTGGACGACGCGGAAGCGGTTGGCGACGAAGGCGGAGTCGGCGTAGGAGGCGTTGGCCGACGGGTTGCCGCCGGTGCCGTGGTAGTCGGAGTAGGCCGTCGACTGATTGACGAAGACGCCGCCGGTCAGGTTGATCGACAGCGCGACCTTGGAACGCCAGGTGGCGGCGGTCATCGCCTCGATCACCTCGGGCCGGGTCGAATAGATGCCGGCGGTCAGCGCGCCGTGCGTGCTGATGATGCGTTCGGAGAGGGCGATGGCGGCGGCGGTATCAGCCACCTTGACGATGAAGCTGATCGGCCCGAAACGCTCTTCCATGTACTTGGCTTCTTCGCCGGCAGCACAGGCGAGGAGCACCGGGGTGCGCACTTCGGCCTTGGGGAAATCCGGGTTTTCCAGCCGGGTCGGGGCGAGGATGACCGTGCCCAGCTTGCCGGAACCGGCTTCCTCGATGCGCTTCAGCGTATCGGCCGACTGGATGGCGCCGAGCACGGCGAAGGCGACTTCCGGCTTGGCCAGGAAACCGGTGACGGCGTTGGCCAGGTCGCGACAGATTTCGTCGTAGGACTTGTGGCCCTCTTCGGTGTCGATGCCGGCGGCCGGCACCAGGATGGCTTGCGAGGTGGTGCACATCTGGCCGGAGTAGAGCGACAGCGTGAAGGCCAGGTTGCCGAGCATCTTGCGGTAGGCATCGGTCGAGTCGATGACGATGTTGTTGACGCCGGCCAGCTCGGCATAGACCTGGGCCTGCCGGCAGTGGTCGATCAGCCATTGGCCGAAGACATTGCCGCCGGTGAAGTCGACCGACTTGACGGCCGGGTGGGTGACCAGTTGCTGGGTGGTTTCGCGCTTGTCGGTGACGCATAGCGTGACCAGGTTGGGATCGATGCCGTTTTCGGCGAGCACGGCGCGGATGGTGCGGACGGTGATCGCCGCCGGCAGAATGGCGTTGCTGTGCGGCTTGACGATTACCGCGTTGCCGGTGGCCAGCGCCGCGAACAGGCCGGGGTAGGTGTTCCAGGTCGGGAAGGTGCCGCAGCCGACGACGACGGCGACGCCCCGCCCGACGATTTCGAAATGTTTCTTCATGATCAGCGGCGGGTTCTTGCCCTGCGGCTTTTCCCAGACCGTTTCGGCCGGCACGAAGCTCTGCTCGCGCCAGGCGTAGGCGACGGCTTCCAGGCCGCGCTCCTGGGCATGCGGCGAGCCGGCCTGGAAGGCCATCATCCAGCCCTGGCCGGTGGTCATCATCACTGCATGCGCCAGTTCGAAACTCTGCTGGTTCAGGCGGCTGAGGATTTCGATGCAGATGCCGGTGCGGCCTTCGGCGCCGACTGCCTGCCAGGCCGGCATGGCCTGCTGGCCGGCGGCGATCAGCGCGGCGAAGTCGCAAACGGGATATTGCACGGCAAGGGCGACCCCGTACGGCGATTGCTCGCCGCCGGTCCAGCCGCTTTCGCCCGGCTGGTTGAGCGCGAACGGCTGGCCGAGGTGGCTTGCGTAGGCTTTCTTGCCGTCGTCCGGCGCCGTTTCGCCATACACCTTGGGGCTCGGCATTTCATTGAAGGCCGACCAGTAGCCGCGGGTGTGGATGGCATTCAGCGCGCCGTCCAGCGTGGCGCGGTGTTTCTCGAATAGGGGGTGAGTCATTTGCTTCCTCCGGGAGTGGGGCGTTTTCTTGTCGAGAGACAGCCGGTGAAGGCCGTTCTTCGGGTGATTAGTTACCAACTATTGCTAAGACGGTTGATGAAATGTATCACGTCATTTGCTCCTTTTGTGAAGTTTTAAATGCAGGAAGTCATTCCGCGGTGCACCAAAAAATACATCAAAAACAATCGTTGAATTCTGTTTTATAAGGAAAATTTAAGTGCTTTGACAGCGTCTCCGGCAAAAATGTTTCGTTCTATTTTCACAAAGCGATACAAAAAGCGTTGACGAACCGAATGAATATGTAACATGATGCTTCCACGGCAGCCTGCTTCGGGCTGACCTTCTACCTGACGATCCGACCTGAGGAGGAGACACACATGGCAAGTAATAAAGAGCGTTTCGCGGACAAGATGGAATTTCCGCCGGCCACACCGCAGCCGAACATCTATCCGCTGTCCTGGAACAGCAAGACCAAGAAGTTGCAGGAAGTCTGGGAAGCCTCGCTGCGCGAGAACTGGGATCCGGAAAAGCTGCCTTGGGATACCCTGGATGTAGATAGCTACACTTGGGAAGAGCGCGAATCCATCGCCTACTGGTGGAGCCTGCTGTCGGTATTCGACGCCTCGGCGCCGCCGGTGTTCGCCGAAGCGCTGATCAAGACCTATGAAGTGCACGAGGAAGATCCGGTCCGCAAGTGCTTCTTCTCGGTCACCCGCGATGAACAGAACCACGAAATCATGTGCGGCCTGGCCATCACCAAGCTGCTCGGCCACCCGGACCCGCTGACCTACGTGCCGAAGACCGACCTCGGCAAGCGCCTGCAGAAGAACGTCGCCTGGCTGTATTTCAACGGCGGCCGCTACTGGACCGGTTACAAGCAGGCGGTGCCGAAGTACGACCTGGCCGTCCTGTTCAGCTCCTTCCTGATGGGTGAGATCGCTGCCGCGACCATCTTCAAGCAGATGTTCGACAATTCCCGCGAACCCGTCTTCAAGGAAGGCTTCAAGAACATCGGCCGCGACGAAGGCCGCCACATGGCCATCTGCATGGCGGTGATGGAGCGCGACTATCCTGGCCTCGACGAGTCGACCAAGGCCGTCGTCACCAAGCAGATCCGCGCCGGCTACCTGTTCCTGTCAGCCGTGCTGTTCGAGCCGCCGATGGAATTCTGGGACCTCCCGGCCGACTTCATCGGCAACCAGCGGGAAGCTGAAGAAGTGGCGCGCGGCGCCGGTTTCGGCATCCCGAGCTACGAAGCCAAGCTGGAAAACTGGCGCAATGCGATGCTTAACCTGAAGGGCGTGCTCGATCGCTACAACATTCCGTTCCCGGCCATTCCGGAAGTCGGCATCTCCGGTCAGGAAGTGTCGGAAATCGACATGGAAGACATCATTCCGGTCTTCTAAGCAGCCATAAGAAATGCTGCCGGCCGGTGTTCCGCAAGGGGCGCCGGCCTTGCCGCAAGAGAGAGACGAATAGACAAAGGGGAAGAAAATGGCTCGTATCGTGATGCAGCCTTCGGGCAAGTCGGTCGATTGCAACTACGGCGACACGGTTTTGATGGCGCTCGAAAAGGCCGGCTACGCGCTGCCCAACAACTGCCGGGCCGGCGCCTGCGGCGAGTGCAAGGTCAAGGTCACCGGAGGCCAGTTCGACCAGGGCATGGTGCTCGACATGGCGCTGTCGCAGGACGAGCGCAAGCAGGGCTACGGCCTGATGTGCATGGCCAAGCCGATTTCCGAGGAACTGGTCATCGAATGGGGCACCCTCGATGCCCGGCCCAAGCTCTTCCCGCCGCGCGAAGACGCGCTGTTCGTGGTGACCGACAAGCGTACGGTCGCGGCGCGCGTCGTTGAAGTGCGGATGCGCCCGGTCGGCCAGCCGATCCGTTACTGGCCGGGGCAGTATGTCACGGTCGGCAATCCGCGCGCCGACGTGCCGGCCCGCGCCTATTCGATTTCCAACGCGCCACGCCCGGACGGCGAACTGGTGCTGCAGGTGGCCCGCGCCGAGGGCGGCAAGACCAGCAACTGGATACACGATAGCCTGAACATCGGCGACAGCCTGAAGATTTCCGGCGCCTACGGCACCTTCATCGGCGACCCGGCGGTCGATACGCCGGTCCTCTGCCTGGCCGCCGGTACCGGCCTCGCACCGGTCCTGGCGTTGGCCGAAGCGGCGCTGCGCCGGGGTTTCCGCAAGCCGGTGACGATGCTTTTCTCGGCGCGCACCAAAGAAGACGTGTACAGCCAGGGAATGATGGCCTGGTGGCGCACCAAGCATCGCAATTTCGACTACAAGGTGACGCTGACCCGCGAGACCGCCGAAGGTTATCTGGCCGGCCGGGTGGACGCGGTGTTGCCGACAATGTTTCCCGATCTGTCGAAACACACCATCTTCGTCGCCGGCAGCCCGGAGTTCGTCGATACCTGTGTCGCCACCATCAAGAAACTCGGCGCCCGCGACGATTTGATCCACACTGAAGGCTTCTTCGCGCAGCAGCAACCGGTGACGGCCGATGCCGATCACCTGTTGCCAGCCTGATTTGATGCCCTCCGCCCTGTTCAGTACCGGGTGGAGTCGCTAACATGCGCAGATTCTCCGTTGCAGCCGATACAGTGATTCAACCGATCAAGACCCGCCTCGACGATTTTCGGCAACAAACCCGCGTCCAGGCCGGTTCGCTCATCATCTCCATGTTTGGCGACGCCATCCTGCCGCGCGGCGGCCGGGTCTGGCTCGGCAGCCTGATCCGTCTGCTCGAACCGCTGGAACTCAACGAGCGACTGGTCCGCACCTCGGTCTTCCGGCTCGCCAAGGAAGAATGGCTGCGCACCGAAACAGTCGGCCGGCGCGCCGACTACGTGCTGACCAATTCCGGGCGGCGGCGTTTCGAGGAAGCCTCGCGCCACATCTACGCCTCGCATGCGCCGCTCTGGGATCGCCGCTGGCGGCTGATCCTGGCGGTCGGCGAGTTCGAGCCGAAGGAGCGCGAGCGGCTGCGTCAGGCGCTGTTCTGGCAGGGCTTCGGGGTGCTCGGCGCCGACTGTTTCGTGCATCCCTCGGCCGACCTGACCGCCGCCTTCGATGCGCTGGTCGCCGAAGGCCTGTCGGGCTATCTCGACCGCCTGATGCCGCTGCTCGCCGCCGATTCGCGCTCCGGCCTGTCGGCCAACGACGCCGATCTGGTCCGCCGGGCCTGGAATCTCGATGCGCTGGCCAGCGCCTACAGCGAGTTCGTCGCGACCTACCTGCCGGCCCTCGCCGAATTGCGCCGCGACCGCCAGGCCGAGGTCGGCGAGGAAGACGCCTTCCTGCTGCGCACGCTGTTGATCCATGACTACCGTCGCCTGCTGCTGCGCGACCCGGAACTGCCCGATGTGCTGCTGCCGGTCGACTGGCCCGGCCAGAAGGCCCGGTTGTTGTGCAAGGAACTCTATCGCCGCCTGGTGCCCGCCTCCGAGCGGCATCTCGACCACTTGCTGACCCTCGCCGACGGCACCAACCCGCCCTGCGATCCGTCCTACGCCGACCGCTTTCCCCAGGACGACCCGCTAGCCGCGATGTCGCTGTAAGGGCGGCCAGACGGAATCAGTCGGGCCGGCCGCCATCGCCCGGGGCGGGCCGGCCGGCGCGCTCAGGCGGGCGAGCTGACCGGCAGGATCGGCGCGTAATCGCCGTAGCCGTCCGGCCACGGGGTCAGGATGTCGAACCCGCTATCGGTGACGAGCACGGTATGTTCCCACTGCGCGGAGAGCGAGCGATCCTTGGTCACCACGGTCCATTCGTCGGGCAGGTGGGTGATCGCCGCTTTGCCGGCGTTGATCATCGGCTCGATGGTAAATATCATCCCCGGCTCGAGTTTGAGTCCCTTGCCCGGTTGCCCGACGTGCAGCACCTGCGGCTCATCGTGGTAGATGGTGCCGATGCCATGCCCGCAGTATTCGCGAACGACACTGAAGCCCTCGCGCTGGGCGACGGTCTGGATGGCATGACCGACATCGCCCAGCGTGGCGCCCGGACGAACTTGCCGAATGCCCGCCCGCATCGCCTCGTAGGTCGTTCGGACCAGGCGTTTTGCCAGCGTCGAGGGGTTGCCGACGAGGTACATCCGGCTGGTATCGCCAAACCAGCCATCCTTGACGATACCGATGTCGATATTGACGATGTCCCCATCCTTCAGTTTCTTGTCGGACGGAATCCCATGGCAAATGACATGGTTGACCGACGCACAAATGGTCTTCGGGTAGCCGTGATAGCCGACATTGGCCGGAATCGCCTGCTGCACATCGATGATGTAATCGTGGCAGAGCTTGTCCAGTTGATCGGTCGTGACGCCCGCTTTGACGTGCGGGGCAATCATCCGCAAGACATCGGCCGCCAGCATGCCGGCCCGCCGGGCCATGGCAATCTCGGATTCGGTCCTTATCGCTACCTGTCGGGAAGCGCTCATGCTGCCACAACCGACAAAGCGCCATTGCCAAGCCCATCACCCTCGGCCTGCCGTTCCGCCTGGACCAGCAACTGGCAAATGTCGGCGTAGCAAAGGTTCGGGTTCAACTCGGCGAGCATCCCGACGCGAAGCCAATGCTCGGCCTGCGCATTGATCGAGCGACTCAACGCGCTACTGGTCAGACGCAAGTTCTCATGCATCCGTTCTGAAATTTTGACGATTCCCATCAGATCACCGATATATGGTTTGTATACGATACGTATATTAGCAGATGTGCGGCTGTATTGGTTTCCTTCGATAGCACTGGTGACAGCAATATTGTGGGCAACCCTTCGCCGAGCACCATCTGGACCTCTTGTTGAGTCCCCGACGGTGCAAACCCGTCCGGCAATCGATCCAGCGCCGGACGCTTTCCCGAGAACGATTCGCTGACCTTGATGTCGCGGTAAGTGGTGGCCGGCCAGCTTGGATCTGTCATGAGCGATCTTGGCATAGCGCGGCCTGAAATCTGGTTGGTCTGCGTGTCCAGGGGTCGATGATTTGTCGTTGGATTTGATTGCGCGGCACCGAGCATTTTTGATATTACTATTGCATAGTTAGCGTATGCTCGTCGCAGTTGCCATGAAAGGATGCGCCTTTGCTGATCAAGAATCTGAATTACGTGTTTTCCGAAAGCTTGCCTTATCGAGAGCGCTTTGGGGCTCTGCGGGGTTTTGCCGTTTGGTTCAGCCTACGCCAGGACTACAAACTGTCAAAAGGTCAGTTGTACGGCGTAAACATCCCCGGGTTGGCCCACAAAATCTGGTTGAGGGCGGGAACCAGCGATTTGAAGGTTTTTCAACAGATCTTGTGTGAAGGCGAAACCGAATTCGGCCTGCAGTTGACGCCGCCTTTTTTCATCGTCGATGCCGGGGCCAATATCGGGCTGTCTAGCATCATGTTTGCCGCGCGCTGGCCGAAGGCAAAGATCATTGCCTTGGAGGTCGACTCGGCCAACTATCAATTGCTCTGCAAGAACGTCGCCGGATACCCCAATGTAATCCCCGTCAAAAAGGCGCTGTGGGGCACGGATGGCCATGTCAGGATCTTGAATCCGACGGCTGAGTCCTGGTCATTCCGGGTAGTGGAAGCCGAGCCAGATGATCCGGATGCGATTGAAGCCATCTCGCTCGGGCGAATCCTTGCCGATAATGATGAAGACGCCTTCAGTCTGCTCAAGATCGATATCGAAGGCTCCGAGGTCGATCTGCTTCAGGCCGACACGACGAACTGGATTGGCAAGACGAAAGCGATTGCGATCGAATTGCATGATCGTTTTCGGCCCGGTTGTACTGCGGCCGTGGACAATTTGTTGGCGGGCCGCCCCCATACTGAGACTCAGCAAGGGGAATATCGCGTTATTCAATTTCATTAAGCATTTCAATTGCCTGGCGCGGCGTTTTCTTCAACACCGGTAGGCAAGCATGAATTGCCCCCGTAGTCGGCTTTTTGAGCGCTAGTAATCAGCCGTAAACCCGGCATCGACGATGGCTTGAACAATGTCGTTCGGGCTGATGAAGCGGCCGTGTTCGACGCTGGCTTCGCCGCTGGTCAGGTTTATGTCGAGATGGCCGATGTTCGGCAGGTCTTGGATGGCGTTGGCCAGGGTGCGCACGCTGGCTTCGTCGGTCAGGCCACCGATCTTCAAATGCAGGGTGTCCATGGTCTTTCCTCGGCTTAGCTTGGTGAGGCCGACGGGCCGGCGATTTGCGCCAGGCGCATCCACAGGATGCCCAGCCATTCATGCAGGGCGTAGTAGGAGGTCTGCAGCGCATTAGCCTGCGGCAGCCAGTCGAACGGCGCGAAGGATTCCCTCTTGCCGCTCTTGAAATCGGTTGGGGCGGGAATGACCTCGAGTCCGGCCGCCGTAAAAAGGCCTTTTGCCCGCGGCATGTGGAAAGCCTGGGTGACCAGCACGATGCGGTGTATCCCGGCGCTGCGCAGAATGCGGGCGGACATCGCTGCATTGTCGGCGGTGTCGCGCGATTCCGTCTCCCGCCAGCGCACCGGCACGCCAAACTCGCGTTCGATGATCCTGGCCATCGCCTCGGCTTCCGAGCTGTCGGCATTGGTCGGCCGGCCGCCGCTGATCAGCAGTGGCAAACCGAGCTGGCGGGCCAGCCGGGCGCCATAGCGCAGGCGAATCAGGCTGCGCTCGTTGGCCGTGTCGCCGCCGTATTCGGCCGCTTCCAGCTTGAGACCGCTACCCAGCACGACGATGGCCTGGGCGCCGGCGGCATTGCTCAATACCGGTCCGGCCCGCTGCTCGAGCGTCGCAATCAAGGCCGTCGCCATCGGCGGCAGACTCTGGACAAGGAGCAGTCCGCCGCCCGCCAGGGCCAGGCCAAGCGCCCAGCGCCGCCGGCGGAACAGGGCGGCCAGGCAGAGCAGCAGCAAGCCGTTGGCCGGCGGCAGCAACAGCGTGCCGAGCAGGGTCTTGAAGATGAAGGCGAAGGACATGCCGGCGAGTGTCGTCGGCCGGCTCGCCAGCGTCAACGCCCGGCGGCCGGGCCAGGCATCTAGGCGCGGTTGTTTTTCTTCAGTTCGACCAGCGGAATGACGTCCGGCAGGTGAATGCGCGGGCGGTCGGCTTCGATTGCCGTCAGCGGTTCGCATTCGACCATGGTCGCCAGGCAGCGCCGCGTCAGGTCCTGGTAGGTGTGGGTGCCTTCGGTCTTCCAGGTGATTTCTTCGTCGGACAGTTGGCGGATGACCTTGGCTGGCATGCCGGCGGCCAGGCTGCGCGCCGGAATTTCGACGCCGGCCTTGACGAAGGCGCTGGCGGCGACGATGGCCGATTCACCGATCACCGCGTTGTCCATGATCACCGCGTTCATGCCGATTAGCGCGTTTTTCCCGACCCGGCAGCCGTGCAGCACGGCGCCGTGGCCGATGTGGCCGTCTTCCTCGACAACGGTGTCGGTGCCGGGAAAGCCGTGCATCACGCAGGTGTCCTGCAGATTGGCCCCGCGCTCCAGGATCAGCCGGCCGAAATCGCCGCGCAGGCTGGCGCACGGGCCGACATAGCAACCCGGGCCGACGATCACGTCGCCGATCAGGACGGCGCTCGGGTGTACAAAGGCGGTGGGATCGACGACCGGTACAATCCCGTCGATGGCGTAGACGCGCAAGGGCTTCATGCAAATGCTCCAGACAAACAGAGCGCAGATTCTATAAAATAAAAGTCGTTTCGACATGTGGAATTTTCAGGGGGCGTGATGAGCGAAGAATCCGAGAGCAGGCTGGGCGAGGGGAAACACGGCGTCCAGTCACTGGAAATAGGGATGGGCATCCTGCGCGCGATGGTCAATGGCCAGCGCTCGATGATGCTCAAGGACATTGCCGCGGCGGCCGAGATGCCGCCCTCCAAGGCGCACCGCTACCTGGTCAGCCTGATCCGGGCCGGCCTGGTCGACCAGGACCCGATGACTTCGCGCTACGACCTCGGTCCCTTTGCGCTCAATATCGGCCTGGTCGCCATCGATCGCCTCGACCGCATCCGTCTCGGCCTGACGGCGATTGCCGGCTTGCGCGACGAGATCAACGAAACGACGGCGCTGGCCGTGTGGGGCGAGAGCGGGCCGATCATCGTGCGCTGGGAGCGGCCGCGCCGGCCGATTACCGTCAATGTGGTGACCGGCACGGCGCTCGATCCGCTGACCTCGGCCAGCGGTCGGGTGTTTTCGGCCTGGTTGCCGAAGGAAACCATCAATCGCCTGATCGACCGCCGCCTGAAAGGCGGCGACCTGCCGCCCGAGTTGCAGACGCGGGCCGAAGTCGATGCCTTGCTGACCAAGGTCCGGGCCGACGGTTATGCCGGGGTTTCCGGCTATCACCTGGTACCCGGCGTCGAGGCGCTGGCCGCGCCGGTATTCAATTTCAAGGGTGAAATCACGTTGGCGATGCTGGTCGTCGGGGTTCAGGGCATGTTCGATATGGACCCGAATGGCAAGGTCGTCGGGGCGATGAAAAAGACCGCCGCCGAGTTGTCCCTGCGCCTCGGCTATTCGCCAGCCGAGTGAGCTTGAGCCGGCTGATCAGGCCGTGCCACCTGCCCAAATCGACCCGCCGCCCGGCGGGTTTTTCATTGGTGGATTACATGTGAATTGGGTGAAAAACAGCAATAAATCAGTTCCTTGAAATTGATACGGAATTTTTGAAGTTGGCGCAACTTTGTATCATTTCTGCTTGACAGGATGAATTCCATATTTCAGAATCGATTCCACAGAAAAGAAGCAACACATCCATATTTGCTTCGACTGATAACAACAGGAGACGACATGAAAGACCGACGGTATGTCCGCGGCCGGGCGGCGCCCAGCAATCGGGGGAGCCTCTGATGCTGGCCCAGTTCCTGCAATTTCTCTTTTCCGGCCTGACCGTCGGGGCAACCTATGCGCTGGCGGCGCTCGGCTTCACGCTGATCTACAACGCCAGCAACGTGATCAACTTCGCCCAGGGCGAATTCATCATGCTCGGCGGCATGCTCGCCGTCTTCTTCACCCAGGCCGGCCTGCCGCTGCCGGTGGCGCTGGTCCTGGCCATCCTGATTCCGGCCATCGTCGGCATTCTGGTCGAGAAACTGGCGATCGAGCCGGTCAAGGGCGCCGAGACGGTGACGCTGATCATCATCACCATCGGCGCCTCGCTGGTCATCCGCGGCCTGATCCAGGTCTGGCTCGGCAAGGGCACGCATAGCCTGCCGGCCTTCTCGGGCGATGCGCCGATCGAGATCCTCGGCGCCACGCTGTTGCCGCAGAGCCTGTGGGTGCTCGGCGTCACCGCGCTGGTCGTCGTCGCGCTGTGGTACTTCTTCAACCGCACGCTGCAGGGCAAGGCCATGCTCGCCACCTCGTTCAACCGCGTCGCCGCCGAGCTGGTCGGCATCAACACCAGCTGGGTGCTGTTCATGAGTTTCGCCATGTCGGCCGCTCTCGGCGCCCTTGGCGGCATCCTGCTGACGCCGATCACGCTGACTTCCTACGACGTCGGCATCATGCTCGGCCTGAAGGGCTTCGTCGCCGCCGTCGTCGGCGGTCTCGGCAACGGCCTCGGCGCGGTGATCGGCGGCCTGCTGGTCGGCGTGCTCGAAGCGATGGGCGCCGGCTACATCTCGTCGAGCTACAAGGACGCGATCCCCTTCGTGCTCATCCTGCTCATCCTGTTCTTCATGCCGCGCGGTCTGTTCGGCAGCAAATCGACGGATCGGGTGTAACGATGAAGAAGAATGCCTATTTCGGCCTGTATATCGTCATCGCCATCCTCGTCGTGCTGCCTTTCGTGGTGCCCAACAGCTTTTATCTCGATCTGGTCATCCGCATGGCGATCAACGCCGTGATCGTCCTCGGCCTCAACCTGCTGATCGGCTTCGCCGGCCAGATCAGCATGGGGCATGCCGGCTTCCTCGGCATCGGCGCCTACGCCTCGGCCGTGCTGCCCACCCACTTCGGCTGGCATCCGGTCCTCGCCATGGCGGCCGGGGCGCTCGCCACCGGCCTGCTGGCCGGCCTGGTCGCCCGGCCGATCTTCAAGCTGAAGGGCCACTATCTGGCGATGGCGACGCTCGGCCTCGGCATCATCATCAACATCGCGCTGCGCAACGAGGCGACCTGGACCGGTGGGCCGGACGGCATGCCGGTCCCGACCATGGGCCTGTTCGGTTTCGATCTCGCCAGCGACAAGCACTGGTACTGGGTCGTCGCGCTGCTGCTCTCGGTCAGCGTCTGGGCCTCGCTCAACCTGATCGACTCGCCGTTCGGCCGCGCCCTGCGCGCCCTGCATGGTTCGGAAGTGGCTTCGCAGGTGGTCGGCGTCGATGTCGTCCGCTACAAGGTGGCGATCTTCGTCATGTCGGCCGTCTTCGCCAGCCTGATGGGCAGCGTCACCGCGCATTACGTCGGCTTCGTGACGCCCAATCTGGCCGATTTCTTCCATTCCATCGAACTGGTCACCATGGTGGTGATCGGCGGCATGGCCTCGGTCTATGGCTCGCTGGTCGGCGCTGTGTTGCTGACCGCCTTGCCGCAGGCGCTGGCCACTTTCGAGGGCTGGGAAACCGTTGCCTTCGGTTCGATCCTGATGCTCTGCATGATTTTCATGCCCAAGGGACTGGTGCCGACGCTGGCCGCCAAGTTCGGGAAGGGAGACTGACATGGCACTGCTCGATGTCCAGGATCTTTCCATCCACTTCGGTGGCGTCAAGGCGGTACAGAACGTCAGCTTCAGCATCGACGCCGGCATCGTCTATGCGGTGATCGGCCCGAACGGTGCCGGCAAGACGACGCTGTTCAACCTGATTACCGGGGTGTACAAACCGACCAGCGGCGAAATCCGCCTCGACGGCGAAGCGATCGGCGGCAAGTCGCCGAACGAGCTGGCCACCCGCGGCGTTGCCCGGACTTTCCAGAACCTGCAGATCTGCATGAACATGAGCGCCATCGAGAACGTGATGGTCGGCGCCCATCTGCGCCTCGACCGCAACCTGCTCAAGGCGGCGCTGCGTCTGCCGACGCTGAAGCGGCGCGATGCCGAGATGCGGGCCGAGGCGGCCGAGTTGATGCGCTTCGTCGGTCTCGATCAATTCATCGAGGCGCGCGCCGACTGCATGCCCTACGGCGCGCTCAAACGGCTGGAGATCGCCCGGGCGCTGGCCATGAAGCCGCGCCTGATCTTCCTCGACGAGCCGGCGGCCGGCCTCAATCCCAAGGAAACCATCGAGGTCGATCATCTGGTGCGCAAGGTGGCCGATTCCGGCGTCACCGTGGTGCTGGTCGAGCACGACATGAAGATGGTGATGAACCTCTCGGACCGCATCCTGGTGCTCGACTACGGCAAGAAGCTGGCCGAAGGCACGGGCGAGGAAGTCCGCCAGAATCCCGACGTGATCGCCGCTTATCTCGGCGCCCACGCCTGATTCCGTTCCGGGGCCACTCATGACTTTGTCCTGGGCGGGCCGGGAACGGAATCGAAGAATTAGGAGTTTGATATGGAAGCACTGCGCATCATCAGCGAAGACCATCGCAACCTGTGGCGCATCGTCGCCACCATCGACCTCGTGGCCGATGAAATGGCCGCCGGCAGCAAGGTCGATCCGGCCTTCTTCAGCTCGATTTTCGATTACATCGAACAGTTCATGGATGCCTGCCACCATGCCAAGGAGGACGATCACCTGTTCCCGTTGCTGCGGGCGCGCAGTGCCGACGCGGCGGCCATCCTCGATCGCCTGCAGGCCGAGCACCGCAACGGGCCGGAAGTCCTCAAGTCGCTGCGCGGCAAGCTGGCCGAAACGGCGGCCGGGCAACTCGGCAACGCCGAATTCGCCGCTGCCCTGCGGACCTATACGGAAAGCCTGAAGAACCATATCCGCACCGAAGAGAAGGATGCCATGCCGCTGGCCCGCGAGGTGCTGACCGCGGAGGACTGGGAGCAGATCGACCGGGCCTTCCTCGATGGCGAGGATCCGCTGTTCGGCGAGAAGGCGAAAGCCGAATTCCGCGAACTGTTCCACCGCATCGCCAGCCTGGCCCCGGAATCGATCGGCCTGGGCGGGCAGAGCGCTGGCGAACTGCAGCCGGGTGTCGGGGTGCCGGGCGGCGACGTCCTGCTCGCGGTATCCGGCATGGAAAGCTGCTATGGCCGGATCAAGGCGCTGAAAGGCATCGATTTCGAGGTGCGGCGCGGTGAAACCATCGCCCTGGTCGGCGCCAACGGCGCCGGCAAGACGACCTTCCTGCGCACGCTGTCGGGCGTTCAGCCGATGAGCGGCGGCACCATCCGCTTCGCCGGCGAGGACATCAGCAAGCTGCGTTCCGACATGCGCATGCGCCAGGGCATCTGCCAGAGCCCGGAGGGGCGGCAGGTCTTCGGGCCGCTGTCGATCGAGGACAACCTGCGGCTCGGCGCCTATACCCAGCCCAAAGGGCAGGTCGCCGAGGACATGGAGAAGATCTTCGCGATGTTCCCGATCCTCAAGGAAAAGCGCGCCCTGCCGGCCGGCACCTTGTCCGGCGGGCAACAGCAGATGCTGGCGATCGGCCGGGCGCTGATGGGCCGGCCCAAGCTGCTGCTACTCGACGAGCCGTCGATGGGCCTCGCACCGCTGCTCGTCCAGGAAGTGTTCAACGTCGTCAAGACGCTGAAGGCGCAGGGCATGACCATCATCCTCGCCGAACAGAACGCCTTTGCCGCGCTGGCCATCGCCGACCGCGGCTACGTGCTGGAAACCGGCCACATCACGCTGACTGGCACCGGCCAGGAGCTGATCAGCAACGAGCAGGTGCGCGCCGCGTACCTCGGCATGTAGCCGCCGGGATCGAGGCGGCAGCCGTGACTCAGTGGGCCGACGCGTTGAAGCCGAGATCGGCCGAGATGGCGGCGGCCGTTTCCTTCAGGGCGCGGGCGTTGGTGCAGTCCCAGTCCGGATCGAAGCCGCCGGTCGGGCCGACGATGGTGATGACGAGGACGATATGGCCGTTGTGATCGAAGACCGGCACGGAAAAGGCGCTGACGCCGGCAATCGGCTGGCCGATGGCGCGCGCCATGCCGTGGGCGCGGACCTCGGCCAGGGCCGGCTGCATTTCCTGCCAGTTGCGGCGCTCGCCGATGATGTGCGGAAAGGCGTCCGGGTGCATCGATTCCTCGACGAAGCGCTCGATCATCCGGGCCGGCATGTAGGCGCCGAAGACCAGGCCGGTGGCGGTCGTTAAGGACATCACGGTGCCCGTCCGGAGGTTCATGTGAATCGGATGGCTGGATTCCTCCAGATGGACCACCGTCGGGCCGGCGTTGCCCCAGACCGCCAGCGCCACCGTGTGATGGATGCGCTGTTCGAGCTCGACCGCCGCCGCGGTGGCCAGGCGCACCGGATTGAGCTGGCGCAGGCAGGCCAGGCCCATGTGCAGGGCCAGCCGGCCGAGGGCGTAACGCCCGGAGACCGGGTCCTGGCTGACCAGCCCGAGCTTGCCGAAGCTGACCAGATACGGATGCGCCTTGGCGGCGGTCATTTGCGCCTCGTGGGCGAGCTGTTTGAGCGACATGGCGCCGCCCGATTTGGCCAGCGCCGTCAGCAGTTGCCCGCCGACCTCGATGGATTGAATGCCGCGCCGTTCTTTTTCGTCTTCGTGCTCCATGGCCTTCCTGCCGGTCTGTCCCTGACGGGGGCCACCTTAGCGGGAGTGCGCCGGATGGTCAATGGCAAACCCGTTTGCCCATGTTTCAATATTCGCTATTAACAAATGCATTGACTATTAACGAATGCAAATCTAAATTACGTTCATCGTCCAGTAAAGGAATTCACCATGACCAAAAAGTTTGCCTCCGTCGCCGATCTCGCCGTCAAGAAAACCACCTTCGCCCAGTTGTCCGCCCATTGCTGGGCCTATACCGCCGAGGGTGATCCCAACACCGGGGTGATCATCGGCGACGATGCCGTGCTGATCTGCGACGCACTGGCCACCCCGGTGATGGCCCAGAGCCTGATCGCCGAGATCCGCAAGATTACCGACAAGCCGATCAAGTACGTCGTCCTCTCGCATTACCACGCCGTCCGCGTGCTCGGCGCTTCCGGCTACAAGGCCGCCGGCATGCAGGAAATCATCGCCAGCCAGGGCACCTACGAGATGATCGTCGAGCGCGGCGAACAGGACTGGAAGTCGGAGTACGAGCGCTTCCCGCGGCTGTTCGATGCCTACGACTCGATCCCCGGCCTGACTTGGCCGACGCTGGTGTTCAAGGACGAAATGACGCTGTGGATGGGCAAGGATCTGGAAGTCAAGATCATGCACGTCGGCCCCGGCCACACCAAGGGCGACACCATCGTCTGGGTGCCGTCCGAGAAGGTGCTGTTCTCCGGCGATCTGGTCGAAGCCGACGCCGCCTGCTACACCGGCGATGCCCAGCTCGAGGAATGGCCGGCGACGCTCGATGCGCTGGCCGCTTTCGGCGCCGAAAAGCTGGTGCCCGGCCGCGGTCCCGCCCTCGATACGCCGGAACGCGTCGCGGCCGGCCTGGCCTATACCCGCGATTTTGTCACCACGCTGCTGGCCTCGGCCAGGGAAGCGGTCGCCCAGGGCCTCAACCTGAATCAGGCGATGGCGCATTGCCGCAAGGCGATGGACCCGAAGTTCGGCCAGGTCTTCATCTACGAACACTGTCTGCCCTTCGACGTTACCCGGGCGGTCGATGAAGCCAGCGGCATCAAGCATCCGCGCATCTGGACGGCGGAACGCGACAAGGAGATGTGGCACGGCTTGCAAGCCGAGTAAGCGCCGCTCCCCCTCGCTGGGGTGCGGTTATAACGAGAACGAGGAGACCAAGATGCTGAGTACCTATCAATACCCGAAGTACGAGTACGTCCAGCCGCCGGAGCAGAAAAGCGGCGCCACGCAGCGTTACCCGGTGGTCGTCGTCGGCGCCGGGCCGGTCGGCCTGGCCGCGGCGATCGAGCTAGCGCAGTCCGGCGTGCCGGTCGTTGTGCTCGACGACGACGACACCGTGTCGGTCGGCTCGCGCGGCGTCTGCTATGCCAAGCGCGCCCTCGAAGTGCTCGACCGTCTCGGGGTCGGCGATGCCTGCGTCGCCAAGGGCGTCAGCTGGAATGTCGGGCGCACCTTCTTCCGCGAGGAAGAGGTCTATAACTTCAACCTGCTGCCGCAGCCCGACCACAAGCGGCCGGGCATGATCAACCTGCAGCAGTACTACCTCGAGGAATACGAGGTCAAGCGGGCGAAGGAATTGCCCAACCTCGACCTGCGTTTCAGGAACAAGGTCGTCTCGGTGGCGCCCGAGGGCAACGGCGCAACGCTCCAGGTTGAAACGCCGGACGGCATCTACACGCTGGAAACCGACTGGCTGGTGGTAGCCGATGGCGCGCGCAGCGGCATCCGCCGGATGATGGACCTGGAGATCGAAGGCAAGATCTTCATGGATCGTTTCCTGATCGCCGACGTGGTGATGAAGGCCGATTTCCCGGCCGAGCGCTGGTTCTGGTTCGATCCGCCCTTCCATCCGGGGCAGTCGGTCCTGTTGCACCGGCAGGCCGACAATGTCTGGCGCATCGACTTCCAGCTCGGCTGGCAGGCCGATCCGGAAGAAGAGAAGAAGCCGGAAAAGGTCATCCCGCGGATCAAGGCGATGCTCGGCGACGACCGCGAGTTCGAGCTGGAATGGGTCAGCGTCTATACGTTCCAGTGCCGGCGGATGCACAAGTTCCGCCACGGCCGCGTGCTCTTCGTCGGCGACGCGGCGCATCAGGTATCGCCGTTCGGCGCCCGCGGCGCTAACTCCGGCATCCAGGACACCGACAATCTGTGCTGGAAGCTGAAGCTGGTCATCGACGGCCAGGCACCGGCCGCCCTGCTCGACAGCTATGGCGAAGAACGCGAGTTCGCGGCCGACGAGAACATCATGAACTCGACGCGGTCGACCGACTTCATCACGCCGAAGAGCAAGACCTCGCTGACCTTCCGCAATGCCGTGCTGACCCTTGCCGGCGACCACGCCTTTGCCCGGGCGCTGGTCAATTCCGGCCGCCTGTCGGTGCCCTCGTATCTCACCGAATCGCGGCTCAATACGCCGGATGGCTCGGCCTTTGCCGGCGACATGGTGCCGGGGGCACCGATGGACGATAGCCCGATGCGCGAAGACGGCAGCGATTTCTGGTTGCTCGACCGGGTCGGTCAGCGCTTCATGGCGCTCGTCCATGTCAGCGACCCGGCGGCGCTCGATGCCGCGACGGCAAGGCGTTTCAAGGCGCTGGCCGACGCCGGCATGCCGCTCGAGGTGGTACTGGTTTCGCCGAAAGCCGGCCAGGCGCCGGAAGGCCTGCGCGTCTTCGAGGATTACACCGGCCGTTTCGCCGAACGCTACGACAGCGAGCCGGGCACCGTTTACCTGCTGCGCCCCGATCAGCATGTCGCCGCCCGCTGGCGCACTTTCGATGCGGCCCGCCTGAAGGCCGCGCTGGCGCGCGCCACCTGCAACGTTCAATAAGGAGCCGGACATGGCACTCAATCTGAAGCCCAATTTCACCGAACCCGGCAAACGCTATTTCCGTGCCTTCACGCCCGGCGACGACTTCTACGAAGCGCTGATCGACACTCACCGCGACCTGTCGGACGAGCAGAGCGCGCTGGTCAACGCCAAACTGATCCTGCTGCTGTCCAACCATATCGGCGACATCGCCGTCCTCCGCCAGGCGATGCAGATCGCCCGGGCCGGCGTTTAAGGAGAACTCCATGAAAATCGAGAGAATTCACCACGTGGCCTACCGCTGCAAGGATGCCAAGGAAACCGTCGAGTGGTACGGCAAATACCTGAACATGGGTTTTGTGCTGGCGATCGCCGAGAACGAGGTGCCGTCGACCAAGGAACCGGATCCCTACATGCACGTCTTCCTCGACGCCGGCCACGGCAATGTCCTGGCCTTCTTCGAGCTGCCGGCCAAGCCGCCGATGGGGCGCGACCCGAATACCCCGACATGGACCCAGCACATCGCCTTCGAGGTCGATTCGCTTGATTCGCTGCTCGAAACCAAGGCCAAGCTGGAAGCCGACGGTATCGCCGTCGTCGGGCCGACCGATCACACCATTTTCAAATCCATCTACTTCTTCGACCCGAGCGGCCATCGTCTCGAACTGGCGGCCAACACCGGCACGCCGAAAATGGCCAAAATGCTCGACGAAGTGAAGTGGGACATGCTCAACGAGTGGGCGATAACCAGGAAGGCGCCGCAACATGCGCGCTGGATGCACGATGGCAGCTATGCCGGGGAGTAAGCCGCAATGAAACTAGCCACCCTGAAAAAAGGCGGCCGCGACGGCACGCTGGTCGTCGTCAACCGCCAGATGACGCATTGCCGCCCGGTGCCGGCCATCGCCCGCACGCTGCAGGCGGCGCTCGACGATTGGCCGGCGGTCGAGCCGCAGTTACGGCAGATCTACGAAGCGCTGAACAGCGGCGCGCTCGGCGACCCCGATCCGTTCGATCCGGCGGCCTGCCATTCGCCGCTGCCGCGCGCCTATCAATGGGCCGACGGATCGGCCTACGTGAATCATGTCGAACTGGTTCGCCGGGCGCGCGGCGCCGAACTGCCGGCCGAGTTCTGGAGCGATCCGCTGATGTACCAGGGCGGTTCCGACTCTTTCGTCGGGCCGCGCGATCCGATCCTGGCCCGCTCCGAAGACTGGGGCATCGACCTCGAAGCCGAGGTCGCGGTGATTACCGGCGACGTCCGGATGGGCGCGACGCCGGAACAGTGTGCGCCGGCCATCCGGCTGCTCATGCTGGTCAATGACGTGTCGCTGCGCAACCTGATCCCGGCCGAACTGGCCAAGGGTTTCGGCTTCTTCCAGTCGAAGCCGGCCAGCGCCTTCAGCCCGGTCGCTGTGACCCCCGACGAACTCGGCGCCGACTGGCGCGAGGGCCGGGTGCATCGGCCGCTCACCGTGCATCTGAACGGCCAGCTGTTCGGCCAGCCGGATGCCGGCACCGACATGATTTTCAATTTCCCGCAACTGCTGGCGCATGTCACCCGGACGCGCGACATGGCGGCCGGCTCGATCATTGGCTCCGGCACCGTCTCCAACAAGCAGGGCGGCCTGCACGGCTCGTCGATCGCCAACGGCGGGGTCGGCTACTGCTGCCTGGCCGAAGTGCGGATGTACGAGACCATCGAATCGGGCAAGCCGCAGACCGCTTTTCTGAAGTTCGGCGACCGCGTCCGGATCGAGATGTTCGACCGCGCCGGGGCCAGCATCTTCGGCGCCATCGAGCAGCGCGTCGCCCCCTACCCGGGGTGAGCGCCTCGCCAGCCGCGGCGTCGCCATCCTTCCGGCTGGCGGCGCTGCTGACCACGCTGGTCGCCCTTGGCCCGCTGTCTACCGATCTCTACCTGCCGTCGCTGCCGACGCTGGCCAGGGTCTTTGCCACCGACGCCGCGCGCATCCAGCTGACGCTGTCGGTCTTCCTCGCCGGCTTTGCCGTCGCCCAGCTGGCCTACGGCGCGCTGTCCGACCGTTTCGGCCGCCGGCCGCTGATGCTCGGCGGCCTGCTGCTCTATTTCGTCGCTTCACTCGCTTGCCTGTTCGCCGACAGCGTCGAAACGCTGATCGCCGCCCGTTTCGTCCAGGCGCTCGGCGCCTGTGCCGGGCCGGTGCTCGGTCGGGCGATCGTCCGCGATGTCTGGGGACCGGTTGAGGCGGTGCGCGTGCTCGCCTACGTCAGCGGCGCGATGGCCCTGGCGCCCTTGCTCGGTCCGACGCTCGGCGGCTACCTGACGGTGTGGTTCGGCTGGCAGGCCAACTTCGCGCTGCTCGTGCTGTTTTCGTTGCTGCAGATCGGCGCGGTCTGGTTCTGGCTGGCCGAGAGCAATGCCCATCGCGATCCGACGGCGACCCGGCCCGGCCGCATCCTGGCCAATTTCCGGATACTGCTGGCCGACCGCAATTATCTCGGCTATCTGCTCGCCCTGTCCTTTTCCTACAGCACGCTGTTCGCCTTCATCTCTGGATCGTCGTTCGTGCTGATCGGCCGTTTCGGCCTGTCGCCGCAGCTTTTCGGCCTGTCCTTCGGGCTGGTCGTCGCCGGTTACCTGGCCGGTAGCATGCTCTCCGGCAAACTGGTCCGGCGCTTCGGCGGCGACCGCCTGCTGCTCGCCGGCGCCTGGCTCGGCGCGCTGGCCGGGGCGACCATGTGGGGCCTCGAAGCGGCCGGCACGCGGCATGTCGCGGCGCTGCTCGGGCCGATGTTCTTCGTCACGCTGGCCGTCGGTCTGGTGATGTCAAATGCCGTCGGCCAGGCGCTCGCCCCCTATCCGAAAATGGCCGGCGCCGCGTCGTCGCTGATGGGTTTCTGCCAGATGGGGATCGGCGCGCTGGTCGGCATGCTGGTCGGCCACGGCGTCGATGGCGCAGCAACTGTCCTGCCGATGACAGTCGCCGGGTGCGCCTTGCTGGTACCTTTATGCCATCTTGCGCTGGTCCGTCATCCAGCCCCCTGATTCCGGAGTTGTCATGCTCAAGTTGTACAGTTATTTCCGCAGTTCCGCCGCTTACCGGGTGCGCATCGCGCTCAATTTGAAGGGCCTGCCTTACGAAACGGTGCCGGTGCATCTGCTGCGCGATGGCGGCCAGCAGAACCAGCCCGACTATCGCGCCCTGAGCCCGCTCGGCACGGTGCCGACGCTGGATGCCGGGGCGGGGGCGATGACCCAGTCGCTGGCGATCATCGAATACCTTGACGAAACGCATCCGCTGCCGCCGCTGATGCCGGCCTCGGCCGAAGGGCGGGCGCGTGTCCGGGCGCTGGCTCAGACCATCGCCTGCGACATCCACCCGGTGAACAACCTGCGGGTACTCAACTACCTGGGCCGCGAATTCGGCGCCAGCAAGGAACAGAAGGATGCCTGGTATCGCCATTGGGTGATCGAAGGCCTGCTGGCCATCGAACAGATGCTGGTCGCCCAGCCCGGCACCGCCACTTTCTGTCATGGCCAGGCGCCGACGCTGGCCGATTGCTGTCTGGTGCCGCAGGTCTTCAATGCGCGCCGTTTCAACTGTCCCCTCGATAAAATGCCGACCATCCAGCGCATCGTCGCCGCTTGCGAGGCGCTGCCCGCTTTCCAGAATGCCGCGCCGGCCAATCAGCCGGACGCCGAGTAAAAAATACCGGAGACGACATGACTTACGCCATCGATTCAACCCCGTTGTGGAAACCCAATCCCGCCACTGTCGGCGATACGCGCATGGCGCAGTTCATGCAGGCGATGGGCCGGGCGCCCTATGCCGAGCTCTGGCAGTGGTCAGTGGACCAGCCGGCCGAGTTCTGGTCGCAGATCTGGCGCTTTTGCGGCGCGGTCGGCGAAGCAGGCGGTCGCGTCCTGGTCGATGGCGAGAAAATGCCGGGTGCCCGCTGGTTCCCGGATGCCCGGCTGAACTACGCGGAAAATGTGCTGAAGCATCGCGATGCCGGCGAGGCGCTGGTCTTCTGGGGCGAGGACAAGATCAAGCGGCGGCTGAGCCGGGCCGAACTGCATGGCGAAGTCGCCCGCTTCCAGCAGTTCCTGATCGCCGCCGGGGTCGGTGAGGGCGACCGGGTCGCCGGCTACCTGCCCAATCTGCCGGAGACACTGATCGCCATGCTGGCGACCACGGCGCTCGGCGCCATCTGGTCGTCCGCCTCGCCCGATTTCGGTGTGCAGGGCGTGCTCGACCGTTTCGGCCAGATCGAACCGAAGGTGCTGATCTGCGTCGATGGCTACTGGTACAACGGCAAGCCGGTCGATTGCCTGGAAAAGAACGCCGAGATCGTTGCGAAAATGCCGTCGCTGCTCCGCACCGTCGTCGTGCCGTATCTCGCTGCCGCGCCGGCCGTCGATGGCATCGCCGGGGCCATCGCCTGGAATGCCTTGCCGGCCGCAACCGAGGCGGTCAGTTTCCGGCGCGTCGCCTTCGACCATCCGCTGTTCATCATGTTTTCTTCCGGCACCACCGGCGTGCCGAAATGCATCGTCCATTGCCACGGCGGCGTGCTGCTGCAGCACCTCAAGGAACACCAGCTGCACAGCGACGTGCGCCCCGGCGACCGGCTGTTCTACTTCACGACCTGCGGCTGGATGATGTGGAACTGGCTGGTTTCCGGCCTGGCCTGCGGCGCCACGCTGCTGCTCTACGACGGTTCGCCGTTCGCCGCCAAGGGCAGGGTGCTGTTCGACTATGCCGAAGCCGAGAAAATGACCCATTTCGGCACTTCCGCCAAATTCATCGACGCGGCCGCCAAGCTTGGTCTGACGCCGGGCAAGACGCACGACCTGGCAGCGCTGCGCGCCATGTTCTCGACCGGCAGCCCGCTGTCGCCGGAAGGTTTCGACTGGGTCTATCGCGAGATCAAGCAGGACATCCTGCTCGCCTCGATTTCCGGCGGCACCGACATCGTTTCCTGCTTCGTGCTCGGCAACCCGGTCTTGCCGGTCTATCGCGGCGAAATCCAGTGTCGCGGTCTGGGTATGGCCGTCGATGTGTTTAACGACGCCGGCCAGCCGGTCCGTTCCGAAAAAGGCGAGCTGGTGTGCACCAAACCGTTTCCGGTGATGCCGGTCGGTTTCTGGAACGATCCCGACGGCCGGAAATACCACGCCGCCTACTTCGAGCGCTTCGCCGACATCTGGTGTCACGGCGATTTTTCGGAACTGACGGCACACGATGGCGTGATCATCTACGGCCGCTCCGACGCGACGCTGAATCCCGGCGGGGTGCGTATCGGTACGGCGGAAATCTACCGCCAGGTCGAGCAGTTGCCGGAAATCGTCGAAGCGCTGGTGGTCGGCCAGGACTGGCCGCCGGGCAAGAACGACGATGTCCGCGTCGTGCTGTTCGTCAAGCTGCAGGACGGCCACACGCTGGATGCCGCGCTGATCGACCGGGTCAAGAAGCAGATCCGCGACAACACGACGCCGCGTCACGTCCCGGCCAAGGTGGTGCAGGTGACGGACATTCCGCGTACCAAGTCGGGCAAGATCGTCGAACTGGCGGTGCGCAATGTCGTGCATGCGCAGCCGGTGAAAAACGTCGAAGCGCTGGCCAACCCGGAAGCGCTGGAATACTTCCGGGGCCGGGTCGAACTGGCCGACTAGGCGCGGCGGGCGAGCAGGGTGGCCAGGCCGGGCACCTTGCGCGCCAGTTCCTCGCCCTTGCCGAACAGCCAGCCGAGCGCCGCGGTAATCCGCTGGCTGGCGGCCGGACTTTCGATCCAGCGGTAGAACAGCGTGGCCGCGCCGATGCTGGCGGCGAGGGCGAGCAGCAGGCCGACGATGGCCGAGGCGGGCGAGGCGAACTCTAGCTTGGCGTAGAGGCCGTTCACCAGCAGCAAGACCGGGAAGTGCACCAGGAAGATCGAGTAGGAAATCTGGCCGAGAAAGCTCAGCGGCCGGATATCCGGCCATTTTTCCAGGAAGCCGGTGCGGCGGCCGAAGCCGAGCAGCAGCGCGATGCCGAGGGCGAGCACGATGCGCAGGCGGAAATCGACGATCAGCGTGGCGATCACCACGGTGGCGATGACCCCCAGCCAGGCCGACATCTGCCGGCGGTCGGAGGCCCACCAGGCGGCGGCGCCGAGTCCGTAGGAACCGAAAAAATAGAGCGCCCAGTTGTCCCATTCGGCATCGCGGTTGAACCAGAACAGCGAGGCGATCGCCACGCTCAGCACGAGTGCCGGGGCGACCAGTTTGCGGCGACCGAGCCAGAGCAGCATGGCCATCAGCGCGAAGAGCTGGAAGTCGATGGCGATATACCAGACGCCGGCCGACAGCGAATCGAAGCCGAGCAGGCTTTGCAGCAACAGGGCATGGGCCAGCCACTGCTTGAAGGTGGCGCGGGCCGGGATGGCGTCGTCATCCATCCAGTGGTCGGCGATGGCGGCGCTGGCAATGGCCAGGCCGATGGCGGCCAGATAGGGCACGACTAGTCGCAGATAGCGCTTCCAGATCAGCGGCAGCGGCGAGGCGCCGAGCGCCTGACCGTTGGCCGACAACCCGCGGGCGGCGAGAAAGCCGGCGATGACGAGGAAGACCTGGACGGCCATCCGGCCATAGCCGTAGAGCCAGCCGAAGGTGTCGGGAAAAGCCTCGCTCGCTACCGCGGCGAGCGGGCCGTAGGAAGAGAAGTGATTGAGCAGGACAAGGATGGCCGCGATCGCCTTGAGGGTGTCGATCAGCGGCATGCGGTTGGCAGGGTGACTCATGGGGGGATTTTACCCCGTCTGCTGCAGTGCACCAAACGAGGTTCCAGTCTGTATATGGATATAGCTAAACAAAACGCGCGACGAAGGAATTGGTGTACAAGGCCGGCAAATCGATCCATACCCGGTGCCCGCTGCCCGGGGCGACGGTGATAGGCTGGCCGGCCTTGTTTTCCATGCGGCTCAGCAATGAAATGTGGTTGCCGGACGGATGCACGCATTCGATACGGTCGCCGACGCTGAAGCGGTTCTTGACGACGATTTCCATCAGGCCGCGCGCCGCGTCAAAACCGATGGCATCGCCCACGTAGAGGCTGCGGTCCGATTCGGAATGGCCGCGCAGGTAGTTCTGATAATCGGCATCGTGGTGGCGCTGGTAGAAGCCGTCGGTGTAGCCGCGGTTGGCCAGTCCGTCGAGTTCGCGCAGCAGCGAAGGGTCGAGCGGCTTGCCGGCGACCGCGTCGTCGATTGCCTGACGATAGGACTGGGCGGTGCGCGCGACGTAGTAGGCGCTCTTGGTCCGTCCCTCGATCTTCAGCGAGTCGATGCCGATCTCGACCAGGCGCTGGACATGTTCGATGGCGCGCAGGTCCTTCGAATTCATGATGTAGGTGCCGTGCTCGTCTTCCTCGATCGGCATTAGCTCGCCCGGACGCTGTCTTTCCTCGAGCAGGATTTCCTGCTCGGGATGGCTGTAGAACGCCACGGGCTGATTCGTCGCCACGCCGGGGTTATCCGAGGTCGATACCTTGTAGTCCCAGCGGCAGGAGTTGGTGCAGCTGCCCTGGTTCGGGTCACGGTGGTTGAAGTAGCCGGAGAGCAGGCAGCGGCCGGAATAGGCGATGCACAGCGCGCCATGGATGAAGACTTCGAGTTCGATGTCCGGGCATTGCTGGCGGATCTCCGCCACTTCGTCGAGCGACAATTCGCGCGATAGGATGATGCGGGTCAGCCCGAGCTTTTTCCAGAAGCGCACCGCCGCCCAGTTCACCGTGTTCGACTGGACCGACAGATGCACTGCCTGTTCCGGCCAGGTCTCGCGGACCATGTCGATCAGGCCGGGGTCGGACATGATCAGCGCGTCCGGCTTCAGGGCGACGACCGGCGCCATGTCGGCCAGGTAGGTGGCGAGCTTGGCGTTGTGCGGGAAGATGTTGCTGACGACGAAAAACTGCTTGCCGCGGGCATGCGCTTCATCAATCCCTTCCTTCAGCGCAGCGACCGTGCCGAACTCGTTATTGCGCACGCGCAGGCTGTAGCGCGGCTGGCCGGCATAGATCGCATCGGCGCCGAAATCGAAGGCGGTGCGCATCATCTGGATCGAGCCGGCAGGGGCTAGGAGTTCGGGGGCTTTGAGCATAGTAGAATCAGGCAAAACCTTGGATTCTATCCCCTCATGTCCGAAGAAATACTGATCAATTTCACACCGCAGGAAACCCGCGTTGCCGTGATGCAACAAGGTGTGGTCCAGGAACTGCATATCGAACGCACGGCGAGCCGTGGTTTGGTCGGCAATGTTTATCTCGGCCGCATCTGTCGCATCCTGCCCGGCATGCAGTCGGCATTCATCGATGTCGGCCTGGATCGCACGGCCTTCCTGCATGTGGCGGATATCTGGCAGCCGCGCGAAACGGCGACCGAGCGGCCGATCGAGAAAATCCTTTTCGACGGCCAGAGCATCGTCGTCCAGGTCGTCAAGGATCCGATCGGCACCAAGGGTGCCCGACTGTCGACGCAGATTTCGATTGCCGGGCGGATGCTGGTTTACCTGCCGCAGGAAAAACATATCGGTATTTCGCAACGCATCGAAGCGGAGTCCGAGCGCGAAGCGCTGCGCGAAAGGATCACCCGGCTGGTCCCGGCCGATGAAACCGGGGGCTTCATCGTCCGGACGATGGCCGAAAATGCCAGCGACGAGGAATTCGCCACCGACATCGCCTACCTGCGCAAAATCTGGGCCGATATCCGCGACAAGGCACGCACCTGCGCGCCGCCCTGTGTGCTCTATCAGGAGCTTTCACTGAGCCAGCGCGTGCTGCGCGATTTCGTCAATCCGGAAACGGCGCGCATGGTCATCGACTCCCGCGAAAATTTCCAGAAACTGAGTGCCTTTGCCCAGGAGTTCACGCCCGCCGTCCTGCCGCTGCTCGACCATTACACCGGCCAGCGCCCCTTGTTCGACCTGCATGGCGTCGAGGAGGAAATCCAGAAAGCGCTGGCCCGCCGCGTCGACCTGAAATCGGGCGGCTACCTGATCATCGACCAGACCGAGGCGATGACGACCATCGACGTCAATACCGGCGGCTTTGTCGGTGTCCGCAACTTCGACGACACGATCTTCAAGACCAACCTCGAAGCGGCGGTCACCATCGCCCGCCAGCTAAGATTGCGGAACCTCGGTGGCATCATCATTGTCGATTTCATCGACATGGAGAACGAGGAACACAAGAAAGCCGTGCTCGACGAATTCAACAAGGCGCTGGCCCGCGACCACACCCGGCTGACGGTAAACGGCTTCACCGCCCTCGGTCTGGTCGAAATGACCCGCAAGCGTACCCGTGAGTCGCTGGCCCATGTGCTGTGCCAGCCTTGCCCGACCTGCGGCGGACGCGGCGAGGTCAAGACGGCGCGCACCGTGGCCTATGAAATTCTCCGCGAGCTGCTGCGCGAGGCGCGCCAGTTCAATGCCCGTGAATACCGCATCCTGGCAGGGCCGGCGGTCGTCGATCTGTTTCTCGACGAAGAGTCGCAGTCGTTGGCCATGCTGTCCGACTTCATCGGCAAGGCCGTTTCGCTGCAGTCCGAACCGAGCTACTCACCCGAGCAGTACGACATCGTCCTGATGTAATGACCATGAAGGAGACCCATGATGAACCCCAATCCGGAATTCGACAGTCTTGTCCCGGCCCAATCCTTTGATCGGCGGAGTTTTCTCGTGACCAGCCTGGGCGCTGGTTTCGCGCTGGCCGTCCAGCCGGTGATGGCCCAGACGGCGATCCGGACCGACGACAGCGGTCTGCTGGCCGGCGAAATCAAGGTGCCGGTCAAGGATGGCGAGATGGTGGCCTATCGCGCGCTGCCCAAGGGGGCGAGCAAGGCGCCGGTGGTGCTGGTCGTCTCCGAGATTTTCGGCGTTCATGAATACATCAAGGACACCTGCCGCCGCCTAGCCAAGGCCGGTTACTGCGCCATCGCCCCCGAACTCTTCGCCCGCCAGGGTGACCCGCGCGGCATCGACAGCATTCCCGAGATCCTGGCCAAAATCGTCTACAAGACGCCCGACGCCCAGGTCATGAGCGATCTCGATGCCTGTGTCGCCTGGGCCGCCAGTAAGGGGGCCGACACCAACCGGCTGGCGATTACCGGCTTCTGCTGGGGCGGCCGGATCAGCTGGCTGTACAGCGCGCACAATCCGCAACTGAAGGCCGCGGCGGCCTGGTATGGCCGCCTGGTCGGTGGTGCCAGCGAGATCACGCCGAAGCAGCCGATGGATCTGGTCGGCCAGTTGATGGCTCCGGTGCTCGGTCTGTATGGCGGGCTGGATACCGGCATCCCGCTTGAAACGGTCGAGAGCATGGAAAAGGCGCTGAAACAGGGGAGCGCCGCCGCCAAGGTTTCCGAGATTCATGTTTATGACAACGCCCCGCATGCCTTCCATGCCGACTACCGGCCCAGCTACCGCAAGGAAGAAGCCGAGGACGGCTGGCAGCGCATGCTGGCCTGGTTCCGCAAGAGCGGTGTGTGACACTAATTTCGCGGCTGCGCGGCGTGCCTTCGTGCTACGCTTCGCGCCTCGAAAAGACAATGTATGACCATGACGACTGCCGAACCGACTGCAACCAAACCGATCGATGCCCGGGCCCTGCTCAAGGACCTGCAAAACCGCTTCGATGTTTTCCGTAACCACAGCCCGCTGGCCATCGGTATCGACAAACAGGTGTTTGCCCAGTTGCCGGAGCTGGAAAAGAAGGCGCTGCGCCTGGCCATGCGCAGCCACACCATCTCGACCCGCTACCTGAAGGAAATGGAAAAGGGAACGGTCCGCCTGAATCTGGATGGCACGCCGGCCGGCGAAGTCACCGACGAAAACCGTCAGCACGCTGCCGAGCTGCTGCGCGAGCGCTTCAAGAAGCAGGTCGAACAGCGCAAGGCAGCCGAAGCGGCGGCCAAGGCGGAACAAGTGCGGGCCGCAAAGCTGAGTCAGCTGGCCGAAAAATTCGGTCGCAAATAAGGGTTAGCGCCGGCTTTTGCTCTGTTCCGGCCGAGCAAGCCAGTCAGTAAAAGGCCAGTCATTTTGACTGGCCTTTCGTTTTTCAGAACGCATCGCCCGGTCGGGCAAATCAACGCTGCTCGACAAATTTCTCGAAGTCGGCGAGCGGCAAGGGGCGGCTGAAGAAATAACCTTGATAGGCATGGCAGCCGGCGTTGGCCAGGAAGTCGCGCTGCGCTTTCGTTTCAACCCCTTCGGCGATCACCCCGAGGCCAAGGCTCTGGGCCAGCGCGACGACGGTTTTGGCAATCGCCGCATCGTTCGGGTCGATCAGCACGTCGCGGACGAAGGACTGATCGATCTTCAACTGGTCGAGCGGCAGGCGCTTGAGGTAGGACAGAGAGGAGTAGCCGGTGCCGAAGTCATCGAGCGAGAAGCCGACGCCCTTGGCTTTCAGTGCGGACATTTTCTCGATGATCGCCTCGACGTTATCGACCAGCAGGCTTTCGGTCAGCTCCAGCTTCAAGTGCTGCGGATTGGCGCCGCTCTCGTCCAGAACGCCGAGGACCTGCTCGACGAAGTCGGCCTGGTGCAGTTGATGGGCGCTGACATTGACCGCCAGCGTCAGATGCGCCATGTCGGCCCGGCGCGCCCAGGTCGCCAATTGCCGGCAGGCCGTTTCCAGAACCCACTGGCCGAGCGGCAGGATCAGCCCGGATTCTTCCGCCAGCGGAATGAAATCGGCCGGCGACACCATGCCGCGCCGCGGGTGCTGCCAGCGGACGAGGACTTCCGCCCCGGTCAGGCGGTCATCATCGGCCATCTGGGCCTGGTAATGGAGCAGGAACTGGCCTTCCGCCAGCGCCCGCCGCAGATCGCCTTCGAGCGCTGCCCGTTCCTTGGCGGCGATCTCCATCGCCGGGTCGAAGAAGCGAAAGGTATTGCGCCCCGCCGACTTGGCCTTGTACATCGAGAGATCGCTCTGCTTCATCAACTCGTCGATCGGTGTCCGGGCGCCATTGAACAAGGTGGCGCCAATGCTCGCCGTGCTGTGATGGCCTACGTCGCCGAGCAGGTAAATCTGGTTGAGCGCGGTAAGTATTTTCTCGGCAACCGTCTCGGTGCCATTGACGGCCTCCCGCTCATTGCCGCTCAGGCCGGAGAGAATCACGACGAATTCGTCGCCGCCCAGGCGGGCGACCGAGTCGCCTTCGCGCACACAGCTCAGCAGTCGCTGGGCGACTTGCTTGAGGAGCAGGTCGCCGACCTCGTGGCCGAGCGTGTCGTTGAGCGTCTTGAAATTGTCCAGATCGAGGAAGAGCAAGGCGCAGTAGTTGCCGCTACGGGCGCTGCTCCGCTGCGCCTGCTTCAAGCGATCGAGTAGCAGCGTCCGGTTGGGCAAGCCGGTCAACTGGTCAAAGAATGCCAGCGCCTCGATTTTTTCTTCGGCCTGCTTGCGTTCGGTAATGTCGTGGTGCGTGCCGATGTAATGCGTGACGACGCCATCATCACGCTTGACGGCCGTAATGGTCAGCCATTTGGGGAAAATTTCGCCATTCTTGCGACGGTCCCAGACCTCGCCTTGCCAGCCGCCGGTGCGGCCGATGGTCTCCCACATCGCGCGATAAAAATCCTTGTCCTGGCGTCCGGAATGGAGCAGGCGCGGTGTCTGGCCCAGCACCTCCTCTGTGCTGTAGCCGGTGTTCTCGATGAAGGCCCTGTTTACCCGCAGAATCACCCGGTTGGCATCGGTGACGATCATGCTTTGTTGCGACTCGAAGGCGACCGCCGCAATGCGCAGATCGTCCTCGGCCTGCTTGCGTTCGGTGATATCGTGAATGATCGAGAACAGCAGGGTGTGTCCGCCCATTTCCATCGGTGTCGCATGCACCTCGACATCGCGGATCTCGCCCGACGCGAGGCGGTGGCGGAACTGGAAATAGTTACGCTCCTCTTTCATCGCCCGCTGCCTGTCCTCCGCAATGCTGGCCGCCGGCAGGGTGTTGATGTTGCTGATCGGCATCCCGGTCAGTTGCGCCGATGAATAGCCGTAATAGGCAGCAGCGGCCTTGTTGGCTTCCTTGATGGATCCGGTGGCCGGATCGATGATCAGCATCGCCGAGGAATTTTTCTCGAAAAAATTGCGGAAACGCGCCTCGCTGTCGATCAGCGCTTCTTCCCTTTGCCGCACCGTTTCGAGCAAGCGATTGAAGCCGCCGATCAATTGCCCGACTTCGTCCTGACGGGCGATAGGCAAGGGGCGCAGCGGCTGATCCTTCTCCGCCAGGCTGGCCAATGTCTTAATGGTCGCCAGCATCGGGGCCAGTTGCCGTCGCAACATCCACCAGGTCAGGAGGCCGGCCAGCACGGTGAGCAGGATTGTCGCCCCGATCATCCGCTGCTGCATGGCGCGAATCGGGGCAAATGCTTCTGCGGTGGGCAACGCGGCAACGACGAGCCAGTTGGCGATCGGGATGCGGCGTGCCGATGCGAGTATTTCGGTGCCAAACGGATCGACGGTGACCGCCGTTTCATCATCGCCGGCAAGGTGTCGGTCGACCAGCGCGTTGACGCCGGGGGGCGGGAGCGACTGCATGATGTGCGCCTTGCCGCTGCCGGTGATGATCAGTCTGGCGCTCGGCTCTTGAAGAAGGTAGTAGCCGCTTCTGCCGTAGTGGTTCTCGGTAATCTGATCGAGGAAGTTCGGCGTGCTCAGGTTGGTTATCCCGCTCAGGACGCCGACGACGCCGCCCTCGGCATCGAGAATGGGGACCAGCATCGTGAAAATCGGGGCGCGCAGCTTTTTCCCCATCACCGGTCGGGCGATCATCGCTTTCCCCTCGCGCAGCACGGTGGCTACGCTCTCGACGTCCTGATAGTTGACGCCGATCCGTCCGGCTGTCCGAGGTACATCGGCAATTGCGGTGCCGGTGCGATCGAGGACGGCGATGCCGCCATTGAACTGGTTTTGCAGAACCGGGCGCTGTTCGAGGAAGTCCTGAATAGTCGTCGGGCCGCTCAGTACCGTTGGGCTGATGATTTTCGCCGTTGCCTTCAGGGCGCTTAAGCGATCCCCGAGTTCACGATTGATCTCGGCGGCGATGAAGGTAACCGTCGAAACCTGCTGCTCGCCGAGCAGGCGTTGCATATCGTTGTGCAGCATCTGGCTGGCGTACAAGGCAAGCGTCCACAGGCCGCCGAGGAAAATGGCCAGCGTGAAGAGGGTTGCTCGGGTCTTGAGCGACCAGTTCTGAAAAATACTCAAGTTCATGCAGACGTTCACCGTTGATGAGCTTGCTCTACCTGTTGCGATAAAGCCTTGTTGATCCATTGCACGGCACGGATGTTACGGAGCATACCCGTCAAGGACCGATGGCGCCGCTCGTTTTCGGTGAATGTCCGCTCTATGGATTGCGGTTTGGCTGACAACCATGCCGGAAGCAAGCAGTCCAAAAAATGGACAAAGAAAAAGGCCAACCTGACGATTGGCCTTTATCCGGTGAATTCTTGGTGGGGCGCGACAGATTCGAACTGTCGACCTACGGATTAAGAGTCCGCTGCTCTACCAACTGAGCTAGCGCCCCAAGATTCCTTCTGCGACTGGTGGGTCGGCCGAGATTCGAACTCGGGACCAACGGATTAAAAGTCCGCTGCTCTACCGACTGAGCTACCGACCCGCCGAGGGAGCGCGAATTATATAGATGGGGTAAACCGGCGTCAACGAAATTGCTGTTTGTCGACAATTGTTCGTGAAAAAGCCTGAAAAAATCGGGCTATTCCAGGTTGCCGGTGCTTCGTGCCGCCAATCTTGGGTCAGGCGAGTCGCTGGCATATCTCGGTGGTCAGTGCCGACTGGTTCATGCAATAGAAATGCAGACCGGGGGCGCCGCCCTTGAGCAGGCGTTCGCACAACTCAGTGACGACATCGAGACCGAAGGCACGAATCGACTCGGCATCGTCGCCATAGCTTTCAAATTTCTTGCGCATCCAGCGCGGGATGTCGGCACCGCAGGCATCCGAGAAACGGGCCAGCTTGGTGAACCCGGCGATCGGCATGATGCCCGGCACGATCGGTATCGTGACGCCCAGCGCCCGCGCTTCATCGACGAAATGGAAATAGGCGTCGGCGTTGTAGAAATACTGGGTGATGGCCGAGTTGGCGCCGGCCTTGACCTTGCGGGCGAAGGCTTCGAGGTCATCCTTCGGGCTGCGGGCCTGCGGGTGCCACTCCGGGTAGGCGGCGACTTCGATGCTGAACCAGTCGCCGGTTTCGGCCCGGATGAATTCGACCAGCTCGTTGGCGTAGCGGAACTCGCCGGCTTCGGCCATGCCCGAGGGCAGGTCGCCGCGCAGCGCAACGGTACGTTTGATGCCGGCCGCCTTGTACTCGCCGAGGATTTCGCGAATGCTGTCGCGCGTCGAACCGATGCACGACAGGTGGGGCGCCGCATCGAAGCCTTCGGCGGCGATTTCCTTGACGACGGAGAACGTGCGTTCCCGGGTCGAGCCGCCGGCGCCATAGGTCACCGAAAAGAAGGCGGGTTTCAGTTTAGCCAGCTCGCCACGCACGGTACGCAGCTTGTCTACGCCTTCCGGCGTTTGCGGCGGGAAAAACTCGATGGAGATTTCAGGATTCATTTGTTCAACCAGATGAAAAATTCGCGGTTGCCGTCGCCGCCGGTAATCGGGCTGTCGAGCCAGGCGCGGACGGTGAGGCCAAGGTTTTGGGCACAGTTGCGGAGCTTGCTTTCGACTTCGGCAAAAAGTGTCGAGTCGCGGACGATGCCGCCGCGGGCGACCTTGCCAAAGCCGACCTCGAACTGCGGTTTGACCAGCATCAGCAGGTCGCCGTGGTTGGCCAGCAGAGGCGGTAGTTGTGGCAGGATCAGGGTCAGCGAGATGAAGGAGAGGTCGCCGACGATCAGGTCGAAACCGGCTGGCGGGAACGCTTCGCCGAGATCGTCGGGGCTCAGCGCCCGGCAGTTGATGCCTTCGAAGCTGGTGACGCGTTGATCGGCGAGTAGACGAGGATGCAACTGGTCGTGACCGACGTCGACGCCGACCACATGGCGCGCCCCGGATTGCAGGAGGCGGTCGGTAAAGCCACCGGTCGATTGGCCGACGTCGAGACAGGTCTTGCCGGCGACGGCAATGCCGGTTTCGCCCAGGGCACCAGCCAGCTTCAGGCCGCCGCGCGAGACGTAGCGGTCGTCGGGGTCGCTGGTCACGGTCAGCGGTGTATTGGCGGCCAATTCCTGCGACTGTTTGCTGATCACCCCGCCCGCCCAGCTGACGCGCCCGGCGGCAATCAATCGTTGCGCAGCGGTGCGCGACACGGCGAGGCCGGACTCGACCAGCAGCTGATCGGCCCGCGGCATCAGGGTTTCCTGGCTGAAAAGAACAGGCTGCTGAGGACCCAGGAGATCAGGCTATAGACGATGGAGCCGAGCAGCGCTGGCCAGAAGCCGCCGACATTGAAGCCGTCGACCAGATTGCCGGCCAACTGGAAGAGCAGGGCGTTGATCACGAAAATGAACAGGCCCATGGTCAGCAGGGTGACCGGCAAGGTCAGCAGGATGAGCAGCGGCCGCAGCACGGCGTTGATCAACCCGAGCACGAGCGCCACCATCAGCGCCGTGCCGAAACTCGCCACCTGAACCGAAGGCACCACATAAGGCAGCACCAGCAAGGCCAGTGCATTGACGATCCAGATGGCGAGCAGGCGCATGGCTTAGTAGCGGTAGTGGTCGGCCTTGTACGGGCCTTCCTTGGGGACGCTGATGTAGGCGGCCTGTTCGTCGGTCAGCTCGGACAATTGGGCGTTCAGCGTCTTCAGCTGCAGACGGGCGACCTTCTCATCGAGGTGCTTGGGCAGCGTGTACACGCCAATCGGGTACTTGTTGGAGCCCTTGACCGCTTCCGTCCACAGTTCGATCTGAGCGATCGTCTGGTTCGCGAAGCTGGAACTCATCACGTAGGACGGATGGCCCGTGCCGCAGCCGAGGTTCACCAGACGGCCCTTGGCCAACAGGATGATGCGCTTACCGTCCGGGAAGATCACGTGATCGACTTGCGGCTTGATCTCTTCCCACTGGTACTTCTCGATCGAAGCGACGTCGATTTCGTTGTCGAAGTGACCGATGTTGCAGACGATGGCATTGTTCTTCATCGCGACCATGTGGTCATGCGTGATGACGTGGAAGTTGCCGGTCGTGGTGACGAAAATGTCGGCCTTGTCGGCGGCGAATTCGGTGGTAACGACGCGGTAGCCTTCCATGGCGGCCTGCAGGGCACAGATCGGATCGATTTCGGTGACCCAGACCTGGGCCGACAGGGCGCGCATGGCCTGGGCGCAGCCCTTGCCGACGTCGCCGTAGCCGATGATGACGGCAACCTTGCCGGCGATCATCACGTCGGTGGCGCGCTTGATGCCGTCGACCAGCGATTCGCGACAGCCGTAGAGATTGTCGAACTTGGACTTGGTGACCGAGTCATTGACGTTGATGCCCGGGAACTTCAGTTCGCCGCGCTGATGCATCTGATACAGGCGATGGACGCCGGTGGTGGTTTCTTCGGTGACGCCCTTGATCTGGGCCAGGCGCACGGAGTACCAGGTCGGATCGACGGCCAGCTTGGCCTTGATCGCGGCGAACAGGATGGTTTCTTCTTCCGAGCCCGGCTTGGCGAGCAGCGAGATGTCCTTTTCGGCACGGGCACCGAGGTGCAGCAGCAGGGTGGCATCGCCGCCGTCATCCAAAATCATGTTCGAATAGCCGCCGTCGGTCCATTCGAAGATGCGGTGGGTGTAATCCCAGTAATCGACCAGGGTTTCGCCCTTGACCGCGAAGACCGGGATGCCGTCGGCGGCAATGGCGGCAGCGGCATGATCCTGGGTCGAGAAGATGTTGCAGGAAGCCCAGCGGACTTCGGCGCCGAGCGCGGTCAGCGTCTCGATCAGCACGGCGGTCTGGATGGTCATGTGTAGCGAGCCGGTGATGCGCGCGCCCTTCAACGGTTGGGTCTTCGCGAATTCTTCGCGAATGGCCATCAGGCCGGGCATTTCGGTTTCGGCAATGAGGATTTCCTTGCGACCCCAGTCGGCAAGGGAAAGATCGGCGATGACGTAGTCTTTGAATTCAGCCACAGTAAGCTCCTAAATAACTGTGACGGGGAGGGGAAAGACGGCGTTGATGCTCACCGGCGGCCCCCTGCGCCCGGCAGGGTTGATCAGTGAGCGCCGTTTTAAACCGAGCCTGGGAGTGATCTCCTGCAGCGCCCCTCGGTAGGTCGAGGATTATAAACCGGTTTTGGATTTTGTCGCCGGTCCGCTGGCGGTTCAAATTGTCCTGACGAAAAAGGGGAGCCGCGATGGCTCCCCTTTGTTGGCGCGTCGTGGTGCTTACAGCCCGGCGTCGCCCTTGAGCAGGGTGGCGCGATCGGTGCTTTCCCAGGTGAATTCCGGCTCGTCGCGACCGAAGTGGCCGTAGGCGGCAGTCTTCTGGTAGATCGGGCGGAGCAGGTCGAGCATGTTGACGATGCCCTTCGGCCGCAGATCGAAGTGCTTTGCGATCAGGGCGGTCAGGGTTTCGTTGCTGACCTTGCCGGTGCCGAAGGTGTCGACCATGATCGACGTCGGATGGGCAACGCCGATGGCGTAGGAAATCTGCACCAGGCAGCGCGAGGCGAGGCCGGCGGCAACGATGTTCTTGGCGACGTAACGACCGGCATAGGCGGCGGAGCGGTCCACTTTCGACGGATCCTTGCCGGAGAAGGCGCCACCGCCGTGCGGTGCGGCACCGCCGTAGGTGTCGACGATGATCTTGCGGCCGGTCAGGCCACAGTCGCCCTGCGGGCCACCGACGACGAAGCGGCCGGTCGGATTGACCAGATACTTGATGTCGCCCTTGATCAGTTCCTTCGGCAGCACCGGCTTGATGATTTCTTCAATGGTCGCTTCGCGCAGATCTTCCAGGCTGATGTCCGGCGAGTGCTGGGTAGACAGCACGACGGTATCGATCGAGTGCGGCTTGCCGTCGACGTAACGGATGGTGACCTGCGACTTGGCGTCCGGGCGCGCCCACGGCAGGCGGCCGTCCTTGCGCAGCATGGCCTGGCGCTCGACGAGGCGGTGCGACAGGTAGATCGGCAGCGGCATCAGCGACGGGGTTTCGTCACAGGCGTAGCCAAACATCAGGCCCTGGTCGCCGGCACCTTGGTCGAGGCCGTCGTCGTAGGCCTTGTTGACGCCCTGGGCGATGTCCGGACTTTGCTTGTCGTAGGCGACCAGCACGGCGCAGCCCTTGTAGTCGATACCGTACTCGGTATTGTCGTAGCCGATGCGCTTGATGGTGTCGCGCGCCACCTGGATGTAATCGACGTTGGCGTTGGTGGTGATTTCACCGGCCAGTACGACCAGCCCGGTGTTGCACAGGGTTTCGGCGGCGACGCGGGAATGCTTGTCCTGGGCCAGGATGGCATCGAGGATGGCATCGGAAATCTGGTCGGCGACCTTGTCGGGATGGCCTTCGGAAACCGATTCCGAAGTGAAGAAGTACTCGCTCATGCGATGCTCCAATGGTCCTTTGGTCTGGCGCTACCAGCTTCGGACCACGAGCAGGTGACGCTTTAGCAGAATTTGTAAATCGCCCCGCAAGTTGTCTGTTTAACTCGGCGATCCCATAATATTAAACTTTTCACGGCGGGTATCAACCCCCGGAGTCGCATGGTTTTTCTTTTCAGGATACTTTCCCGGCTACCTTTGTCGCTGGTACACCGCCTGGGCGGCTGGCTTGGCTGGCTGACCTATCTGCTGTCGCCGACCTATCGTCGCCATGTGCGGGAGAACATGGCGCAAGCCGGTGTCGATGCATCGCTGCGCGGCGCGGCGGCGGCCGAGGCGGGCAAGCAAATGGTCGAACTGGCCCGCATCTGGTTGCGAACGCTGGCGGAGACCAACGCCCAGGTCGTCGAGGTGTGCGGTTGGGAGCATGTCGAGGCGGCACAGCAGGCCGGCAAGGGCATTGTCTTCATGACGCCGCATCTCGGTTGTTTCGAGATCACCGCCCAGTATTATTCGGCCTTCGGCGATGTGACCGTGCTTTACCGGCCGCCACGTCAGGCCTCGATCCAGCAAATGATTCTCGATGGCCGCAAGCGCGAGCGTCTGCATCTGGCGCCAGCCGATTTGTCGGGCGTCCGGGCGCTGATCAAGGCGCTGAAAAAAGGCGAAGCGGTGGGCATGTTGCCGGATCAGGCGCCGAAAGTTGGCGAAGGCGTCTGGCTCAAGTTCTTCGGCAAACCGGCCTATACGATGACCCTGGCGGCGCGCCTGACCGAAACCGGGGCGACGACATTGATGGCCTGGGGCGAGCGGTTGCCGGCTGGGCGTGGCTACCGCCTGCATTTTCACCCGCCGCGCCAGCCGCTGAGCGGAACTACGGTGGAGCGCGCGCAGCAGATCAATCATGAGATCGAGGCGCTGGTCCGCGAATGTCCGACGCAATACCTGTGGGGTTACAACCGCTACAAACAGCCGGGCGGGGCCGATGCGCCGCCGGTGGAGTAATTTGTCTTGAAACTATTGTTTACTTATCTTCTGGTTGGTTTTCTCTGGCTTTTGCACTGGCTGCCCTTGCCTGTCCTGCGGGCTATCGGCGGTGCGCTGGGTGCCCTGCTGTACGCGGTCGGTCGCGAGCGGCGCAAGGTGGCGTTGACCAATCTGCGCCTGTGTTTTCCGGAAAAAACGGAAGCCGAACGCGAGGATCTGGCGCGCCGCCATTTCATTGCCTTCAGTCGCGCCGTGCTCGACCGGACGCTCGGCTGGTGGGCATCGAAGGAACGACTGGAGCGCATCATCCGGATCCACGGTGCCGAACATTTGAACGATCCGGAAGGCAAACCGATCATCCTGCTGTCGCCGCATTTTGTCGGTCTCGATGCCGGGGCGACGCGTATTTCGATGTACGTCACCGGTTGCAGCGTCTATTCAAACCAGAAGAATCCGGTTTTCAACAAGTTGCTTTATGATGGCCGCAAGCGATTTAACCCGACCGTACTCTTTTCCCGTCAGGAGGGGATGCGCGGCATCATCAAGGCAATGAAGGCGGGGCATCAGTTCTACTATCTGCCAGATATGGACTTTGGTCCGAAGGAATCGATTTTCGTACCGTTTTTCGGCGTGCAGGCCGCGACTATCCCGGGGGTTGCCCGGCTGGTCCGCCTGACCGGGGCCAGGGTGGTTGCCTGCATCACCCGTCAGGTAGCGGATGGCTACGAAGTCGAGGTGATGCCGCCCTGGCAAGACTTTCCCGGGGCAAGCGTCGAGGCGGATACGGAGTATGTCAATCGGTTTATCGAAAGCCAGGTACTGCGCATGCCGGAACAGTACTTCTGGTTGCACAAGCGCTTCAAGACCCGGCCACCCGGAGAACAGAGGTTTTACAAATGAGCAGCCTGAATATCGAAATTCGTCCCGTCACGCCGCCCGACGTGCCGGCCATCTCGACACTGGCCCGCGAAATCTGGCAGGCCACCTACCCGGGCATCATCACCCAGGAACAGATCGACTTCATGCTCGAACAGCGTTACGGCCACGAACGGCTCTATGACGATATCGAGGACGCCGACAAGTGGCTGGATCAGGCCTTCCATGAAGGACGCCGCGTCGGCTTCGCCTTCAGCGAGATTTACAAGGGTGAATTCAAGCTCGACAAGCTTTATATTCATCCCGACGTTCAGCGCAAGGGCGTCGGTGGCCAGCTGATCGCGCATGTCGCGGCGCGGGCCAAGAAGCTGGGTTATCCGTGCGTGATCCTGGCGGTGAACAAACGCAACGACAAGGCCATCGGTTCGTACAAGAAATACGGTTTTGCCGTGCGCGAGGCGATTGTCGACGATATCGGTCACGGTTTCGTGATGGACGATTTCGTGATGGAGAAAAAACTTTAAGAATTTGAGACAAGTTGCTGTCTCTGCTATTCTTTTTTAATTACTCAGCGGAGCGGCATGTGAAACTCAAATTCTCGAAAATGCACGGGTTGGGCAACGACTTCGTTGTCCTCGACGGCATTCGTCAGCAGATTTCCCTGACCCCGGAACAGCTGCGCTACCTGGCCGATCGCCATTTCGGCGTCGGCTGCGACCAGATTTTGCTGGTCGAAAAGCCCAGTCAGCCGGAGATCGATTTTCGGTATCGCATCTTCAATGCCGATGGCAGCGAGGTCGAGCAGTGCGGCAATGGCGCACGCTGCTTCGTCCGTTTCGTGCATGAAGCAGGGCTGACCGACAAGCGCGAAATTCGCGTTGAGACGAAAAGCGGCATCATCGCGCCGCGTCTCGAAGCGGACGGCAGCGTCACCGTGGACATGGGCATTCCGCGCTTCTCGCCAAACCAGATTCCCTTCCTGCACGACGACGATGTGATCATCTACTCGCTCGACGTGGCAGACGAAACACTCGACATCAGCGTCGTCTCGATGGGCAATCCGCATGCCGTCCAGGTTGTCGATAGCGTCGATCTGGCGCCGGTTGGCGAGCACGGTCCGCTGATCGAAAACCACGAACGCTTTCCGCAGCGGGTCAACGCCGGCTTCATGCAGGTGATCGACCGGCATGCCATCAAATTGCGCGTCTATGAACGCGGGTCGGGCGAAACGCTGGCCTGTGGCACCGGTGCTTGCGCCGCGGTGGTCGCTGGCATTCGCCGCGGCCTGCTCGATTCGCCGGTGCGGGTCAGCACGCGTGGCGGTGATTTGGGCATCGTCTGGGGCGGCGCCGAGCGGCCCGTGCTGATGACCGGACCGGCAATGACGGTCTTCACTGGAGAAATTGAATTATGAGTGCGCTGTTCCCCGAAGATGTTGCCGATTACCTGAAGAACAACCCTGGATTTTTCGAGCAGTACGCCGACCTGATCGCGCAGATTTTCCTGCCGCATCCGCATGGCGGCCGCGCCATTTCGCTGGCCGAGCGCCAGATGCTGACCTTGCGCGAGAAGAACCGGCAAACGGAAAGCAAGCTGGCCGAATTGACTGCCTTTGGCGAGGAAAACGATGCCATCAGCGAGAAGGTGCATCGCCTGGCCGTGGCGCTGGTTGCCGCTGAAACCTTCCAGGCGGTCATTCATCTGTTGAACTTCCATTTGCGCGACGACTTTACCGTGCCGCATGTCGCGCTACGCTTGTGGAACACGCCGGCCGACATCGACGATCTGCCGGAATTCGCCGCCGTTAGCGAAGAGCTGCAGGTTTTCGCTGAAACGCTCAGCCGTCCGTATTGCGGCTCGACCGCCGGCTTTGGCACCGCTTCGTGGTTCGGCGAGCATGCCAATCACGTTCGCTCGCAAGCGCTGATCGCGCTGCGCAACGGCGGTGGCACGATCGGCATGATCGCCTTGGGTAGCGAAGAGACGCAGCGTTTCTACGCCGACATGGGCACGCTTTACCTC
This sequence comes from Azonexus sp. IMCC34842, assembly GCF_050368855.1. Taxonomy (GTDB): domain Bacteria; phylum Pseudomonadota; class Gammaproteobacteria; order Burkholderiales; family Rhodocyclaceae; genus Azonexus; species Azonexus denitrificans_A. The sequence goes on along the minus strand of NZ_CP178449.1, from coordinate 3,708,115 downwards.
GAACGTCTCGGCGAGATGGTTTCCGCCGCGCTCGCCCGGGTGACCAAGAGCGTACTGTGAGCTCCACTGCTGCCGTCGCTGCGTATCTGGCCGAACTGGCCGAGCAACGGCGGCAGTCGCCCCATACCGTCAGCAATTACCGGCGCGATCTCGTCCGTTTGGTGACGCTGGCTGGCGAAACGCCGCTGGCCGAACTGCAGGTCCATCACGTTCGCCGTTTCGTCGCGCAAATGCATGGCCAGGGCCTTTCCGGCCGTTCGCTGGCGCGGCTGTTGTCGGCCTGGCGCGGCTTTTTCAAGTGGTTGGGGCGAGGCGACGTGGTGCGCGCCAACCCCTGCGACGGCATTCGCGCCCCGAAATCCCCGAAGCATCTGCCGAATGCCCTGTCGGTCGATGAGGCGGCGCATCTGCTCGAACCCGATGACGAGGCCGATCCGGTACTGGCGGCACGCGATGCGGCGATGTTCGAGTTGTTCTATTCATCAGGCCTGCGCCTGGCCGAACTCGCGGCGCTCGATTTCCCAGCCCTTGAATCGGCGCTCGAGGAAGGTGAAATTCGTGTCCTCGGCAAGCGCAGCAAGGCGCGCATTGTCCCAGTCGGCAGCAAGGCCCGCGAGGCGCTCGCCGCTTGGGCTGCGCTGCGCGATACCTTGGCGGCGGTGGACGAGGCTGCCCTTTTTGTCAGCCGGCGCGGCACGCGCATCAGTCATCGCATGATCCAGTTGCGCCTGGCTCGCCGTGCCGTGCAACTTGGCCTGCCGCAACACGTTCATCCGCACATGCTGCGCCACTCCTTTGCTTCGCACGTGCTGCAGTCGTCCGGCGATCTGCGCGCGGTGCAGGAAATGCTCGGCCACGCCAGTATCGCTTCGACGCAGGTCTATACCCATCTCGATTTTCAGCATCTGGCCAAGGTCTATGACTCGGCGCATCCGCGCGCCAAGCGCTAGCGGTTGGCTTCGGCGGCCGGGGAAAATTGACAAAAAACAAGCTTCAATTGACCTTTTCTTCGCCAGCCTCTATTATTAGGAGTTCAAAATTTCGCCGGAATCAAGGAGTTAGTCATGGCTATCAATCGTACCCGCCGTTCGTCGCTGGAACGCCGCAGCGTTTCCAAGTCCACCAAGCGCCTGTTCAAGGGCACCGGCAAGACCATGTTCAAGGTCATTTACGCTGCCGAATGCCACGCACGCAATCGCAAGGCACTGGGCGCTTAAGCCAATTCAGGTTTGTTGGGCCCCGGTTACCTTGCGGTAACCGGGGCCTCTTGCATTTGAGGTCGAGAAAAACATGGCTCAGCTGATTCTCATGCCGGGTAAGGAACGCTCCGCGTTCAAGCAGCATCATCCGTGGTTGTTTGCCGGTTCGGTCGGGCGTCTCGAAGGCCGGGCGCGACCGGGCGATACGGTCGAGGTGCTGGCCGACAATCTGCGCCCGCTGGGCCGTGCGGCGTACAGTCCAAAATCGCAGATCCGTGGGCGTTTCTGGACTTTCGATCCGGAAGAATCGGTGGATGATGCCTTCTTCAAGCGCCGCGTTGCGGCGGCCGTCGAACGGCGCCAGGCCCTGCCCGAGTTGCGTGGCCAGGCCGGCTTGCGGCTGATCCATGCCGAGTCGGACGGGCTGCCCGGGGTGATTGCCGACCAGTACGGCGATACCGTGGTGCTGCAGCTGACTTCGGCCGGGGCCGACAAGTGGCGCCACGCGATTGTTGCCGGGCTGGCCAAGGCGACCGGCTGCGCCCGCATCTACGAACGTTCGGATTCCGACGTGCGTGGCCTCGAAGGCCTGGAGCCGACCACCGGCTGGTTGTACGGCGAAGCGCCGACGACCCCGCTGTCGATTGCGGAAAACGGGGTCAGGCTGGCGGTCGATATCGTCGGCGGCCACAAGACCGGCTTCTATCTCGACCAGCGCGACAACCGCGCCTTGCTCGGCCAGTTGTCGGCCGGCAAGGATGTCCTGAACTGCTTCTGCTACACCGGCGGCTTTTCGCTGCAGGCTCTGGCTGGCGGCGCGGCGAGCGTCCTTTCGATCGATTCCTCCGGTCCGGCGCTCGAGCAGGCCAAGGCCAATCTGGCGCTGAATTCGCAACTGCCGGCCGAACGGGCCGAGTGGCGCGAGGCTGACGTCTTCCAGGCGCTGCGCGATTTTCGCAAGGAAGGGCGGTTGTTCGACCTGATCGTCCTCGATCCGCCCAAGTTCGCCCCCTCGGCCGCCCATGCGGAGCGGGCCGCCAAGGCTTACAAGGACATCAATGTCTTCGGCTTCAAGCTGTTGAAGCCGGGCGGTCTGTTGATGACCTATTCCTGTTCCGGCGGCATCGGCCTCGAGCTGTTCCAGAAGATCGTCGCCGGTGCGGCCCACGACGCCGGGCGCGAGGCACGCATTGTCCGGCGTCTGGCCGGGGCGGCCGACCATCCGGTGGCACTGAACTTTCCGGAAGGCGAATATCTCAAAGGCTTGCTCGTCCAGGTCGATTAAACTCTCATCGTGAATTCGCTGCGCCATCTTCTTCTCGTTGCCGTTCTCTTCTTCGCCCAACTGGCGGCGGGGGCGCATGCCGTCGGGCATGCGGTGGACAACGAGGGGGCGCCGCCGGCGCACGTCTGCGAACTCTGTCTGGCGGCGCACGACCTCGCTTCGGCCCTGCCATCGCTGGCGGTGTTGCCGCCGGTCGTCACTGCCTATGTGCGGCCGGAAACGCTGCAAACGCATGCGCGCACAGCCTTCCCGCCGCCGCTGGCACGCCAGCGCGATCCTCCTTCTGCCTGAAAACTGCCTTTTCTAAAACGTCGTCCGCCTGACACGGCTTGTCTTTACCGAGACGCGCCGTTGGCGGCCGAACCAGTGCATTTTTCAGGAGAATCCCATGCAGAAGTCTTTTGCCATGGCTGCCTTGCTTGCCGCGTCGTGCGCGGCCCAGGCGGCTGGCAGTGATGCCGATCTGGCCGCCATCCGCGCCCAGATCGCCGAAATGAAGCAAAGCTACGAGCAGCGCATCGCCGCGCTCGAAAACAAACTGGCCGAAGCCGAGAGCAAGACGGCTCAGCCGGCCCAGGCCCCAGTGGTTGCCGCCGCCCCGCAGGCGCAAGCCTCGGCGAGCGCTTTCAATCCAGAAGTGTCGCTGATCCTCCAAGGCAAGTTTCGCCAGATGAAGGATATTCCGAACCGCGGTATCACCGGATTTTTCCCGGCCGGTATCGAAGGCGCCAACCAGCGCGGCTTCTCTGCCGATGAAACGGAGCTCGTGCTGGCCGCCAACATCGATCCTTACTGGCGCGGCCAAGCAATTATTGCCATGGCCGATGGCCAGGCCGAAGTCGAGGAGGCCTGGTTCCAGTCACTGGCTATCGGCCATGGCGTCGGCCTGAAGGCCGGGCGCTTCCGCTCCGGTATCGGCTATCTCAACGAGCAGCACCCGCATGCGCGCGATTTCGCCGATGCGCCGCTGATGTACCAGGCCATGTTTGGCGACAGCTACGCTCAGGATGGCGTGCAGCTCAAATGGCTGGCACCGACGCCGCTGTTTGTCGAGTTGGGTGCGGAGGTCGGCCGCGGCGCCAATTTTCCGGGCACCGAGCGCAATCGCAATGGCGCTAACGGGTCGGCGCTCTATGTCCATGTCGGCGACGACCTCGGGATTTCAAATAGCTGGCGGGTCGGCATGTCTTGGCTGAAGACCAAGGCGGGCGAGCGTAGCGCCGATTTCACCGATCTGGCCGGCGTTGCCGCACAGGGGGCCTTCAGCGGCGACTCGACAACTTGGTTGGCCGATTTCGTCTGGAAATGGGCGCCGAACGGCAATCCGAAATACCAGAACTTCAAGTTCCAGAGCGAGTACTTCTCGCGGGAGGAGAAGGGGGCCCTGAGCTGCCGTTCGGATGACGCGGCCAGCCTGTGCAATGTCGCCGTCGACAGCAGTTACCGGACGCGTCAGTCGGGCTGGTATGCGCAAGGCGTCTACCAATTCACACCCGAATGGCGGGCCGGTCTGCGTTACGAGCAACTCGATAGCGGCACACGCGATTTCGGTCTCAATGCGGCGAATCTGGCAGTCGACGCCTACAAGCCGAAGAAAGCCACGGCGATGATCGATTACAGCTGGAGCGAGTTCTCGCGCGTTCGCCTGCAGTTTGCCCAGGACAAATCGATGCAGGGCATTACCGACAATCAACTCACCATGCAGTACATCATGAGCTTGGGCGCCCACGGCGCGCACAAGTTCTAGGAGCGGACGATGCGTAAACAACTATCCCTTTTGTTACTGACGCTGGCCGCCTTGCCGGCCTGGGCCAATCTCAATGTCTTTGCCACCGTGCCGGAATGGGCGGCGCTGGCCAAGGAGATCGGCGGCGACAAGGTCACCGTCTATAGCGCCACCACCGCCTTTCAGGATCCGCACCGGATCGAGGCCAAGCCGTCATTGCTCGCCCAGGCGCGGCGTGCTCAGCTGGTCGTCGCCGCCGGCGCCGATCTGGAGATTGGCTGGCTGCCGCTGGTCGTCCGCGATTCGGGCAATTCGACGATACAGCCCGGCAGCCCGGGTTATTTTGAAGCCGCCAACTACGTCAATCGTCTGGATGTCCCGGCCGTGCTCGATCGTGCCCATGGCGACGTGCATGCAGCGGGCAATCCGCATACCCACCTCAATCCGCATAACGTGACGTTGGTCGGTGCGGCTCTGGCTACCCGCATGGCGGAACTCGATGCCGCCAATGGTCCGGCCTATCAGGCTGGCTTCAAGGCCTTTGCCGGCAAGTGGCAGGCGGCGATGGCCCGCTGGGAGAAGGCGGCCGCCCCGCTGCGCGGCGTGCCGGTGCTGGTCCATCATTCTTCCTTCGTTTACCTGACCAACTGGTTGGCGATGAAAGAGGTCGGCGCCCTCGAACCAAAGCCCGGCATCGAGCCGAGCAGCGGACATCTGACCGGGCTGTTGGCCAAGCAGCAAGCGACGCCGGCTAAAATGGTGCTGCGCGCCGCCTACAATCAGGATGGTCCGAGTCAGTGGATTGCCGGCAAGGCGGGCATTCCGGCGGTGCTGCTGCCCTATACGGTGGGCGGGACGGCCGAGGCGAAAGACCTCTTCGGCCTGTTTGACGACACACTGCAACGTTTATTGAAGGCCATGCCTTGAGTTTCCTGCTGCGCATCGAGCACTTGGTGGCCGGCTGGCAACGGCCGGCCACCCAGCCCGTCGACCTGACGCTGGCAGCCGGTGAGATCGTCGGCCTGACCGGCCCCAACGGCGTTGGCAAGAGCACGCTGCTGGCGGCCTTGGCCGGCCGGGCAACGGTCTTCTCCGGTCGCCTCGAACGGCAACCGGGGCTGCGTCTGGCTTTGCAGACCCAGGACATCCCGCCGGTCGACGGCCTGCCGCTGGCTGGTCGCGAACTGCTGGCGCTGACCGGCGCCAGTCCCGCCGGCCTGCCACCCTGGCTGGCCGAGCGCATCGATAGCCGCCTCGACCGCCTGTCCGGCGGTCAGCGCCATTACCTGGCGCTGTGGGCCATTCTGCAGGCGCCGGCCGACCTTGTGCTGCTCGACGAACCCACCAACAATCTCGATGCCGCCGGTGTCGCCCACCTGACGGCTCACCTGCGCGAGAGGGCCGAAGCCGGGGCGGGGGTGATTGTCGTCAGTCACGACGCCGCTTTTGTCGAAGCCGTCTGCGATCGCGTCATCGTGTTGGGAGCCGGCGATGTGGAGTGACCTCTTCCTGGTGCCGTTCCTGACCGGCCTTTGTCTTGCCATCGTGTTGCCCCTGCTCGGCTGCTACCTGCGGTTGCGCGATGAATGGCTGGCGGCGCTGGCCTATTCGCATGTCGCTGCTGCCGGTGCCTTGCTCGCCCTGGTGATCGCCATGCCGCCGGCGCTCGGCGGCATGGCGGCGGCCGGCCTGGTCGGGGCCGGCAAACGGTTTTTTGCCGGCAAGCTGGCCGGTGGCGCCAGTTATGCCTTGCTGCTGCTCGGCGGCTGGGCGGTGGCGGTCTTGCTGGCGGCCAATCATCCGCTGGCCGAGCGCCTCGGCCATGCCTTGTTCGATGGTCAGCTCTATTTCTCGAGCAGCGAACAGCTCTGGCTGGTTGCCGGCGGTAGCCTGATCGCCTTGGCCATTCTGCGGGCGCTAGCCAAACACCTGCTGCTGGCCCATGTCTATCCCGATTTTTTCCGTCTGCGCGGTCTGCATGCCTGGCCAACGCAGAGCGGCTTCGATGTGCTCGCCGCCTTGCTGCTGGCCCTGGCGACCATGAGCATCGGGGTGATGGGGGCATTTGCCTTGGTCTTCATTCCGCCCTGGCTGGCCTTCCGGCGAGCGCCCAACTGGCGGCGCGGGCTGCTCCTTGCCCAAGTCATCGGCGTCCTTGCCTATATTGCCGGCTTTCTGCTGGCGCTCGGCCTGGACCAACCATTCGGGCCGGTCCTGGCGCTTCTCCTGATTGGCATAGGGCTGGTCATTGCATGACGCCGGATGGCGTGCTAAAACATCCATTCTGTACGCGGAGTGCTTATGGTTTTTTCCTTCTTCAAAAAACAACCTCAGAAAATGCCGGAGCGCCCGGCTGCCCGCCCCCGCCCCGCTGAGCCGCCCGTTGTCCTGAAACAACCCGAGCCGGAGGCTGCGGCCCCGCTGGCCGAGCCGTTGCCCGATCTCGAGTTCACCAACAGCAATCCGGCGCCGTCAGCGCCGCTGATGCCGCTGGCGGTTACTGATGATTTCGATTTCTCCGGCGAAGATTTCGATCGCGATTTCACCGAATCAAGCGTCATGGCCATCGACGTCGAGCAGGGCGGCGATCCCGTCCAGGCCGATATCGAACAAGTCGTGGTGATGTTCGCCAACAGCCAGGATGCCCCGGCCCGCGCCTTGCTCGAGATGCTGATTCGCAGCTATTCGCGCGAAGAAGGCATGCGTTTCTGGCGCTTGCTGTTCGATTTGCTGCAGGCAACGGGCGACCGGGCGGCGTTTGAAAAACTCGGGTTCGAGTTTGCCGAGGCCTGTGAGACCTCGCCGCCAACCTGGCGGCAGGAGCACCCGGCGCCGCCGACCGCCGTTGCCGGCCCCCGGATTTTCGTGCTGCAGGGAGTGCTGACCGGCGATGGCGCACAGCCGGTCGCCGAGTTGGCCAAACTGGTCGATCAGAAAATTGATGTTCGCGTCGACTGCGGCAAGCTGGTCGGTTGCGACGACGATGTCGCCGGCGAATTGGCCGCGCTGCTGAGAAAGGCGCGGCGTACCGGTGTCGCGGTGGATCTGGAGCATGTCGAGGGTTTCATCGATCGACTGAATGAGCGTCTGGTGGCGGGTGAGGCAACCCGCGCCACGGCCTGGTTGTTGCTGCTTGAGTTGCTGCAACGGCACGGTACCCAGGACACCTTCGAGGAGCGGGCGGTCGATTACGCGGTGACTTTCGAATTGTCGCCACCGTCCTGGGAAACCTTGCCGGCCAAACACTCAGCGGTGCCAAAGGCCAGCGAGCGGCCGCGCGATGAGGCGTACTACCTGTCCGGCGAACTCAAAAATTGTCGTTTCGATGAACTGGTCGCCATGTTCGAAGCAGGGGAGCTAACGATTCTCGATTTCTCCGCCGTGCGCCGGATGGATTTCTTTTCGGCCGGGCAACTGGTCAATCGCATCGCGCCGTTCAAGGCAAAGGGTTGCGACATCGTGATCCGCAGCCCAAATCATCTGGTCGCCGAGCTGATGGCCGTGGTCGGGCTGAACAAGCAGGCCCGGATCATCGTTCCCAAGTTTTAAGAGTCAGGAAAAAGCATGGAGCAATATCACGGCACGACCATCCTGTCGGTGCGGCGGGGTAATTCGGTCGCCATGGGTGGTGACGGTCAGGTGACGCTGGGCAACATCGTCATCAAGGCGACTGCGAAAAAAGTCAGGCGACTGTACCAGGGCCGCATTCTCGCCGGCTTCGCCGGCGGCACGGCAGATGCCTTCACGCTGTTCGAGCGTTTCGAAGCCAAGCTGGAAAAGCATCAGGGCAACCTGACGCGTTCGGCGGTCGAACTGGCCAAGGACTGGCGTTCCGACCGCGCGCTGCGCCGGCTGGAGGCGATGCTCTCGGTGGCCGACCAGGATGTCTCGCTGATCATCACCGGTAATGGCGACGTGCTCGAGCCGGAACAGGGCATCGTCGCCATCGGCTCGGGTGGCTCCTACGCCCAGAGCGCGGCCCGTGCCTTGCTGGAAAATACCGAACTGAGTCCGCGCGACATCGTTACCAAGTCGCTGGAGATTGCCGGCGATATCTGCATCTACACCAATCGCAATTTCACGATCGAGGTGCTGGAATGAGCGCTGGAGAATCGATGACGCCGCAGGAAATTGTTTCCGAGCTGGACAAGCACATCGTTGGCCAGACCAACGCCAAGAAATCGGTGGCCATTGCCCTGCGCAACCGCTGGCGGCGAGCTCAGGTGGCGGAACCCTTGCGCCAGGAAATTACCCCGAAGAACATTCTGATGATCGGCCCGACCGGCGTCGGCAAAACCGAAATCGCCCGGCGACTGGCGCGCATCGCCAATGCGCCTTTCATCAAGATTGAAGCGACCAAGTTCACCGAAGTCGGTTATGTCGGGCGCGATGTCGAAACGATCATTCGCGATCTGGTGGAAATCGCCATCAAGAGCCATCGCGAGCGGGCCATCAAGCAGATGCGCTCGCGCGCCGAGGATGCAGCCGAGGATCGCATCCTCGACGTGCTGCTGCCGCCGGCCCGCAGTCCCGGGTTTTATGCCGAGAATAGCGGCCCGGCCGAAGACAATGCGACCCGCCAGAAATTTCGCAAAAAGCTGCGCGAGGGCGAGCTGGACGACAAGGACATTGATATCGAAGTCGCTGCCCCGGGCATGCAAGCCGAGATCTTCGCCCCGCCCGGCATGGAGGAGCTGACCCAGCAGATTCAGGGAATGTTCCAGAACATCGGTGGCGGCAAGAAGAAATCGCGCAAGCTGAAGATCAAGGAAGCGCTCAAGCTGCTGACCGAGGAAGAGGCCGGCAAACTGGTCAATGACGAGGAAGTGAAACAGCAGGCGGTCACTGCGGTGGAACAGAATGGCATCGTCTTTCTCGACGAGCTGGACAAGATCGCCAGCCGTTCCGAAATGCAGGGGGCCGATGTCTCCCGCCAGGGCGTCCAGCGCGACCTGTTGCCGCTGGTCGAAGGGACCACGGTGTCGACCAAGTATGGGATGATCAAGACCGACCACATTCTGTTCATCGCCTCGGGGGCCTTCCATCTGTCGAAGCCATCCGACCTGATTCCCGAGCTGCAGGGGCGTTTTCCGATTCGCGTCGAACTCGATTCGCTGTCGGTAGCCGATTTCGAATGCATCCTGACCCAGACCGATGCCTGTCTGACGCGGCAATACCAGGCATTGCTGGAAACCGAAGGCGTCCATCTCGAATTCGCCGCCGACGGTATCCGCCGGCTGGCGGAAATCGCTTTTCAGGTGAATGAGAAGACAGAAAACATTGGCGCCCGTCGGCTGCATACGGTGATGGAAAAGCTGCTCGAGGAAATTTCCTTCGATGCCGGCAAGGCCGGTCAGGAAAAGATCGTCATCGACGCCGCCAGCGTCAATCAGCGTCTCGGGGAGCTGGCCGCCGACGAAGACTTGTCGCGTTACGTTCTGTGACGCCGGATAGCCTGGCCTTCCGGCTGCTGGCCATTCTCTTCCCGATTTTCGGGATTATCGCCGCGGGCTATTTCTACGCCCGCCAGCACAAGCCGGAAATGGCCGTGGCCAACCGGCTGAACATGGATGTCTTCGTCCCGGCCCTGGTCTTCGCCGCGATGGCCGGCAAGTCCTTCGATCTGGTGGCTTTCGGGCCGCTGGCGCTGGGCGGCTTCATCGTGCTGGCGACCTGCGGCTTGTTGGCCTGGCCGATCGCCAAGTTGATCAGTGTGCAGCCGAAAACGTTGGTACCGCCGATGATCTTCAACAACTCCGGCAACATCGGCCTGCCGCTCGCCGTGCTGGCTTGGGGCGAAGATGCGTTGCCGGCCGCGGTCATCCTGTTCATGGTCGAAAACACCCTGCATTTTTCGTTCGGCGCCCGGCTGCTCGATCCGCATGCCCGCTTGCTGACCCTGTGGCGGGTGCCGGTGGTCTTTGCCGCAATTGCCGGGCTGGCCGTCGCCATGCTCAAGATTCCCATCTGGCAGCCGCTGGTCATCGCCATCAAAATGCTCGGCGACGTTTCCGTACCGTTGCTGCTGTTCTCGCTCGGCGTGCGGATGACCGATGTCTCCTTCCGCGAGTGGAAGGTGGCAACCGGCAGTGCCGTGCTGCGACCGATCGCCGGCATGCTGATCGCTGCCGGGGTCATCCAGCTGCTCGGACTGCACGGGCGGGAAGCCGCGATGCTGCTGGTCTTCGGTGCCTTGCCGCCGGCCGTGCTCAACTTCCTCTTTGCAGAACGTTACAAGCAGGAACCGGAGCGCGTCGCGTCGATTGTGCTGATCGGCAATCTGGCGGCGTTGTTGTTCCTGCCGCTGGCGCTGGCGATGGTGTTATGAGCCGCCGAATCGGTTGATCTGGCGCCGGTCGCGCTTGGTCGGGCGGCCGTGCAAGTCGGCTGCCGGATCGACGACCAGCCGGCGGGTTTCGCGCTGTGCTTCGCGGCTGGCGATACTCGCCTGGCTTTCTTCATAGAGCAGCCGGGCTTCCGGTGCCGGGCCGCGTTTGTCGGAAAGCGCCCGGACCGTAAGCTCCCAGTGCGTTTCGCTATTGGCGACATCCAGGCGGTCGCCGATTTTGACTTCGCGGGACGGCTTGATGCGCGTCCCGTTAAGCTGGACCTTGCCACCACTGACCGCATCGCTGGCCAGCGTGCGCGTCTTGAAAAAACGTGCAGCCCACAGCCATTTGTCGAGGCGCACGGCGTCGTTTATTGCGGCAACAAGGTTTCGCCGGCGTATAGCTGGGCGACCGTTTCACGCTGGCGGATGACGAAGGTCCGGTCGCCATCGACCATGATTTCGACCGCCCGCGGCCGGGTGTTGTAATTGGAACTCATCGCCATGCCGTAGGCGCCAGCTGACATCACGGCGAGCAGGTCACCGGCTGCGATGGCCAGCGGCCGTGCCTGGCCGAGAAAATCGCCGGTTTCGCAAACCGGGCCGACAACGTCATAAACCCGGCTTTCGCCGCCATGTGGCACGACGGGCAGAATGTCATGCCAGGCTTCATAGAGCGCCGGGCGCATCAGGTCGTTCATGGCTGCATCGATGATGGCGAAACTCTTGCCTTCACCCGGTTTCAGATACTCGACGCGGGTCAGCAACAGGCCGGCATTGCCGACCAGCCGACGGCCGGGTTCGAGCACGACCTTCAGGCCACGGCCAGCCAGCTTGTCGAGCAAGGGCGTCAGATAGGCGGCAACGGTCGGATGTACCTGATCGTCCTTGTACTTGATGCCGAGGCCGCCACCGAGGTCGAGGTGGTGGATATGGATGCCGGCTGCTGTCAGCTGATCGATCAGCGCCAAAATCCGCTCAAGTGCTTCGCTGAAGGGAGATGGGTCGAGCAACTGGGAGCCGATATGGCAGTCGATGCCGGCCACCTCGATATTCGGCAAGGCAGCGGCACGGCGATAGAGGGGCAGCGCGTCGTCATAGGCGACGCCGAATTTCGCTTCCTTGAGGCCGGTGGAAATATAGGGGTGCGTCTTCGGGTCGACATTCGGATTGACGCGCAAGCTGACCGGCGCCTTCTTGCCAAGCTGGCCGGCGGCTTCGTTGAGGCGCTCCAGTTCGGGTGCCGATTCGACGTTGAAGCAGAAGATGCCCGCCTCGAGCGCCTGTTTCATTTCGTCAGCGGTCTTGCCGACCCCGGAAAACACGATTTTTTGCGGATCGGCCCCAGCTGCCAGGACGCGCTGCAGTTCGCCGCCCGAGACGATGTCGAAACCGGCACCGAGGCGGGCGAAGATATTCAGAATGGCGAGGTTCGAGTTGGCCTTGACCGCATAGCAGACGAGTGCCCCCTGGCCAGCCGGATGGCTAGCGAGGACGTTGTGGAATTCACCGAGCGAAGCCTCCAGGGCGGCACGTGAATAAACATAGGCGGGGGTGCCGAACTGGTCGGCAATGGCCGGCAGGGCAACGGATTCGGCATGCAGCACGCCGTCTTTCAGGGTAAATGAGCTCATTGGGTGTTTGTTTTGGTGGTCGTGCTAACATCGGCCGGGCTTGCCTTAGTGGCCGGCTTGGCCGGTTTCGGTGTGCCAAGCAGCGGTTCCGGCGCCGGGCCGGGCGGCAATTCGAGAGGGCCTTTCATGCCACAGGCGGCGAGGCTGAAAGTCAGTAAAACGGCTGCAATTCTGGACATTGGCGACGGGTTGTCAGCAAAGAGCGGGATGGTAGCACACGATGGATGACAAGGAATTCAACGGTTTGGCCGATGCAGTACTGGCCCGGATCGAGGCTGCACTAGAGGCCAGTGGGGCCGATATCGATTTCGAATTGGCCGCCGGCGGCGTGCTGGAAATCGAGTTCGAGGATGGCGGCAAGATCATCGTCAATCGACACGGCGTGGCGCGTGAAATATGGGTTGCCGCACGGGCCGGCGGCTTCCATTTTCGCTGGGATGGTAGCGCCTGGATTGATACCCGGGATGGCGCCGAGTTGATGGGCAAGCTGTCAGCCCTCGCCAGCCAGCAAGCCGGCGAGAACATTATGCTGAGCTGATCAGTCGCTCGGTGGCGCGCTCAAGTCGGGTACCGGCTCCGGGGCGGTTGCTGCGTCTTCTGGCGGATGCCCCTTGCTGGCATTCTCGGCATAAATATAGCTGTGATCCCGGCCTTCTCCCGAGCTGATCAGGCCATCCGGCATTTCCGGGAGCTGAATTGGCACATCCTTGAGAGCGCGGCTCATATAACCGATCCAGATCGGCAATGCCGCCGCGCCGCCGGTTTCCCGGTCGCCCAGCTTTTTGGGCTGGTCGAAGCCAAGCCAGGCACAGCCGGCGACAGTCATCTGATAACCGCAGAACCAGGCATCGACATACTCGTTGGTCGTCCCGGTCTTGCCCGCCAGATCCTGACGTTTCAGGGTTGCCGAGGCTTTTGCCGCAGTGCCATAGATGGCGACATCGCGCAGCATGGCATCCATCATGAAAGCATTGCGCGGGTCGATAGCGCGGATCGATTCCTCTCCTGCTTCGACGCCGGCCGAATGAGCCAGGACCTGGTTCCGTTCGTCACGGATCTCGCGCACGATGTAAGGATTGATCTTGAAACCGCCATTGGCGAATACCGAATAGGCCGTCACCATCTGCCACGGAGTCACTGAACCCGCCCCAAGCGCCATCGTCAGGTAGGGTGGGTGCTTGTCGGCATCGAAACCGAAGCGGCTGGCGTAATCCTGTGCGTATTGCGTGCCGATCGATTGCAGAATGCGGATCGACACCATGTTCTTGGATTTGGCCAGCGCAGTCCGCATTTTCATCGGACCTTCATACTTGCCGTCGTAGTTGTGCGGCTGCCAGGCTTGGGCACCCGTCTGGCTTGCCGGAATGACAATCGGCTCGTCGGCGATCACGCTGTTCGGGCTGTAGCCTTTTTCCAGCGAAGCCGAGTAAATGAAGGGCTTGAAGCTTGATCCGGGCTGCCGCCAGGCTTGCGTAACGTGGTTGAATTTGTTGCGATTGAAATCGAAACCGCCGATCAGCGCGCGAATCGCCCCATCCTTCGGCGTCACCGCGACGAAGGCCGATTCAACCTCCGGTAGCTGGCTGATCTGCCAGTCACCTTTCTCGTTCTTCTGTAGGCGGATGATTGCGCCCCGCCGCAGTCGTTTGTTCTGCGGCGCCTTGTCGTCGAGCATCTTGACGGCGAATTTCATCGCCTCGCCATTGAGCTGGACAAGTTCGCCGCCCTTGCGATAAGCGCGGATCTGCTTGGCATCGGCCGCCAGAACCAGGGCGGGGATCAGGTCGCCAGCTTCGGCAATCTCCTGCAGCGCTTCATCAATCGCCTCATCCTGATCGGATTTGAAATCCTTCATATCGAGATAGGACTCGGCGCCGCGATAGCCATGGCGCCGGTCGTAATCCATCACGCCTCGGCGCAGGCTGTTATAGGCGGCTTCCTGTTCGGACTTGATCAGTGTCGTGTAGACCTTCATGCCGCGCGAGTAAACGTCGTCAGGAAAGCGTTCAGCGGTGATCTGGCGAGCCATTTCAGCAGCAAATTCTGCATGGACGGAATATTCGGCGAGTTCGCGCTTGACCACGAGGGGCTCCTTGAGCGCCGCTTCGTGCTGGGTTTCGTTGATTTTCCCCAGTTCGTGCATCCGGCGCAGTACGTATTGCTGGCGGAGCCTTGCCCGTTTTGGATTGACGATCGGATTGTAAGCCGACGGTGCCTTGGGTAACCCTGCCAGCATGGCAGCTTCGGCGATGGAAATGTCCTTCAGCGGCTTGCCAAAATAGATCTGGGAGGCAGCGGCAAAGCCGTAGGCTCGCTGGCCAAGGAAAATCTGGTTGATGTATAGCTCAAAGATTTGATCCTTGGACAGATTGCTTTCAATCTTGAAGGAAAGAAGCGCTTCGTAGAGCTTTCGGGTGTAGGTCTTCTCGCCGGTCAGAAAGAAATTGCGGGCAACTTGCTGGGTAATCGTTGATGCTCCCTGCCTTTTGCCGCCACCGAGTACATTGGCGCCGGCGGCGCGCAGTATGCCAACGTAATCAATGCCGCCGTGCTGATAGAAACGGTCGTCCTCTGCCGCCAGGATGGCTTGTTTCATGATCTCAGGAACCTCCTGGATCGTCACAACGGCTCGCCGTTCTTCACCAAATTCACCGATCAGGTAGCCGTCGGCGGTATAGACCCGTAAAGGTATCTTCGGCCGGTAATCGGTCAGCACCTCAAGAGAGGGAAGATTGGGGTAGGTCAGGACCAGGACAATCAGAATGATTGCCACGATGATGGAGGCGGTACCCAGCAGAACAATCAGCGGGTAAAGAACGATACGGAGTGCCAAAGGAAGGGTGGGCAAGGTGGTCAAGGATACAAATTGGAATTGCGCGGATTATACGCTGCGTCAATTCTTGGCCGTGAAAGTGCTTTACATGCCTATAGGTTGTTGCTAGCATCTGAAGTGAATTATTGGTTGTTTTGCTAACTTCGTATTCCGTAAGGACTTTTTGGGGGTCTGGTGGGCTTCGATATCTCCGCGTTATTAAATCCTAAGGCGCGTTCCTTGCTCGGTTTGGACATTAGTTCCTCCGCAGTCAAGATGGTCGAATTGACCGCCAACGGAAAAGATGGCTACCGCGTCGAACGCTACACCATAGAGGTGTTGCCCAAAGATGCGGTATCCGATGGCAATATTGCCAATCTGGAAGGGGTCGTTGACTGTGTCCGGCGTGCTTGGAAACGTCTCGGCACCTCGACCCGTCACGTCGCCATGGCGCTGCCTGGTTCGGCAGTGATTACCAAGAAAATTATTGTGCCGGCAGGTCTGCGCGACGATGAGCTCGAAGCTCAGGTCGAGTCGGAGGCCAATCAGTACATTCCTTTTTCCATCGATGAAGTGAATCTGGACTTCCAGGTAATTGGTCCGGCGCCTTCGGTGCCCGACGAGTTGGAGGTTCTGATAGCCGCTTCAAAGAAGGAGCGGGTTGAAGATCGTGTGGCGGTGGCGGATGCTGCTGGCCTTAAGGCTGTCGTCATCGACGTTGAGTCGCTGGCGTCGTTGTCTGCTTTTGAGCTGGTCGAGCGGCAACTGCCCGAATCCGGGAAAAATCAGGTAGTAGCGCTGATCGATGCTGGTGCCAACGTCATGAACCTGACAGTTTTGCGCAATGGGCAGCAGGTTTATGCACGCGAGCAAGCATTTGGCGGTGGCCAACTGACGCAAGACATTTCCCGGCACTATGGGATGAGTTACGAGGATGCCGAGGCGGCAAAGCGAGCCGGAAATCTGCCTGAAGGCTACGAGGCCGAGTTGCTTAATCCGTTTATGGAAAATCTGGCACTCGAAGTATCGCGGGCGCTGCAATTCTTCTTCACCTCGACGCAATACAATCAAGTCGATCACATCGTATTGGCGGGTGGGTGTGCCGTGATTCCCGGTATCGATGAGGTCGTTGCGACGCGAACGCAGGTTAATACACTGGTTGCCAACCCGTTTGCCAACATGGTTCTTTCCGACCGTGTTCGGGCCAAGAGTCTGTTGGCAGATTCGTCATCGCTGATGGTGGCTTGTGGCCTAGCTCTGCGGAGGTTTGATCCCTCATGATTCGTATCAACCTCCTTCCGCATCGCGAAGAGGCGAAAAAGGCTCGGCGTGAGCAGTTTTTTGTGTTGGGTGGCCTTGTTGCGGTCCTTTCGGCGCTGATTGTTTTCGCCGTCTACACGCTGATCGATAATTCGATTGGAAACCAGATCAGCAACAATGATTTTCTCAAGAAGGAAATTGCTGTTCTTGACAAGCAGCTTGATCAAATCAAGCGCCTCAAGGAGCAAACCCAAGCCTTGCTGTCACGTAAGCAGGTAATTGAAAATCTGCAGCGTGATCGCGGTGAAACCGTTTATTTGCTGAGTGAACTTGTAAAGCAGGTTCCCGAGGGGATTTATTTGAAAACCCTCAAGCAGGATGGCTTGAATGTGAATATATCCGGTTTCGCCCAATCCAATGCGCGGGTGTCGGCATTGATGCGCAATCTGGAAGCTTCTCCGTGGCTCGAAAATCCCCGCTTGATCGAGACCAAGGCCGGAGTGCTGGGGGGACGGCGAATCAACGAGTTCGGCATGACTTTTGTTCTGACTCGAGTCAAGCCTGAAGATGTAAAGGGGAAGAAATGAGCGCTAAATCCATTTCATTGCCCAAAATTAATTTCCAGGACATTCTGGATGATTTTAGATACCTGAATCCGAACGATCCAGGTGCTTGGCCATTAATTCCAAAGATCACAGTGTTGCTTGG
This sequence comes from Azonexus sp. IMCC34842, assembly GCF_050368855.1. Taxonomy (GTDB): domain Bacteria; phylum Pseudomonadota; class Gammaproteobacteria; order Burkholderiales; family Rhodocyclaceae; genus Azonexus; species Azonexus denitrificans_A. The sequence goes on along the minus strand of NZ_CP178449.1, from coordinate 3,691,163 downwards.
CTTGTTTTTGGCGATTCTGGTCGCCGGGTGGTGGTTTGTCTGGAGCGATCAGCTGACAGAACTTGAAACCAAGCAGCGCGAAGAGGAAACCCTGAGGCAACAGTATCTCGACAAAAAGCGTCAGGCCGTCAATCTCGATCTTTATACGCAACAACTAGCGGAAATTGACCGTTCGTTTGGCGCTTTGCTCAAGCAGCTACCTAACAAGTCGGAAATTGAAGCGTTGCTTATCGAGGTGAATCAGGCTGGCTTGGGGCGCGGTCTGCAATTTGAGTTGTTCCGGCCAGGCCAGGAGCAGATCAAGGATTTTTATGCAGAATTGCCGATTGCCGTAAAAATCAATGGCAGCTATCACGATTTTGGCGCGTTCGCGGCTGATATCGCAAAACTGCCGCGGATCGTGACCTTGAATAATATTTCAATCACCCCGGTCAAGGAAGGCGGTATTTTGTCCTTGGATGCTACGACCAAGACCTTCCGCTATCTGGATGAAGAAGAAATCGCCAAACAGAAGAAGCCAGCACAAGGAGCGAAGAAGTGAAGCGGATAATGCTTGTCGCCTTGTGTGGTGCCCTCGGAGCTTGTTCCGGAGGGGACCATGAAGACTTGAAGCAATGGATGGTTGAGAGCACGAAAGATATGCGAGGAAGTGTTCCCAAGGTGCCTGAAGTCTTGCCCTACCAGCCAGTTCCTTATGAGGTGGAGGGGGTCTTGGACCCGTTCAAGCCGAACAAGATAGAGCCAGAGTCGAAGTACAAGCAGGCTGCAGGGAAGGGGGGCGCCTTCCAGCCTGATTTCGAGGCTCGTGAAATGCGTAACAGCCTACTTGAGAAGTATCCGATTGAGTCGCTCAAAATGATTGGTTATCTGAATATCAACAATCGTCCGATGGCGGCCATTCAGGTTGACGATAAAGTCAAGCAAGTTAAGGTTGGCGATTACATCGGTCTGGATTTTGGGATGGTGACGCAAATTACCGATAAGGAAGTTGAGTTGCGCGAATTAATACAGGATTCTGCCGGTGACTGGAGCGAGCGCAAGAGTTCGCTCTACCTGCAGAGCAAGGAGGGAAGCAAGAAATGAAACTATTAAACTACACGCTGCTTGCGGCCTCGGCTTGCCTCGCCTTGATTTCGCCTGTTCGCGCCCAGAGCGTTCCGGTCAACGCCATTGAGGCGATCAATGTGGCCAAGCAAGGCAATGAAATCGCGGTGAAGATTGATCTAAAGGAAGCCTTATCTGTCCCGCCTGCAGGCTTTAGCGTTGCCAATCCGGCGAAGATCGCGCTTGATTTTCCGTCAACGGCGAACAGTCTCGGAAAAAATAGTCAGGTACTGAATGAGGGTGATTTGCGCAGTATGAACATTGTTCAGGCTGGCGAAAGGACTCGTCTTGTACTGAATCTGGTGCGTCACATGAATTACACGACGCGCCTCGATGGTAAGTCACTTTACGTCACGCTTTCTCCGATTGCTCGGATTGGCGATGCTGCTGCGCAGCAAGTGACTCGATTCGCCGAAGAAAGTGCGGTCGGGAGTCGGCATGCCTTGCGCGATGTCCTGTTTCGCCGGGGGAAAGACGGCGAAGGTCGTATCGTTGTTGATCTCAGTGATGCAGGTACGGGGATAGATATCCGGCAGCAAGGGTCTGCGCTGATTGTTGATTTCATCAAAACATCTGTTCCGGAGCACCTCCGTCGCAAACTGGATGTCACTGATTTCGCCACCCCGGTGAGCACCGTCGAGACGAAGTCACTGGGTGAAAATGCGCGTATGACGATTTCGCCCAAGGGGCAGTGGGAGCACAATGCCTATCAGAGCGACAATCAGTTTATCGTTGAGGTAAAGCGGATTGTCGAAGATCCGAACAAACTGGTTCAGGGATCGAAAGTTGGTTATCAGGGGCCGCGTGTCAGCATCAATTACCAAAATGGTGATGTTCGGGCGTTGCTCCGCTTAATGGCCGAAGAGTTGGGTTTGAATGCGGTGATCAGCGAAACCGTGACGGGAACAACCACTCTGGTCCTCAAGGATGTGCCGGCTGATCAGGTCATTGATATTATCTTCCAGCAAAAGGGCCTTGATATGCGCAAGAAGGGCAATATCATTATGATTGCCCCGCGTGATGAAATATCGACCCGAGAAAAGCTCGAATTCGAATCGAAACAACAGATCAGTGATCTTGAGCCGATTAAACTAGAGCAGTTCGTCCTGAATTATCAGAAAGCAAGCGATGTCGCTCGCCTTCTTGCTGGTCTGGCTCCAACAGGAGGGGCTGTTGGTGCAAATGTAGCAGCGCAGCGTATTTTAAGTAAGCGCGGAAGTGCTGTAGCAGACCCGCAATCGAATATTCTATTCGTAAATGATATTCCATCGAAGTTGGAAGAAATTCGCTCTTTCATTAATGCAATTGATATTGGCGCCCGGCAAGTATTGATTGAGGCGCGGGTTGTTGAGGCTAACGATAGTTTTAATCGCGACTTGGGCGTGAAGCTTAATTTTCTCAATCAGGTTCGTACCAATATAGGCGGCAGCGGCTTAGGAATGACCGGTGGGTCGGTTTCTCCAGGTACCTTTACGTCAAGCTCATCCAATGGTGTCGTTACCTCATCCTCCACTCCGGCTACGCAGACAACTCCACAGACGATAGGTGTCAACCTTCCATCCTTTACTTCTACCGGTGGAACCTTGGCGCTCTCCTTGTTCAACTCTTCGCTTACTCGCATTTTGAATATGGAGTTGGCGGCATTGGAGTCGGATGGCGTTGGGAAAATTATTTCCAGTCCGCGGGTGATTACTGCCAATAACATCAAAGCCAAGATTGAGGATGGTACGGAAATTCCCTACGTCACCACCTCAAGTAGCGGCGGAACGACCACGCAGACTGTTAGTTTCAAGGCGGCCAAGTTATCTCTTGAAGTGACGCCACAGATCACGCCGGAAGGAACGGTGCGAATGGCCTTGATCGTGAAGAAGGAGGAGCCGGACTGGACGAGGGCTATTCTGGGTAATCCGCCACTGAAGAGCTCGATTGTGGAAACCAATGTTGTTGTTGACAATGGTGGAACTGTGGTTATCGGCGGAGTGTTTATAACCAATACTCAAGCATCGACGGAGAAAGTGCCGCTGCTGGGCGACATTCCTTTCTTTGGTTGGCTCTTCAAGTACAAGAACGATATTGGAGAGCGTCGCGAGTTGCTGGTTTTTATAACGCCACGAATTCTCTCCGAGAAGATGCGTCTGGATTGATCGGTAAGCGATTTGTCATCAAGGGCCGGCTTAGCCGGCCTTTGTTTTTTGCGCCTAGGCTAGAGTCGGATAGAATCCGGTCGTGGAAAATCGTCGAAATATCTATCTCGTTGGCCTGATGGGGGCCGGTAAAACAACCGTAGGGCGGCAACTGGCGAAACGTTTGGGACGCGCCTTTTACGACTCCGATCACGAAATCGTCGAGCGAACGGGGGTTCCCATTCCGACTATTTTCGAAATTGAGGGTGAAGACGGGTTCCGACGTCGGGAGGCCCAAACAATCGCAGAGTTGTCAAATGCACAAGATATTGTTCTGGCGACTGGTGGCGGTGTTGTGCTCAATCAGGAAAATCGTCGGCGTCTGCACGATACGGGCTGGGTGGTTTATCTAAATGTGCCACCAAGGCTGTTGTACGAACGTACCCGCCACGACAGGAATCGACCGCTGCTGAATGTCCCGGACCCACTGGCCAGGTTGGAAGAGCTTTATGCTGTGCGCGACCCGCTTTATCGAGATGTCGCCCATTTCGTTGTTGAGGGTTCTCATCTCGTCGCGTCGGGCATCGTGCAGCATTTGTTGCGGGAATTTAATCGGCTGGGTAAATCATGAATCAGACATTGAATGTGGCGCTGGGTGAGCGCTCCTATCCGATCCATATCGGCTGCGGTGTTCTGACTGACGCCGAATTGGTGCTTCCGCATTTGAAGCAGAAAAATGCGGTGGTGGTGACCAATATGACTGTCGCGCCTCTTTACCTTGACGCCCTGCGATCAACCCTGGAAAAGGGTGGCGTTTCAGTCTTGCCGGTTATTCTTCCGGATGGAGAGCGCTACAAGACTTGGGAAACCTTGAATCTGATCTTTGACGCCTTGCTCGGGGCGCATTGCGAGCGCAATACCACGCTGATCGCTCTCGGTGGCGGCGTGATCGGTGATATGGGGGGCTTTGCCGCGGCCTGTTACCAGCGGGGCATGCCATTCATCCAGGTGCCCACCACCTTACTGTCGCTGGTCGATTCCTCTGTAGGTGGCAAAACTGCAATCAACCACCCTTTGGGGAAAAACATGATCGGCGCCTTCTACCAGCCCAAGCTGGTGCTGGCCGATTTGTCTACTCTTGATACCTTGCCCGACCGGGAGTTGCAGGCAGGCCTGGCCGAAGTCATCAAGTATGGTTTGATTCGTGATCCGGACTTCTTCATCTGGCTGGAGTCGAATATCGACAAATTGCTGGCCCGTGACAAGACGGCCCTCGCCTATGCTGTGCATCGCTCTTGCTCGAACAAGGCTGAGGTGGTGGCCGCTGATGAGCGCGAGAGCGGCGAGCGCGCGCTGCTGAATCTTGGTCATACCTTCGGTCATGCCATTGAAACAGGCATGGGCTATGGGGTGTGGCTGCATGGCGAAGCAGTAGCGGCCGGCACACTAATTGCGGCAGAACTGTCGTTTCGCCTTGGCTGGCTGTCAGCCGAGACGGTTCAAAGAATCGAAAAATTGTTCATTCAGGCAGGCTTGCCTGTGCAAGGACCGGCCTTGGGTGCGGCACGTTATCTTGAGTTGATGAGCCACGACAAGAAGGTTCAGGATGGCAAGTTACGTCTCGTGCTACTGAAAGAAATAGGCAAGGCGGTAATGTCCGATGAGGCTGGCAAGGAGTTGATCCGTGCGGCGATCGAAGCCCGATGCACGTGAGCGGGGACCGCTTGAATGCGATTGGGCCATATTGGTGCATTGCAGCATCTTGAATTGACAGGGTTTTACCAGTATATTTGATGGTTGCCTCAAAATTTCGTACAGGCCGACGCATAAATTATGATGTTCGGCTTTTTTTATCTTTGGTCCATGTGGTCTGGCCAAGTTATTTGAAGGAATGCGTGTGATGGAACCGGCAGTACCTGATCGGCAGGGTTTGTACGACCCAGCCAACGAGCACGACGCTTGCGGCGTGGGTTTTGTTGCCCATTTCAAGGGGCTGAAGAGTCATAGCATCGTCGAGCAAGGTTTGTTGATCCTGAAAAACCTTGATCACCGGGGCGCCGTTGGTGCCGACCCGTTGCAGGGTGACGGTGCCGGCATTCTCATTCAGATTCCCGACCAGTTCTATCGGGAAGAAATGGCCAAGAAAGACATCGAGTTGCCGCCGCTTGGCGAATATGGTGTTGGCATGGTCTTTTTGCCGCAGGAGGCTGCGTCGCGCCACGCCTGCGTCGAGGAGATCGAACGCTCGGTAAAGGCTGAAGGCCAGGTTGTTCTCGGCTGGCGCGAAGTCCCGGTCAATCGTGACATGCCGATGTCGCCGACGGTGCGCGCCAAGGAACCGGTGATCCGTCAGATTTTCGTCGGCCGCGGTCCTGATGTATTTGTCACCGATGCCCTTGAGCGCAAGCTTTACATCATCCGCCGCCGTGCCGCGAATGCGATCAAGTCGCTCAAATTGAAGCACGGCAAGGAATTCTACGTACCGTCCTTCTCGGCTCGTACCGTCAATTACAAGGGCCTGCTGCTGGCCGATCAGGTTGGTGTCTACTACCTCGACCTGCAGGACAAGCGCACCGTTTCCGCCCTGGCCATGGTGCACCAGCGCTTTTCGACCAATACCTTCCCGACCTGGGATCTGGCCCACCCGTTCCGCTACATCGCCCATAACGGCGAAATCAACACGGTGCGCGGCAACGTCAACTGGTTCAAGGCGCGCGAGCAGGCAATTTCCTCCCCGATTCTTGGCGATGACCTGAAGAAGGTCTGGCCGCTGCATTATCCGGGGCAGTCCGATTCGGCCTCCTTCGATAACGCACTCGAACTGCTGGTCATGGGTGGCTATTCGCTGGCCCAGGCGATGATGCTGATGATTCCTGAAGCCTGGGAAAAGCACACGCAGATGGACGAAAATCGTCGGGCGTTCTACGAATACCATGCAGCGATGATGGAGCCGTGGGATGGCCCCGCCGCCGTCGCGTTCACCGATGGTCGCCAGATCGGCGCGACGCTCGACCGTAACGGTCTGCGGCCGGCCCGCTATCTGGTTACCGACGATGACCTCGTCGTCATGGCTTCCGAATCCGGTGTGCTGCCGATTCCGGAAAAGAAGATCGTCAAGAAGTGGCGCCTGCAACCGGGCAAGATGTTCCTGATCGACATGGAACAAGGCCGCATCATCGACGACAAGGAACTCAAGGACTCGCTGGCCAAGGCCAAGCCCTATCGCGAGTGGATCGAAAAGATCCGCATCAAGCTCGACCAGGTCCCGGCGGCCGACGAAAAGTGTGCCGTGCCGTCCGCTTCGCTGCTCGATCGTCAGCAGGCCTTCGGTTACACCCAGGAAGACATCAAGGTCATCCTCGAGCCGATGGTACAGAACGGCGAAGAAGCGACCGGTTCGATGGGTACCGATTCCGCGCTGCCGGTGCTGTCGAGCAAGAACAAGACCCTCTACACCTACTTCAAGCAGCTGTTTGCCCAGGTTACCAATCCGCCGATCGATCCGATCCGTGAAGAACTGGTCATGTCGCTGGTCTCGTTCGTCGGTCCGAAGCCCAATCTGCTGAATACCACGGACATCAACCCGCCGATCCGCCTGGAAGTGTCGCAGCCGGTCCTGAACTGCACCGACATGGAGAAGCTGCGCCATATCGGGAAATACACCTCGAGCAAGTTCCGCTCTTTCGAGCTGGATATCTGCTACCCGGTCGCCTGGGGCAAGGCCGGTGTCGAAGCCCGTCTCGCCTCGCTGGCGGCGGATGCCGAAGATGCCGTGCGCTCCGGCGCCAACGTCCTGATCGTCTCCGACCGCAAGGTCGATGCCGATCACGTGGCGATCCCGGCGCTGCTGGCGACCTCGGCCATCCACCAGCATCTGGTCAAGAAGGGCTTGCGCACCAGCGCCGGTCTGGTCGTCGAGACCGGCTCGGCGCGCGAAACGCACCACTTCGCGCTGCTCGGTGGTTACGGCGCCGAAGCGATTCACCCCTACCTGGCTCTGGAAACGATCGAGGGCTTTGCCAAGGGCGATGCCGAAAAAGCCGACAAATACGTCAAGAATTACGTCAAGGCGATCGGCAAGGGGCTGAACAAAGTCATGTCCAAGATGGGCATCTCGACCTACATGTCCTACACCGGCGCGCAGATTTTCGAGGCGATCGGCCTGCAGAAGGACTTCATCGAGAAGTACTTCACCGGCACGCCGTCCAACGTCGAAGGCATTGGTGTCTTCGAAGTGGCCGAGGAAGCCATTCGTTTGCATACGGAAGCCTTCTCGGCTGATCCGGTGCTGACCAGCATGCTCGATGCCGGTGGTGAGTACGCTTACCGCACGCGTGGCGAAGAGCATATGTGGACGCCCGATTCGATCGCCAAACTGCAGCATGCGACGCGCTCCGGCAAGTACGAGACGTACAAGGAATACGCCAAGCTGATCAACGATCAGACCAAGCGTCACCTGACCCTGCGCGGCCTGTTCGAATTCAAGCCGCAAGGCACTCCGGTGCCGCTGGATGAAGTCGAGTCGGCCAAGGAAATCGTCAAGCGCTTTGCGACCGGCGCCATGTCGCTCGGCTCCATCTCGACCGAAGCCCACACCACGCTTGCCCTGGCGATGAACCGCATCGGCGGCAAGTCGAACACCGGTGAAGGTGGCGAGGACGCCAAGCGCTTCCTGCCGGTCAAGGCCGGTACCATGCTCTCCGAAATCATCGGTGCCGGCCGTATCGAGCGCGACATCGAGATGAAGGAAGGCGATTCGCTGCGTTCCGCGATCAAGCAGGTCGCTTCCGGTCGTTTCGGCGTCACCGCCGAATATCTGGTCAATGCCGACCAGATCCAGATCAAGATGGCGCAAGGCGCCAAGCCGGGTGAAGGCGGTCAGTTGCCGGGTCACAAGGTGTCTGAGTACATCGGCTTCCTGCGTCACTCGGTGCCGGGCGTCGGCCTGATTTCGCCGCCGCCGCACCACGACATCTATTCGATCGAAGACCTGGCACAACTGATTCACGATCTGAAGAACGCCAATTCGCGCGCTTCGATCTCGGTCAAGCTGGTGTCCGAAGTTGGCGTTGGCACGGTGGCTGCAGGTGTTTCCAAGGCCAAGGCCGATCATCTCGTGATCGCCGGTTTTGACGGCGGTACGGGTGCTTCGCCGCAGTCGTCGATCAAGCATGCCGGTACGCCGTGGGAACTCGGCTTGTCCGAAACCCAGCAGACCCTGGTCCTGAACCGTCTGCGTTCGCGTATCCGCGTCCAGGTCGATGGCCAGATCAAGACCGGTCGCGACGTCGTCATCGGTGCTTTGCTCGGGGCCGACGAATTCGGTTTCGCTACCGCACCGCTGGTCGTCGAGGGCTGCATCATGATGCGCAAGTGTCACCTCAACACCTGTCCGGTCGGCGTTGCCACCCAGGACCCGGAACTGCGCAAGCGCTTTACCGGCCAGCCGGAGCATGTCGTCAATTACTTCTTCTTCGTTGCCGAAGAAGTCCGCGAAATCATGGCTCAGCTGGGCATTCGCAAGTTTGACGACTTGGTCGGCCGGGCTGACCTGCTCGACACCCGTCCGGGTATCGAACACTGGAAGGCCAAGGGTCTCGATTTCTCGCGCATTTTCTACCTGCCGAACGTGCCGGCCAGCGAACCGCGTCGCCAGACCGAAACGCAGGATCACGGTCTGGCCAAGGCGCTCGATCACAAGCTGATCGAGCAGGCCAAGCCGGCCCTGGAAAAGGGTCAAAAGGTGCAGATCGAAACCTCGATCATCAACGTCAACCGCACCTGCGGCACCATGCTGTCGGGTGAAGTGGCCCGCCGTTATGGCAACGCCGGGTTGCCGGACGACACCATCCACGTCAAGCTGACCGGAACCGCCGGCCAGGCCTTCGGTGCTTTCCTGGCCAAGGGCGTTACGCTCGAACTGAGTGGCGAAGGCAACGACTATGTCGGCAAGGGCCTGTCGGGCGGCCGCCTGATCATCAAGCCGAGCCCCGACTTCCGTGGCAACACGCAGGACAACATCATCGTCGGCAACACCGTCATGTACGGTGCGACCGATGGCGAGGCTTTCCTGGCCGGCGTTGGTGGCGAGCGTTTTGCCGTCCGTAACTCCGGTGGCACGGCGGTCGTCGAAGGCGTCGGTGACCATGGCTGCGAATACATGACCGGCGGTACCGTGGTCGTGCTCGGCATGACCGGGCGTAACTTCGCGGCCGGCATGTCGGGCGGCATCGCCTACGTGCTGGACGAGGATGGCAGCTTCAAGCATCGCGCCAATCTGGCTCAGGTCGCGCTTGAGAAGGTTCTGCCGGCGAGCCGCCAGGCTGCCGGCGAGCCTCTGCACCTGGGCATCGCCGACGAAGAGCAACTCAAGGAACTGGTCACCCGGCATGCCGAGTACACCGGCAGCACGACTGCCAAGGCTATCCTGGCCGACTGGGATGCCTACCGCGAGAAGTTCGTCAAAGTTTATCCGCATGAGTACAAGCGGGCGCTCACCGAGCTGGCCGCTGCACAGAAGGAGGCCGCATAATGGGCAAGCCGACTGGCTTTATGGAATTCGACCGTCTCTCCGAGGCTTACGATCCGGTTGAACAGCGCCTGAAGCACTACAAGGAATTCGTTCATACCCTGAACGACGAGGATGCCAAGACCCAGGGCGCACGCTGCATGGACTGCGGCATTCCGTTCTGCAACAATGGTTGTCCGGTGAACAACATCATTCCCGACTGGAATGATCTGGTTTATCGCGGCAACTGGAAGCAGGCCCTGGAAGTGCTGCATTCCACCAACAATTTCCCGGACTTCACCGGCCGCATCTGCCCGGCGCCCTGCGAAGCCGCTTGTACGCTGGGCATCAATGCCGCGCCGGTCGGCATCAAGTCGATCGAGCATTTCATCATCGACAAGGGCTGGGAAATGGGTTGGGTCGTGCCGCAACCGCCGAAGGCCAAGACCGGCAAGAAGATTGCCGTGGTCGGTTCCGGCCCGGCCGGCCTGGCTGCGGCCCAGCAACTGGCGCGGGTCGGTCATGCCGTGACGGTATTCGAGAAGAGCGACCGCATCGGTGGTCTGCTTGGTTACGGCATTCCCGACTTCAAGCTGGAAAAAACGGTGATCGATCGCCGTGTTGCCCAGATGGAAGCCGAAGGCGTCAGCTTCAAGACCAAGGTCGTCGTCGGCAGCAAGGATCTGCCGGCCGGCATCAACAATGACGCCGTCGAGTTCGTTTCGGCCGAGCAACTGAAAAAAGACTTCGATGCGGTGATCGTCGCGGCCGGCTCGGAAGTGCCGCGCGACCTGCCGGTTCCCGGCCGCGAACTGAAGGGCACCTATGCCGCGCTGGAATTCCTGATTCCGCAGAACAAGGAAGTCCAGGCTGGCAAGACCAACCCGATCAATGCCAAGGGCAGGCACGTGATCGTCATCGGTGGTGGCGATACCGGCTCCGACTGTGTCGGTACTTCGAACCGTCAGGGCGCTGCCTCGGTGACCCAGTTCGAACTGATGCCGATGCCGCCGGAAGAGGAAAACAAGGCGCTGACCTGGCCGTACTGGCCGTACAAGCTGCGCACTTCCTCGTCGCACGACGAAGGCTGCAGCCGCGATTTCGCGGTGGCGACCAAGGCGTTGATCGATGATGGCAAAGGCAACGTCAAGGCGCTGAAGGCGGTGCGTGTCGAATGGAAGGACGGAAAAATGAGCGAAGTTGCCGGTTCGGAATTCGAACTGCCGGCCGATCTCGTTTTCCTCGCCATGGGGTTCACCAATCCGGTCGGCAGCCTGCTCGAAGCCTTCGGCATCGAGAAGGACAACCGCGGCAATGCCAAGGCCACGACCGACGGCGACGGCTGCTATGCCACCAATGTCGGCAAGGTCTTCGCCGCCGGTGACGTTCGGCGTGGTCAATCGCTGGTCGTCTGGGCGATCCGCGAGGGTCGGCAGTGTGCCCGCGAGGTCGATAACTTCCTGATGGGTAGCACGACGCTGCCGCGCTAAAAACGCAGCATCCCCAAAAAAAGCCCCGCCGGTCACCATGCCGGCGGGGCTTTTTGTTTGGCCTCGCGGTTGTCGGCGAGCGCTTGGCGGCCGAAGGCTTGCGCGAAATTTCTCTGTGGCCAAGCGAACTTTTGCCTGCCCAGCCACACCAACGGACAGGGAGTTCTTGCCGTGGACGCCAGCCCAGGCATCAGCAGGAAAAGGCAGGAGCAGCAAGGCAGATTGGTCGCAGTACATCGAAGGAGGCAGCCATGTCGATATTCGCCCGCTACCAGCACCGCTATGAAGCCCTTCAGGAAGAAGAGCTGTCACTTCAGGGGTATCTGGATGTCTGCAAGAGCGACCGCACCGCCTATGCCAGCGTCGCCGAGCGCATGCTGCTGGCGATCGGCGAGCCGGAGCTGGTCGATACGCGCAGCGATCCGCGCCGCTCGCGGATCTTCGCCAACAAGATGCTCAAGCTGTACCCGGCCTTCCGCGAGTTTTACGGCATGGAAGAGGTGATCGAAAACATCGTTTCCTACTTCCGTCATGCCGCGCAGGGCTTGGAGGAAAAGAAGCAGATCCTCTACCTGCTTGGCCCGGTCGGCGGGGGCAAGTCTTCGCTGGCCGAACGCCTGAAGTACCTGATCGAGAAAGTACCGTTCTATGCGATCAAGGGCTCGCCGGTTCATGAGTCACCGCTTGGCCTGTTCAATATCGATGAGGATGGAGCGATCCTCGAAGAGGACTACGGCATTCCCCGCCGCTACCTCGGCACGGTGATGAGTCCATGGGCGGTCAAGCGCTTGAGCGAGTTCGGCGGCGACATCAGCCGTTTTCGGGTGGTCAAGCTGCGCCCGTCGGTGTTGTCGCAAATCGCCGTGTCGAAGACCGAACCGGGCGACGAGAACAATCAGGATATTTCGGCGCTGGTTGGCAAGATCGACATCCGCAAGCTGGAAACCTATTCGCAGAACGATCCGGACGCTTATTCCTATTCCGGCGGCCTGTGCCTGGCCAACCGCGGCGTGCTCGAATTCGTCGAGATGTTCAAGGCGCCGATCAAGGTGCTGCATCCGCTGCTGACGGCAACCCAGGAACAGAACTACAAGGGCACCGAAGGTTTCGGGGCGATTCCCTTCGACGGTATGGTCCTCGCCCACTCGAATGAGGCGGAGTGGCTGACCTTCAAGAACAACCGCAACAACGAAGCCTTCCTCGACCGTATCTACATCGTCAAGGTGCCTTACTGCCTGCGGGTGACCGACGAGATGCACATTTACGAGAAACTGCTGTTCAATTCCTCGCTCGACAAGGCGCCATGCGCCCCCGACACGCTGCGCATGATGGCCCAGTTCGCCACGCTGTCGCGGTTGAAGGAGCCGGAGAATTCGAGCATCTACAGCAAGATGCGGATTTACGACGGAGAGAATCTCAAGGATACCGATCCGAAAGCCAAGAGCTATCAGGAATACCGCGATTTTGCCGGGGTCGACGAGGGGATGAACGGGCTATCGACCCGCTTTGCCTTCAAGATTCTCTCCAAGGTCTTCAACTTCGACCATCGCGAGGTGGCGGCCAACCCGGTGCACCTGATGTACGTGCTGGAGCAGCAGATCGAGCAGGAGCAGTTTCCGCCCGAAGTCGAGGAGCGCTACCTGCGCTATCTGAAGGAGTTCCTCAGCCCGCGCTACGCCGAGTTCATCGGCAAGGAAATCCAGACGGCCTACCTGGAAAGCTACTCGGAGTACGGCCAGAACATTTTCGACCGTTACGTGACCTACGCCGATTTCTGGATCCAGGATCAGGAGTTCCGCGATCCGAACACCGGCGAAATGCTCGATCGCAGTGCCCTCAACGATGAGTTAGACAAGATTGAGAAGCCGGCCGGCATCAGCAACCCCAAGGACTTCCGCAACGAAGTGGTGAACTTCGTGCTGCGGGCCCGCGCCAAGCACGACGGCAAGAATCCGGCGTGGACCTCATACGAAAAGCTGCGCGCGGTGATCGAGAAGAAGATGTTCTCCAACACCGAAGAACTGTTGCCGGTCATTTCCTTCAACACCAAGTCGAGCGCCGACGAGCAGAAAAAGCATCAGGATTTCGTCAACCGCATGATTACCAAGGGCTACACCGAAAAGCAGGTGCGCCTGTTGTGCGAATGGTATCTGCGCGTCCGCAAGTCGTCTTGATCGATAAGCTCCGGGGCGCCTGCTCCGGAGGCCAAGGGAGCGCACATGACGGTTCGCATCGTCGATCGGCGGCAGGACAGCAGGAACAAGAGTTCCATCAACCGCAGCCGCTTCATTCGCCGCTACAAGGGACAGATCCGCAAGGCGGTGGCCGATGCCATCGCCCAGCGCGGTATTCGCGACCTGGAAAGCGGCGAGAAGATCGGCATCTCCGGCAAGGACATTTCCGAGCCGCAATTCCATCACGGCAAAGGTGGCGTCAGGCAATCGGTACATCCGGGCAATGACCGCTTTCAGAGCGGCGACGAGATGGAGCGTCCGCTGGGCGGCGCGTCGGGGCAAGGGCGCGGCCAGGCCAGCCCGGATGGCGAGGGGCTGGATGATTTCGTTTTCACGCTGAGCCGCGACGAGTTTCTCGACATCTTCTTCGAGGAGCTGGTCCTGCCCAACCTGGTCAAGCGGCAACTGGCCCGGATCGACGAATACAAGCGGGTTCGCGCCGGCTATACGCAAACCGGGGTGGCGACCAACATCAATCTGGTGCGCACCATGCGCGGTGCGGCCGGGCGGCGGGTCGCGGTCGGCGGACCTTACGCCACCCGTCTGCGCAGTCTGCAAGCCGAACTGGAGCTGGCGCTCGACGAAATACCGCCGGACGAACCGGAAATCGCCCACCTGCAACGCGAGATCGCCAGCCTGAAGCTGCGCCGCGAGGCCATCCCGTTCATCGACCCCTTCGATCTGCGCTACAGCAACCGCATACGCATTCCCCAGCCGTCGACGCAAGCCGTGATGTTCTGCCTGATGGACGTTTCCGGTTCGATGGACGAAGCCAAGAAACAGATGGCCAAGCGCTTCTTCATGCTGCTTTACCTGTTCCTCAACCGCAATTACGAGCATATCGAGGTGGTCTTCATCCGTCACCATACGGCAGCCGAGGAGGTCGATGAGGAGAACTTCTTCCACGCCCGCGAAACCGGCGGCACCATCGTCTCCAGCGCCTTGCTGTTGATGCAACGGATCATCGGCGAGCGCTATGCCAGCGATACCTGGAACATCTACGGCGCCCAGGCTTCCGATGGCGACAACTGGAACGACGATTCGCCGAAGTGCCGGGAATTGCTGGCCAACGCCATCCTGCCGCGGGTCCAGTACTTCGCCTACATCGAGATCACCGATGGCGAACCGCAGAACCTGTGGGATGAGTATGAAAAACTGACGGCTAGCCATGCCGGCGTTTTCGCCTTGCAGCACATCGCGGCGGCCAGCGACATCTATCCGGTATTCCGCGAACTGTTCAGAAAGCGGCTGGCATGACCAGGAAACGCTCCCGTCTGATTGCCGAGGGTTCGGAGTGGACGCTCGAAAACCTCGCCCTGTACGACGCCGAAATCGGCCGCGTGGCCCGCGAGTTCGGGCTCGATTGCTATCGTCACCAGCTCGAGATCATCACCGCCGAGCAGATGATGGACGCCTACGCGGCGATCGGCATGCCGGTCTATTACCACCACTGGTCCTTTGGCAAGCACTTCCTGGAAACCGAGAATCGCTACAAACGCGGCCAGATGGGGCTGGCCTACGAAATCGTCATCAATTCCGATCCCTGCATCGCCTACCTGATGGAGGAAAACACGCTGACCATGCAGGCGCTGGTGATCGCCCATGCCGGCTACGGCCACAATTCGTTTTTCAAGGGCAACCACCTGTTCAAGCAATGGACCAGTGCCGATGCGATCATCGACTATCTGGTCTTCGCCCGGCACTACATTGCCGAATGCGAGGAACGCCACGGCGTTGATGCCGTCGAGCACCTGCTCGATGCCTGCCATGCCCTCGGCAATCTCGGCGTCGACCGCTACAAGCGCTCGCCGCCGCTGTCGCTGGAAAAGGAGAAAGTCCGCCAGCGTGAGCGCGAGGCCTACCTGCAGGCGCAGGTGAACGACCTGTGGCGCACCCTGCCGCGCCACGATGCCACGGTGAGCGCCGCCGAGGAGCGGCGTTTCCCCGAGGAGCCGGAAGAGAACCTGCTTTATTTCGTCGAAAAAAACGCACCGCTTCTCGAGCCGTGGCAACGCGAGATTGTCCGTATCGTCAGGAAGATCAGCCAGTATTTCTACCCGCAGCGCCAGACCCAGGTGATGAATGAAGGCTGGGCCTGCTTCTGGCATTACACCCTGCTCAATACGCTGTACGACGAAGGCAAGCTCAACGAAGGCTTCATGCTGGAATTCCTCCAGTCGCACACCAATGTCGTTTACCAGCCGCCCTACAACAGCCCCTGGTATTCCGGCATCAACCCCTATGCGCTGGGGTTTGCCCTGTGGCGCGACATCCGCCGCATCTGCGAGACGCCGACCGACGAGGATCGCCAGTGGTTTCCGGAGATCGTCGATTCCGACTGGCGGGAGACTTTCGACTTTGCGATGCGCAATTTCAAGGACGAGAGTTTCATTGCCCAGTACCTGTCGCCCCGGCTGATGCGCGAGTTCCGCCTGTTTGCCGTGCTCGACGATGACGCCAAGGCGATGCTCAAAGTCGATGCCATCCACGATGAGCCGGGCTATCGGGCGCTGCGCCGGAATCTCGCCGAGCAATACAATCTGGGCAGTAGCGATCCCAACATCCAGGTCTGGAACGTCGATCTGCGCGGCGACCGTTCGCTGACCCTGCGCCATTTCGCCCATCAACGCCGACCGCTCTCGCCGGCCAGTCTGGTGGTGCTCGAACACCTGTCTACGCTGTGGGGTTTCAATGTCCGTCTCGAGCACCAGAATCCGGCCGGCGCATGGACCTTGCTTGCCGAACGGAAGACCGAGCGACGGAAGCACCCCGATCCCTGAAACAGCCGATTATTAGCGCTTCCTCCTTCGACAGGCCGCTGCAATCGTGTAAAAATGCCTGGTAACCATAGGGGGATAAAAATGTCGGCTGAATTGCAAACTGCCTTCCAGGTGAGCGCGCCAACCGGTGGGCTTGATACGCACATGGTGCTCATCCTGATCATCATGGTGGTGACGGGAATTCTCGGTGGCGTGGCCAATTATTTCCTCGCCGACCGTCCGGCCGAACCGTCCCGACGGGACTGGCTGAAATATCCGGTTCTGGGCATTGTCGCGGCGCTGACCGTGCCGCTGTTCCTGAACATGATATCCAGCACCCTGCTCGAGGGCGCGCGGACCAAGCCGGTCGATTTCTTCGCCTTCGCCGGTTTTTGCCTGATCTACGTCGTCGCCTCGCGGCGCCTGCTCGATAACGTCGCCCAGCGCCTGCTCGGGCAGATCGACCAAGTCAAGCGGCAAGTCGGCGATCTCGCCCAACAGCAGCGCGAAGAGCCGATCATTGCGGCGGGCCGGGCGGAAGCGGCCAAGAATAGCGAACCGGAACCGCGCGAAGTGCTGTCCTACAACGACATCGAAATCCTCCGCACGCTCAGCGAAGAGAGCTTTGTCTATGGCAACCTCGCCGCCATCTGCGAGCGCACCGGTCTGGCGCGCGATTTCGTCAGCCAGCGCCTGACGGTGATGAAGGGGCTGGGCGTCATCGAAACCCGCATCAACGACAAGAATGTTCTGCACTGGGGAGTTTCGACGCGCGGCAAGGCCGTGCTCGGTGAAATCCTGTCCGGTCAGGAAGACAAAAAAACCGCATGAACCCGGCCGGCCGCGCGCCGACCCCAACCTGAAGCCAAAACCATGAACATCGTCATTCTCGCTGCCGGCCAAGGCAAGCGCATGCACTCGAATCTGCCCAAGGTGCTGCACCCGATCGCCGGCAAGGCCCTGGCGCAACATGTCATCGATACCGCCCGGGCGCTGGCCCCCGAAAAGATGGTGGTGGTTTATGGCCATGGCGGCGACGTGGTGCGCTCGACGCTGGCCGCCGACGATCTGGCCTGGGTCAGGCAGGAGCCGCAGCTTGGCACCGGCCACGCCGTGGCGCAGGCGGTGCCGGCGCTGGGCGCCAGCGGCCAGACCTTGGTCCTCTATGGCGATGTGCCGCTGACCCGGGTCGAGACCCTGAAACGCCTGCTGCATGCCGGCAAGGATGCGCTGTCCATTCTCACCGTCGATCTGGCCAACCCGACCGGCTACGGGCGCATCGTCCGCGACGCCGTCGGCAACGTGCAGCGCATCGTCGAAGAGAAGGACGCGACGGCCGAAGAAAAGGCCATTCGCGAGGTGAATACCGGGATCATGGCCATTCCTTCGGCGCGGCTCGCCGACTGGCTGGGCCGGCTGTCGAACAACAACGCCCAGGGCGAGTACTACCTGACCGACATCGTCGCGCTGGCCGTCGCCGAAGGTCTGCCGGTGCGCACCGCGCAGCCGGATGGCGAATGGGAGGTGCTGGGGGTCAATAGCAAGGTCCAGCTGGCCGAGCTGGAACGCGTCCATCAGCGCAATATCGCCGAGGCCATGCTGGTCGGCGGCGTCCGCCTGGCCGATCCGGCCCGCATCGACGTGCGGGGCGAAGTCAGCTACGGCCGTGATGTATCGATCGACGTCGGCTGCGTTTTCGAAGGCAAGGTCGAACTGGCCGATGCCGTCGAGGTCGGCCCCTATTGCGTGCTGAAGAACGTCAAGGTCGGCGCCGGCAGCCGGATCGCCGCCTTCTGCCATTTCGAGGATGCGGTGATCGGTCCGGACGGCGTGCTCGGCCCCTACGCCCGCCTGCGGCCGGGTACCGAACTCGGCCCCGAAGTGCATATCGGCAACTTCGTCGAGGTCAAGAAAAGCATCATCGGCGCCCAGTCGAAGGCCAACCATCTGGCCTATATCGGCGATGCCGAGATCGGCCAGCGGGTCAATGTCGGCGCCGGCACCATCACCTGCAATTACGACGGCGCCAACAAGCACAAGACGATCATCGAGGATGACGCTTTCATCGGTTCCGACACCCAACTGGTTGCCCCGGTCACCGTCGGGCGGGGGGCGACGCTGGGGGCCGGCACGACCTTGACGCAAAATGCGCCGCCCGATGCGTTGACCGTATCGCGCGCCAAACAGGTGACGCTGACCGGCTGGCGGCGTCCGCAAAAGGTTAAAAAATAATGGATTTCTGGTTCCTGACCTTTCTGTTCACGGTCGCCATTCTGGTTGCCGTTGGCGTTTCGCTGTTGCTCGTCGGTTATCTCGGCACCCTGCCGGCTTCGTTCGATCATGGCTGGCGCTCCTGGATGCCGGCGCTGTTGTTGCCGGTGCTCGGCCCGTTGTGGTTCGCCAGCACTCGCTGGGCGGAGTTTTCGCGGCCCGGTCGGCAACTGCTGGTCGGCCTGATCCTGCTGGCGGCGGCCGTTGGCCTGCTCTACGGTGCCGGGCCGCACTTCGTCGACCGCATGGCGGCCGGCGTCAAATGATGTCCAACTGATTTCGCGCAAGCTCAGGGAGAATAAAATGTCCAAGTACACCACCGAGGCTATCCGTTCCATCGCGCTCGTCGGCCATGGCGCGGCCGGCAAGACCAGTCTGGCCGAAGCACTGCTTCATGCCACCGGCACCATCAACACCCGGGGCAGCGTCGAGAAAGGCAGCACCGTCTGCGATTTCGATGCGCAGGAAAAGGAAGCCGGCCATTCCCTGAGTTCGGCCATCGTCAATTTCGGCTACGAAAACACCCATGTCCATCTGATCGACACGCCGGGCTACCCGGATTTTTCCGGCCAGGCCATTGCCGCGCTGGCTGGCGTCGATACCGCGCTGGTCGTCATCAATGCCCAGACCGGCGTCGAGCTGATGACCGAGCGGATGATGCGACATGCCGCCGAGCGCAAGCTGTGCCGGATGATCGTCATCAACAAGATCGATGCCGACAACCTCGACCTGCCGGGGCTGATCGCCGATATTCGCGAGCGTTTCGGCAAGCAGTGCATGCTGCTCGACCTGCCGGCCCATGGTGCGGCAGATGTCGTCGAGGTGCTCGAACAGGCCGCCGGCGATGCCGATTTTGAATCGGTCGCCGCCGCCCACCGCGCCCTGATCGACCAGATCGTCGAGGAAGACGAGGATCTGCTGGCCAGTTATCTGGACGGCAACGATCCGACGGCAGCCGACCTGCATGCGCCGTTCGAGAAAGCGCTGCGCGAAGGACATCTGATCCCCATTCTGTTCGTCTCGGCCAAAACCGGCGCCGGCATCAAGGAATTGCTGCATGTGCTGGCCTCGTTGGCGCCCAACCCGGCCGAAGGCAACCGGCCGCCGTTTTACAAGGGACTGCCGGGCGACGTCACGGAACCGTTCGCCGCCGTGCCGGATGCAAGCAAGCACGTGCTGGCCCATGTGTTCAAGGTGGTGGCCGATCCCTACATGGGCAAGATCGGCGTCTTCCGGGTCCATCAGGGCACGGTGAAGAAGGACATGCAGCTCTTCGTCGGCGACAGCAAGCGGCCGTTCAAGGTCGCTCACCTGTACCAGTTGCAGGGCAAGGATACGGTCGAAGTCGACGAACTCCAGCCGGGCGATATAGGGGCGGTCGCCAAGGTCGACGACATCGATTTCGACAGCGTGTTGCACGATTCGCATGACGAAGACCACATCCACCTGGTGCCGCTCGAGTTTCCCTGGCCGATGGCCGGTCTGGCCGTCGAAACCCGGAAAAAGGGCGACGAACAGCGGCTGTTCGACATCCTCGGCAAGCTGGCGCTGGAAGATCCGACCTTCCTCATCGAGCGTCATCCGACCAGCAACGAAACGGTCATCCGCGGCCTCGGCGAAATCCACCTGAAGGCCAAGCTGGAGAAAATGGCCAGCCAGTACAAGCTGGAGGTGGACACCAAGCCGCCGCGCATTCCCTATCGCGAAACGATCACCGCTTCGGCCGAAGGCATGCATCGCCACAAGAAGCAGAGCGGCGGTGCCGGGCAGTTCGGCGAAGTGCATCTGCGCATCGAGCCGAAAGAGCGCGGCGCCGGGTTCGAGTTCGTCGATGCGGTCAAGGGCGGCGTCATTCCCGGCGTCTTCATGGCGGCGGTTGAAAAAGGTGTGCGCCAGGGGCTGGAGGGTGGCGTCGTCGCCGGCTATGCGGTCGACGACCTGAAAGTGACCGTCTTCGACGGCAAGACCCACGCCGTCGACGGCAAGGAAGTAGCTTTCGTGGTGGCCGGTCGCAAGGCGGTTATCGAGGCCATTCGGGCGGCCAAACCGATCGTGCTGGAACCGATCGTCAATATCGAGATCATCGTGCCGGAAAGCGCGATCGGCGACCTGGGCGGCGATCTTTCCGGCCGGCGCGGCCACATCACCGGTACCGACGGGCGCGGCCACGGTCTGGCGGCAATCAGCGGCGAAGTGCCTTTGGCCGAACTCAACGACTACCAGTCACGGCTGAAGTCGCTGACCGGCGGCCAGGGCAGTTACACCATCGAGTTCGCCCGCTATTCGGCGGTCCCGGCCAACGTCCAGCAACAACTGGCCAGCAAGTTCCAGTTGCACGACGAAGACGAGTAATTTTCGTCCGGGCATCAATCACCAAGGGGCAGACAACTGCCCCTTTTTCTATGGCGCCTGGCTGGCCGGCAAGGCCGCTTGCCGCCCCTGGCGATTGAGCCAGAGCGAGGCGACGATGATGACGCCGCCGAGTGCCAAGCGAGGCAGGTTGGCCTCGCGGTTCCAGATCAGCACATTGACCAGCAGGCCGGCCGGCACGTGCAGTTCGTTCATGATCGCCAGCGTGCCGGCGTCGACCAGGGTGCTGCCCTTGACCCACCAGAACATGCCGAGGGCGGTGGCGAACAGTCCCATCCAGAGCAGCACGCCCCACTGCATCGCGGTGTGCGGCAGGCGCTCCGGATTGCCGAAGAGCAGGAAGGAGGGCAGGGCAAGGAGCAGGGCGCCGAGAAAGAAATGGCCGAAGAAGCGGTGCAGCGGTTGCTCGGTTGGATAGCGGGCGAGCAACTGGCGGCACAGCACCTGGCCGGCGGCAAAGGTCGCATTGGCCAGTTGCAGCAGCAGGAAGCCGATCAGGTAATCGCCTTCGAGGTGCTCGAAACGGATGATCACGCCGCCGCCGACGGCGACCAGCGCGGCGAGCAGCGACCACGGCGAAAAGCGGCGGGCCAGGGCGTCGTCGAGCAGCGTGACGTAGATCGGCGTCAGCACGGTGAATAGCAGCACCTCGGGCACCGTCAGCACCGCAAAACTGCGATAGAGGCAGAGATAGGTGACGCCGAATTGCAGCGCGCCGGCCAGCCAGAAGCCGGCCAGCAGGCGGGGTGGCAGGCCGCGCCACAGCGTAAACGGGGCGAAGACCAGGGCCGCGATGCACACCCGGGCCAGCACGGCGAAGTCGCTATCGACCTGGCCGGCCAGATAGACGCCGATCAGGCTGAAGGAAAACGCCCAGAGGACGGTGACGATGCCGAGGTAGCGCATCTCAGTGACTCGCGTTGGCGGAATTCGCCTCGCCAGCCCAGTTGACCGTGGCCAGGAAGAGATAACCGGCGCCGTACACCGTCTTGATGAAGGCCGGGCTTTGCGCATCGGGTTCGAGCTTGCGACGCAGGCGCGAGATGCGGACATCGATGCTGCGGTCGGTCGGCGCCAGGTCGCGGGTGCCCATCAGCTGTTCGCGCTGCAGGATGCGGTTCGGATTGCTGACGAAGACCTTGAGCAACTCGGTTTCCGAGGTGCTGAGCAGGTGTTCCTCGCCGTTCGGGGCGTACAGCGTGTTGTTGCCGAGGTTGAAGCGCCAGCCGGAGAATTCGGCGATCTGCCGGGACGGGCTGCTGCTTGCCGTTTCCCGGCGGCGCAGGATGCTGCGGACGCGGGCGACCAGTTCGCGCGGTTCGAACGGCTTCAGGATGTAATCGTCGGCCCCCAGCTCGAGCCCCATCACCCGGTCGCTGACATGGGCGCGGCCGGTCAGGATGACAATGCCGCAGGCCGACTGGGTGCGGACGCGCTGCATCACTTCAAGACCATCCATGTCCGGCAGGCCGAGGTCGATGATGCACAGGTCGGGCGCCAGCGAGCGCAGGCGGCGCAGCAAGTCGCCAGCGCTGCGGCACCAGACGGTGCGGAAGGAAAAATCGCCGAGGACCTGTTCGATGATGCGGGCGACGTCGGGGTCGTCCTCGACGATGGCAATCAGTTTGTGGACGTCGGTTTCGCTCATGGCTTGTCTTTGTTTGCTCGTTGCAGGGCGCGGGCCAGATCCTGACGGGCGAAGGGTTTGGCGAGGATGGGCAGATTGTTGCCAGTGTCCTCCTCGTCTTCGTCGGTGTAGCCGCTCATCAGCACGATGCGCATGGCCGGGTGTCCGGCCAGCGTCTGCTCGGCCAGTTGGCGGCCGTTGATGCCGCCCGGCATGATGACATCGCTGACGACGATCGCGATATCCGGGATTTGCTCGATCATTTCCAGCGCCTGGGCGCCGTTCTCCGCTTCGATCACCGGGTGGCCGAGGTCGATCAGCTGCTGGCGGACGACGCGCCGGACATTCGGCTCGTCTTCGACCAGCAGCACCAGTTCGCCGCCGTGCGCCAACAGGGCATCGGCGGCCGGCGGGTCGATGTCCGGTTCGGCGGCGACCAGCGGCAGCACCATCAGCACCGTCGTGCCCTGGCCGGTCTGGCTCTGGATGGCGATGCCGCCACCCGACTGCTTGACGAAGCCGTAGGCCATCGACAGGCCGAGGCCACTGCCCAGCCCGAAGCGCTTGGTGGTGAAAAAAGGTTCGTAGACGCGGGCCAGGGTCGCCGCATCCATGCCGCAGCCGTTGTCGGCCACTTCGATCAGCGCATAGGGGCCGGGGGCGACGTCGAAAGCCGCGGCATCGCTCGACAGTTCGATGGCGCGCGCGGCAATGTGCAGACGGCCACCCGCCGGCATCGCGTCGCGCGCGTTCAGCGCGAAATTGAGCAGGGCGCTTTCCAGTTGCCCCGGATCGACCAGGGCATGCACCGAGCCGGTCGCCAGGTCGGTCGATACGACAATCGATTCGGGCAATGAGCGGCGTACCAGCTTGGCCAGCCCGGCGGTCAGCCGGCCGATATCGACCGCCTGCGGTTCCAGCGGCTGCTGGCGGGAGAAGGTGAGCAAGCGCTTGATCAGTTGCACGCCGCGCCGCGCCGACTGCAGCGCCGGGGTGACGAATTCGTTGATCTCGGCGTCATTCGGCCGATGATCCTGCAGCGCCGCGAGATTGCCGATGACGACGGTCAGCAGGTTGTTGAAGTCGTGGGCTAGGCCGCCGGTCAGCTGGCCGATGGCTTCCATCTTCTGGGCCTGGACGAGGGCGGCCTCCATCCGTTTTTGCTCGGTAATCTCATGCGAGAAGACGAAAAATCCCAGCTTTTCGCCTTCCGCACTGATTTCCGGAACCAGTGTGCTGCGCGCGAAAACGCTTTGCCCCGGACGATCCATCTTGTATTCGTAAGTCACCTGTTGGCCGGCCAGGGCCTTGCGTACCGGCTCGCGCACCTGGCTATAAACCTGTTCGCCGGTCACCTCGCGCACGGCCCGCCCGGTGACACCGCCTTCGGGGTGGCCGTACCAGTCGGAGTAGCCCTTGTTGGCGTATTGATAGACCTCGTCCTTGTCGACATAGCCGATCAGGATCGGAATGGTGTCGTTGATCAGCCGCAGGCGTTCCTCGCTGCGGCGCAGGGCAGCGGCAATCCGGGTGTTTTCGGTATTGGCCCGGATCAGGTTGGCGTTGGCGTTTTCGAGCTGGGCGGTCCGCCGGCGGACCCGTTCCTCGAGCTGGATATTCTGGTGTTCGCTCAGGTTCTCGATGTAACGCTGTTCGGTGATGTCGCTGTACAAGGTAACGAATCCCGCGTCCGGCAGCGGCTCGCTGCGCAGCAGCAAAACACGCCCGTTCGGCCGCTGGCGTTCGGTGACCCGGGCGGCAAAGCCGGCCGCCGCGGTCACCCGTTCGGCGATCTGGGCTTCCTTGTCGCCGGGTCCGTATTCGCCCCGTTCAGCGTTGTAGCGGATGAACGACGCGAAAGAGGCGCCAACCCAGGCCATCTCGTCCGGCAAGTCGAGCAGCCGGAGAAAGGGCTGGTTCCAGGCAACCAGCCGCAGATCGCCGTCGAAGACGGTGATGCCCTGGTCGAGCAAATCCAGCCCGGTTTGCAGCATCGTGTAATGCTGGGCGATACCCGGAGCAGCGGGGGCGAGGTTCATTGTTACAATTCTAGAGCGGGCGTTTGGCAAGTTCGGTCGGCGCAACTATTCGTTACATTCCGCCAATAGTTGTGCAAGAGTATTTTGTCACTCTTGTTAGATATAAAAAAATCAAAGCCCAAAAGAGAACAGCGCTTTCGCAAGAATCGTGAGGAGATGTTTGTGGCAAATCCGTACACCGTCGGGCTCGACCAGAACCCGGCCAATTATGTTCCGCTTTCCCCGCTGAGCTTCATCGAGCGCTCGGCGTTTATCTATCCCAAGCGTATTTCCGTCATCCAGGGCGCCCGTCAATATACCTGGAAGGAAAGTTACGAACGCTGCCGTCAACTTGCCTCGGCACTGAAGAGTCGCGGTATCGGCAAGGGCGACACCGTCGCCGTGATGTTGCCGAATACGGCGCCGATGTTCGAGTGCCATTTCGGTGTGCCGATGAGCGGCGCCGTGCTCAATACCCTGAATACCCGGCTAGATCCGGAAGCCATTGCCTTCATGCTGACGCATGGCGAGGCCAAGGTGCTGATTACCGATCCGGAATTCTCCGCCATCGTCAAACCGGCTCTGGCGCTGCTCGAAGGCCCCAAGCCCTTGATCATCGATACGCTCGACCCGGAATTCACCGGCGGCGAAACGCTGGGCGAAAAGGATTATGAAGCCTTCCTCGCCGAGGGCGAGCCCGACTTCGCCTGGCAGCTGCCGGCCAACGAGTGGGATGCCATCGCGCTGAACTACACCTCGGGTACCACCGGCAATCCGAAGGGCGTCGTCTACCATCATCGCGGCGCCTACCTGAATGCCGCGTCCAACATCATTTCCTGGGGCATGCCGCAGCATTCGGTCTATCTGTGGACGCTGCCGATGTTCCATTGCAACGGCTGGTGCTTCCCATGGACCATGGCGGCCAATGCCGGGACCAGCGTCTGTCTGCGCAAGATCGATCCGGTGCTGATCTTCGGCCTGATCAAGGAGCACAAGGTCAGCCACATGTGCGGCGCGCCGATTGTGTACGGCATGATGATCAACGCCCCGGCAGCGCTCAAGGAAGGCATCACCCATCAGGTCAATGGCCTGATCGCCGGTGCCGCTCCCCCGGCGGCCATCATCGAAGGCTGCGAGCAGATGGGTTTCAACATCACCCACGTCTACGGCCTGACCGAAACCTATGGCCCGGCCTCCGT
Source organism: Azonexus sp. IMCC34842 (assembly GCF_050368855.1). Taxonomy (GTDB): domain Bacteria; phylum Pseudomonadota; class Gammaproteobacteria; order Burkholderiales; family Rhodocyclaceae; genus Azonexus; species Azonexus denitrificans_A. The sequence goes on along the minus strand of NZ_CP178449.1, from coordinate 3,665,460 downwards.
CTGCGCCAAGCATCCCGAATGGGATCGGCTGCCAATCGACCTGCGCGCCGCGCGCAACGGCCGGCAGGGCGTCCGCTACCACATGCAGGAAGCGATTGCCGTACTCGACTCGGTGTCTCTCGAGCCAGTGCCCTGGGATGGCGAAACGATGGGCGAGATCATGTTCCGCGGCAACCTAGTGATGAAGGGCTACCTGAAGAATCCGAAGGCGAGCGAAGAAGCCTTTGAAGGTGGCTGGTTTCATACCGGCGACCTGGCCGTGGTGCACAGCGATGGCTACGTCAAGATCAAGGATCGCTCGAAGGACATCATCATCTCTGGTGGCGAGAACATTTCCTCGCTGGAAGTCGAGGATGTGCTCTATCGCCATCCCTCGGTGATCGCCGCCGCCGTGGTCGCCAAGCCCGACGAGAAGTGGGGCGAAGTGCCGGCCGCCTTCATCGAACTGAAGGAAGGTTCGACGACGACCGAAGCCGAGATCATCGAGCATTGCCGCGCTCACCTGGCCCGCTTCAAGGTGCCGAAGCAGGTGGTGTTCGGTGAATTGCCGAAGACGTCGACCGGCAAGATCCAGAAATACGTCCTGCGCCAGCACGCCAACTCCGCGCTCGCCATCGAGTAATCGGCATACCCCCTGTCACCATGTCTTGGTCGGCAGGGGGTTTTGTGTCCGGGAAAGGAATATCCCATGAAAATTCTCGTCCCCGTGAAACGGGTAGTGGACTACAACGTCAAGATTCGGGTGAAGGCCGACGGTTCAGGTGTTGACCTGGCCAACGTCAAGATGAGCATGAACCCCTTCGACGAAATCGCCATTGAAGAAGCTGTCCGGCTGAAGGAAGCCGGCATCGCCAGCGAAGTCATCGCCGTCTCCTGCGGCGTCGCCGCCTGTCAGGAAACCCTGCGCACCGCGATGGCGATCGGTGCCGACCGCGGCATCCTCGTCGAAACCGACGTCGAACTCCAGCCGCTGGCCGTCGCCAAGCTGCTGAAAGCCCTGTGCGACAAGGAACAACCGCAACTCGTCATCTGCGGCAAACAAGCCATCGACGACGACGCCAATCAAACCGGCCAGATGCTTGCCGCGTTGCAAAACTGGCCGCAAGCCACCTTCGCCTCGAAGGTCGTTATCGCCGACGGCCAAGCGACGGTCACCCGGGAAATCGACGGCGGCCTGGAAACCCTGGTGATCAGCCTGCCGGCCGTTGTCTCCACCGACCTGCGCCTGAACGAGCCGCGCTACGCCACGCTGCCCAACATCATGAAAGCCAAGAAGAAGCCGCTCGACACCGTCAAGCCGGCCGACCTCGGTGTCGATGTCGCACCGCGCCTGACAACGCTGAAAGTCGCCGAACCCGCCAAGCGCAGTGCCGGCGTCAAGGTCGCCGACGTCGCCGAACTCGTCAACAAGCTTCGCAATGAAGCGAAAGTGATCTAAGGGAGAACACACCATGACCATTCTCGTCATTGCCGAACACGACCAGCTCAGCCTCAAGGCCGCCACCCTCAACACCGTCGCCGCCGCCGTCAAGATCGGTGGCGAAGTGCACGTCCTGGTCGCCGGCAGCGCCTGCGCCGGCGCCGCTCAGCAAGCTGCCGGCCTGCACGGCGTCGCCAAGGTCAAAGTCGCCGACGCCGCCCACTACCAGAGCCAGACCGCCGAAAACCTCACCGCCCTGATCATCGCCCAGGCCGCCGGCTACAGCCACATCCTCGCTCCAGCCACCACCTTCGGCAAGAACCTGCTGCCGCGCGTCGCCGCCTTGCTCGACGTCGCCCAGATCTCGGAAATCACCGGCGTCGAAGCTGCCGATACCTTCATTCGTCCGATCTACGCCGGCAACGCGCTGGCCACGGTCAAGAGCGCCGATCCGGTCAAGGTCATCACCGTCCGTACCACCGCCTTCGACCCCGTCGCCAGCGGCCACAGCGCCCCAGTCGAGACCATCAGTCCGGCGGCCGACACGGCGCAAAGTACGCTGACCCACCGCGAATTGACCAAATCCGAACGGCCCGAACTCGGTGCCGCCAAGATCATCGTTTCCGGTGGTCGCGGTCTGGGCAGCGGCGAGAACTATCACGCCCTGCTCGAACCGCTCGCCGACAAGCTCGGTGCCGCCCTTGGCGCCAGCCGTGCGGCGGTCGATGCCGGCTTCGTGCCGAACGACTACCAGGTCGGCCAGACCGGCAAGATCGTCGCACCGCAGCTCTACATCGCGGTCGGCATCTCGGGTGCCATCCAGCATCTGGCCGGTATGAAGGAATCGAAAGTCATCGTCGCCATCAACAAGGATCCGGATGCGCCGATCTTCCAGGTCGCCGATTACGGCCTGGTCGGCGATCTGTTTGAAGTCGTACCGCAACTCGTTGCCACCGTCTAAACCCAAAAATAGCCAGGAGATACCCCTATGAGCACCTATATCGCCCCGATTCGCGACATGCAGTTCGTCCTCAACGAAGTCGCCGGTCTCGAAGAGATCTGCGCGCTGCCCGGCAACGAGGAATGTTCCGTCGATCTCGTCGAGTCCATCCTCGACGAAGCGTCCAAGTTCGCCACCGGCGTCCTTGACCCGATCAACCGCGTCGGCGACCGCACCGGCCACGTCTGCAAGGACGGCGTGGTGACCACGGCGCCCGGTTTCAAGGAAGCCTACAAGCTGTTCGCTGAAACCGGCTGGACCTCCATGCCCTTCTCGCCGGAATTCGGCGGTCAGGGCCTGCCGGCTGTCGTGTCGATGGCGGTCAATGAAATGTGGAAGGGCGCCAACATGGCCTTCGGCCTGTGCCCGATGCTCACCGGCGGCGCCATCGAAGCCATCGCCCACCACGCTTCCGAAGAGCTGAAGCAGAAATACCTGCCGAAGATGGTCGAAGGCACCTGGACCGGCACGATGAACCTGACCGAGCCGAACGCTGGCTCCGATCTCGCCGCCATCTCGACCAAGGCCAAGCCGGCCGGCGACGGCAGCTACCTGGTCAGCGGCACCAAGATCTTCATTACCTGGGGCGAACATGATGTCGCCGAAAACATCATTCACCTGGTGCTGGCCCGTCTGCCGGATGCCCCGCCGGGACTGAAGGGCATCTCGCTGTTCATCGTGCCGAAATTCCTGGTCAATGACGACGGCTCACTGGGCAAGCGCAACGACCTGATCTGCGCTTCGATCGAACACAAGATGGGCATCCACGGCAGCCCGACGGCAGTCATGTCCTATGGCGAGAAGGAAGGTGCCGTCGGCTATCTGGTCGGCGAAGAGCACAAGGGCATCGGCTACATGTTCACGATGATGAACCACGCCCGCGTCAATGTCGGCCTGGAAGGCGTCGGCATCGCCGAGCGCGCCTACCAGCACGCCCTGTGGTATGCCCGCGAGCGCATCCAGGGGGCGCCGGTCGGCGACAAATCCGGCGTCAAGAAGCCCATCCTGCATCACCCGGATGTCCGCCGCATGCTGATGGATATGAAGTCGCGCACCGAAGCCATGCGTACGCTGGCCTACTACACCGCCGCCAACATCGACCGCGCCCACGCCGGCGATGCCGCCGCCCAGGTCCGTGTTGACCTGCTGACCCCGGTGGTCAAGGGCTGGAGTACCGAACAGGGTGTCGAACTGTCGTCGACCGGCGTCCAGGTTTTCGGTGGCGTCGGCTTCATCGAGGAAACCGGGGCGGCCCAGTACTACCGCGATTCGCGCATCACCACCATCTACGAAGGCACGACGGCGATCCAGGCCAACGACCTGGTCGGCCGCAAGCTGGCCCGCGAGAAGGTGCCGGGCGCCGGAATGAAATCCCTGTTGGCCGAAATGACGGCCACGGCCGAAGAACTGGCTGGTAATGCCCAACTGGCCGGCATTGCCGCCAATCTGAAAAACGGCATCGCAGCCCTGAGCGGTGCCGCCGAGTGGATTCTCGCCAACTACGAGAGCGCGCCGCAGGCCGTCCATGCCGGCTCCGTGCCTTTCCTCAAGCTGACCGGCATCGTCGCCGGCGGCTGGCTGATGGCCAAGTCGGCGGCGCTTGCCGTCAAGCAGATCGCGGCCGGCAACAGCGACCAGTTCTATCAGGCCAAGCTGGCCACCGCGACCTACTTTGCCGCCCACCAGCTGCCCTTCGCCTCCGCCTACGCCGCCGAAGTCACCGGCGGTAGCGAGTCGGTGTTCGGGCTGCCGGAAAACCTGTTCTGAGCATGATCATGCGTACTGATCGCGATGCGATGGAATACGACGTCGTGATCGTCGGCGGCGGCCCTTCGGGGCTGTCTTCGGCGATCCGCATCAAGCAACTGGGGTTGGCCAATGGCAAGGAGCTCTCGGTCTGTCTGCTCGAGAAAGGTTCCGAAATCGGCGCCCATATCCTGTCCGGCGCGGTGCTCGAGCCACATGCGCTGGCTGAACTGATCCCCGACTGGCAGGAGCGCGGCGCACCGCTCAATACGCCGGCCGGCGAAGACCGCCTGCTGTTCCTCACCGAGGGCGCTTCCTACAAGCTGCCGACGCCGCCGCAGATGGGCAACCACGGCAATTACATCATCAGCCTCGGCAACCTCTGTCGCTGGCTGGGCGAGCAGGCGGAGGCGCTGGGTGTCGAGATCTACCCCGGCTTCGCCGCCGCCGAAGTGCTCTATCACGAGGACGGCTCGGTCAAGGGTGTGGCTACCGGCGATCTCGGCATCGGCAAGGACGGCCAGCCTGGCCACAACTTCCAGCCGGGCATGGAGTTGCATGCCCGCCAGACGATCTTTGCCGAAGGTTGCCGCGGTTCGCTGACCAAGGAGCTCTGGGCAAAATTCAACTTGCGCGACGGTGTCGATCCGCAAACCTACGGCATCGGCATCAAGGAATTGTGGGAAGTCGATCCGGCCAAACACCAGCCGGGGTTGATCGTCCATAGCGTCGGCTGGCCGCTGCAAAGCGACACCTATGGTGGCTCCTTCCTCTATCACCTGGAAAACAATCTGGTGGCGATCGGCATGGTCGTCGGCCTCGACTACAAGAACCCGTGGTTGTCGCCCTACGAAGAATTTCAGCGCTACAAGACGCACCCGGCGATTCGCGGCGTCTTCGAAGGCGCCCGGCGCATCTCCTATGGCGCCCGTGCGCTGTCGGAAGGCGGCTACCAGTCGGTACCCAAGCTGACCTTCCCGGGCGGCCTGTTGATCGGCGACACCGCCGGCTTCCTCAATGTGCCGAAGATCAAGGGCACGCACATGGCGATGAAGTCGGGCATGGTCGCCGCCGAAGCCGTTTTCGAGCACCTGTTCAAGGACAACGCGGGGGCGGAAGCCACCGAGTACGCCGAGCAGCTCAAGAAGAGCTGGCTGTGGGAAGAGCTGTACAAGGTGCGCAACATCCGCCCGGCCTTCAAGTGGGGCTTGTTTGGCGCCCTGGCCTACGGGGCGATCGACACCTATGTCTTCAAGGGCAAGGCGCCGTGGACCATGCACAACCACGCCGATCATACGCAGTTGGGCGAAAAGGGCGCTTATCCGAAAATCGACTATCCGAAGCCGGATGGTCAACTGACTTTCGACCGGCTGTCCTCGGTTTTCCTCTCGGCCACCAATCATGAGGAAAACCAGCAGTGCCATCTGCGCCTGAAGGATGAAAGCGTCGCCATCAGTGTGAACTATGCCAAGTATGGCGCACCGGAAACGCGTTACTGCCCGGCCGGCGTGTACGAAATCCTCGGTGAGGATGAAGGCAAGCCGCGCCTGCAGATCAACGGTCAGAACTGCCTGCACTGCAAGACCTGCGACATCAAGGATCCGACCCAGAACATCAACTGGACGGTACCCGAAGGTGGGGGCGGGCCGACGTATCCGAATATGTAGTGGTAAGGACCGGGCGTCGCCTTTTCGGGACTCCGGTTGTTCAAGCCCGGCCTGTCGCGCCTCGTGCCAGGCCGGGTGTTGTATCCGGATGCCGCCTGGGGGGAGGCATCCGCGAATTTTGATGGCGATCGGCCGGATAAATTGAAGTCAAACAATCACAAAATGGGGATTTGATCATGACCGCACAAATACAACCGCAACAAGCTGTTACCGAAACCAAGATCATCATGTCCGACCCGACTGCGCTCGGGGTGTTCGGTCTTTCGATTGTGACCTTCGTTGCCGCCTCGCAGAAGATGGGCTGGACAACGGGGTCCGTCTACCTGATTCCCTGGGCCTTGCTGCTCGGCTCGATAGCCCAGATCTGGGCGTCGACCATCGACTTCAAAAAGAACAACTACTTCGGCTCGATCGTGCTTGGTGCCTATGGCCTGTTCTGGGGCGCGGTCGCCATGCACTGGGCGATCAGTCAGGGCCTGCTCGGCGCCCTCGATCCGGCCAAGGCCGATCCGAAGCAACTCGCCTTTGCCTGCCTGGGCTATTTCTTCTTCTCGCTGTTCATCATGGTGGCTGCCTTCGAAGTCAACAAGATGTTCGCCATCATGCTGATGCTGATCAACGTCCTGCTGCCGTCGCTGGCCCTGTCCATCCTCGGCATCAATCCGGGTCTGTTCTCACCTCTGGCGGCCTGGTCGGAATTGCTGATTTCGCTGATCGGCTTCTATACCGCCGGCGGCCTCTTCCTCAACAGCTATTTCGGACGGACCCTCGTGCCGCTGGGCAAGCCTTTCGGTTTCATCCGCAAGGGGCCGGCGAAATAAACCAGCTTTTCGCCAAGCCTGCGAGAACGGAACACCACTGACTCTGCGGGTGAGATTTCGGGAGAACAGCACCCGTTGTCTCAACCTTTCAGGGGCCTTCGGGCCCCTTTTTTTATGTGGTGTCTATTGATCGACGGTCACCGTCAGCAAACTATTATTGCCTGATTGTTTAAAAGTGCTTGACGGCGCTCTGGGTGGCGGATATAGTTCGCCCCCCGTCGCAGCAGACGGCTTCGAAAGAAGCGGCGCGACAGGAAGTGATCTTTAACAATTTGGACAATCGATAGGTGTGGGTGCCTTGATGCGAAAGCGACGCAAGTCGCAAAAAGTATTAAAGGCAATCACACGGATGGAGAGATCCATCGAGGTAGAAGTCAAATTCTACCGTCAGTGAATTGTGAGTAATTAGTTGGATTGAACTGAAGAGTTTGATCCTGGCTCAGATTGAACGCTGGCGGCATGCCTTACACATGCAAGTCGAACGGCAGCACGGGAGCAATCCTGGTGGCGAGTGGCGAACGGGTGAGTAATGTATCGGAACGTACCTTTCAGTGGGGGATAACGTAGCGAAAGTTACGCTAATACCGCATATTCTCTGAGGAGGAAAGCAGGGGACCTTCGGGCCTTGCGCTGTTAGAGCGGCCGATATCAGATTAGCTAGTTGGTGGGGTAAAAGCTCACCAAGGCGACGATCTGTAGCGGGTCTGAGAGGATGATCCGCCACACTGGAACTGAGACACGGTCCAGACTCCTACGGGAGGCAGCAGTGGGGAATTTTGGACAATGGGCGAAAGCCTGATCCAGCCATGCCGCGTGAGTGAAGAAGGCCTTCGGGTTGTAAAGCTCTTTCGGCCGGGAAGAAATCGCATTGGTTAATACCTGGTGTGGATGACGGTACCGGAATAAGAAGCACCGGCTAACTACGTGCCAGCAGCCGCGGTAATACGTAGGGTGCGAGCGTTAATCGGAATTACTGGGCGTAAAGCGTGCGCAGGCGGTTTTGTAAGACAGGCGTGAAATCCCCGGGCTCAACCTGGGAACTGCGCTTGTGACTGCAAGGCTAGAGTACGGCAGAGGGGGGTGGAATTCCACGTGTAGCAGTGAAATGCGTAGAGATGTGGAGGAACACCAATGGCGAAGGCAGCCCCCTGGGTCGATACTGACGCTCATGCACGAAAGCGTGGGTAGCAAACAGGATTAGATACCCTGGTAGTCCACGCCCTAAACGATGTCAACTAGGTGTTGGGAGGGTAAAACCTTTTAGTACCGGAGCTAACGCGTGAAGTTGACCGCCTGGGGAGTACGG